>CAVKEB010000005.1:0-139983 GCA_963655255.1 bacterium
GCGGTTTTGCCGAATGCGGCAGCCGGTGCGTCAGCACCGATGCTGCTGTTTGAAAGT
Organism: bacterium; assembly: GCA_963655255.1. Classification (GTDB taxonomy): domain Bacteria; phylum Bacillota; class Clostridia; order Lachnospirales; family Lachnospiraceae; genus CAG-791. The sequence goes on from CAVKEB010000005.1 coordinate 58, forward strand.
GACATATCGATGTCACTTTCAAACTGATACCTCTCTGAGGCAAAATTATTCCTCTGTCTTGTGATCTTTCTCCGGGAAGGCCCGGGAAGCCGCCTCCTCGTCACTCATCATGGTCCTCGCGTTCCTCGCGTCAACGAATTTGTCCACGACCTCCGGCACCATGTCCACGAGGCGGGAGAGCGAATTCTGATCCTTGATGTTCACGACCTTGGTGTTGCCGTTTTTGATGATCAGAACGGCGCTGGGAGACATCTTCGCGGTAAAGCCGCCCATCCCGGCGTTCTTGTCCGATCCGTTGTTCGATCCCGCCGCCGCGCCGACGGTCACGTCGGAAAGCGGGATGAGGAGCGTATCGCCGACCTCAATCGGATCGCCGACGACGGTCTTGCTCGTCAGGACGCCGCCCGCTTCCTGCAGGAGCGAATGAATGACGTTTTCAAAGCTGTTGCTGCGCTTTCTCAAGCCTTCCTGATTCTGATTTTTCTCTGCCATCTTGATACCTCCCGTTCCGCTTTCTTTTTACAAATTCAACATACCGTCCTGGCCGTGAAGAGAAATCCGCGAAGGCGCTTTCTCCGATACGCGAAGTGAATTGTGAAGCGATTCACTTCTAACAGGAGAAGATACCATCAGGTATCTTCGAGTGTAAGCCTCTTTCCCGCACGGATCAGCCTCCGGACGTTCCGGTCCGCCAGAAGGACCGCGATCGTCACAGCCAGCCGGATCAGGCGGATGGATCCCTTCGCAGAAAAGGTAAGGTCCGCGCTGTATTTCTCAAACTCCGGTGTGATCCAGACATGTCCGCAGAGAATCGGAAACAAAAAGCCCTCCGCCTCCATCAACATGCCGGTTCCGTCCGGCCCGCCAAGACCTGCGCTTCCTTCCAGGGTCCACCTCTTCGGAAGGATGCTCCGAATGAGCCTTCCGGACCTGTCCAGAATAGCACGAACGGCCGCTTTCGTCTCGCTGCTTTCAAGAAGAGACCGGATTTTTCCGATGTCCGGCTTTGTCTTCTTTTTCTCCGGCTCAGGCTTTGTCTTCTTTTTCTCCGGCTTCTCCTTCTTTTTCTGTTTTCCAAGAGGAATCCGGAAGAACAGAATCCTGAGGCTCACGGAAGGTTCTCCCTTCCAGGAAGCCGTAAGCCGCACCAGATGGAGCAGCCAGGAAACCCGTACCTCTCCCTGCAGGGCTCCCTTCACCCGATCGATGTCCAGGGCTTCTCCGCCCTCCCTGTCCCGGATGCAGACTTCCGCGCGGTAGCGGACCGGCACAAACAGAAGCAGAAGGATCAGGACCAGGACCGCCGCGAGAACCCACAGAAGGATGCGGCCGATCGTTTTCAGAACAGCCAGAAGGATCAGCGTTCCTGTCATAAAGCCTCTCCCTTCTCCTGCATGCTCTCCTCCGTATTCGAACCACGGTTTCCGGAAAGAGGTTCCTCTGCATCGCAGAACTGCCCGCACCGATCCGTTTCCGGTCCGCCGGAGGGCGTCTGCCGCTCAGGCATCGCGTCAGAGGAAGCCGTTCCCGGTTTTCCGGACGGTGCCGGGTACGGGTGGATTCGCAAGTCGCGCTTTGCCAGGAAAGGAACAAGGTCCGCGCCGCCGGTCTTCTCCACGCACTCCTGCGTGATTCTCCGCACGAGCTCCAACGCCTCTGTTCTTCCCTCCGCGATCCCGATGATCATCGGACAGTGCTTCTTCTCATAGGGCTGCTGCAGGTTGATGCAGCGGAACATAAGGAGCTGCCCCATTCTCCCTCCCGGAGACGTTTCTCCCTTCTGTTCTCCAGAGGAAGAAACGCCGTGCGAAAGCGCTCTCCTTTCGGAGAGCGTTTCATCGCACAGCGTTATGACATACAGCGCAAGGCTTCCTGCGTTATGACGCAGACGCCACTTGACCCGTTCCGGATGTCTGATCTTCGGACTCACATATAAATCTCGGTAGAACTGCATCGCCTTCCTCCGCCTATGCAGTGACTGTACATCTCTCTTCTATCCTCTTCCCTGCGGCTCCCGCGGTCCGGCACATATGGTACATGATCACACCGGAAAACGCTTTTTTACTGCTGCGCAGCGCCCTGAGCATCCTGTGCGGCATCCGCCGCACCGGCCTGGGCCGCGCCCGCATTCGCATCTGCTGCGCCGCCCGCCGTGTTCGTATCCGTTCCTGCTCCCGCCGCACCGGCGGCTCCGGTGTTATCCGTTCCGGCGGCAGTGTCCGCGTCGGCCTGACCTGCACCTGCATTCACATCCGCTGCTCCGCCCGCCGTGTTCGTATCCGTCCCGGCTCCCGCCGCATTCGCGGCTCCGGTGTTATCCGTTCCGGCCACTGTCCCCGCGGCATCCGTTCCCGCCGCGCTGTCCGTCCCGGCCGTGGCGGTTGTCTTCGGCGTTTTCGTCGTCGATTCCGGAATTCCGTCGCCGTCCAGATCATAGGCATCCGGAACGCCGTCTCCGTTTGTATCGATGGCATCCATGATGCCGTCTCCGTCCGTATCCATGTTCAGGGTAACCGTCGTTCCCGTCGATTCCGAAGGATCCGATGCCGTCTGGGATGAGCTGTCCGCTCCGACCATGATGTAGTTGGCATCATCGTCCTCGCCCTCCTTCGGCGTATAGCCGAAGTACTCATCCAAAACGCTCCTCACAACCGGAACCGCGGAAACTCCACCGCTTCCTGCGCCCTCGACGATGACCGTGATCGCCACCTTCGGGTTCTCCTCCGGTGCAAATCCGGTAAACCACGCGTGGGAAGTGCTCTCTCCGGTCACGATCTCCGCCGATCCCGTCTTGCCGCACGGATTGTAAGGGCGGGAGCTGAGCTTTGCCGCGGTTCCTTCCTTGACAACGTCCCTCATCATTTCCCGCATCTTGGCCGCGACCTCAGCGGTCATCACCGTGCGGTATTCTTCCGGCTTCGTCTCCGAGAGCGTCGTGCCGGTTCCGGTCTTCACCGAGGCGATGATCTGATCCTTATGGACCGTTCCGCCGTTTGCGATGGCAGCCGTGATCATGTTCAGATGCATCGGCGTCATCAGCGTGGATCCCTGGCCGATGGACAGCTGCGTCACATCCTCCGTGGAGGTGTCCGCCGTCAGATTGTAGGAGCTGGTCCCGCTCGGCAGATCATACGGAAGGGATTCGCCGAACATCATATTGTTGAGAAGCTCGCAGAAGGAGTCGCGGTTTAAGCTGTTGCCGATATTGACGAAGGCGCAGTTGCACGACTTCGCAAAGGCCTTCTCCAGATCCACCGTCCCGTGTGCCGTCCAGTGGTAGCAGTGGATCGGCTGGCCGTCCTCCAGGGTAAAATTGTTGTCATAGCCCGTGCAGTTGTAGCTGAATGCGTTGGCCTTGGACATATCCTCGTCCATGAACTCGATCGCGTCGAAAATCTTGAATGTCGAGCCCGGCGCATACAGTCCCTGCGTCACGCGGTTGACGAGGGTCCCGGAATCGGTATCCGCTCCGAGCGACTCCCAGTCCTCTTCAATGCTGTTCGGGTCAAAATCCGGTTTGGACACCATGCAGAGAATATTGCCGGTATCCACCTCCGTCACGATCACCGCCCCGTTATTGCTCCCCAGAGCGTCCGAAGCCGCCTGCTGAAGGGCAAGGTCCAGGGTCGTATAGACATCGTCGGCCGGATACTTCTCACCCGCCGCGTCGTAGGAAGCCTGATCCGACAGGGAAATATCGGAGTGCGTCAGATTGTAATTCTCCAGCTGCTCCACGCCGCTGCCGCCCTTATAGGTATAGCCGACGATATGGGAAAACAGATTTTTATACGGATAGGAACGGACATCATTTCCGTCCTGGTCCTGAATGGTCTCCGCGAGCACCTCTCCGGTGGAGGCATAGATTTTGCCCCGGACATTTTTCTCCAGAAGGGCCTCCTCGCGCTTATTGTAATCGTTCTCGAACAGCTGCTTCGAATTGCTGTTCGTATAGACCAGAAAATAGACGATCATCGCGGCAAACAGCACGCTGACCAGAGAACCGGTCACAAATACCTGACGCCGTACCTGTGCTTTTTCCTTGAGAAGCGCCGCCTTTTTGTGCTGGGCTCTTCTCTCTTCTCCGGACAGGCACCCGGTTTCTTCTCTGCGGAGGGACGTCCTGCGGGAACCCGGATCCTGTCTGGAATAAGATCTTCTGTCAGTCATCGTAAAAATCCTCGTTATCGAATGTGCCAGGCGTCCTCACCGGAGTGCGCCTTTCCGCCCCTGAAGAGGCGTATCTGCCCGTCTGCGGGCGCATCAAATCTCCCGACGCGCGGCGCATGGACTGAGGCCTTTCATAACGATCCTCGTAGCGATTCTCCCCGCGGGAATAAGAATCTCCGCGAAGAGAATAGCTGCTCCGGCTCTTCCTTCCGTACGTCTCTTCCTCCGGCCTCTCCGGAGCATAGCGCCGTCCCGTTTCGGCATAGGTGCTGCGCCGGTATCCGGAAGATTCTCCGGCTCTTCTTCGTTCGGACGAGGAAACGTATCCGGTCTCCCGGACTCTCCGGTAATCGTTTCCGCTGTAGCGGCTCCTGTAGGCCGCATCTCTCTGCTTCAGCCGCATCCTGCGTTTCTGTACTTCCTCGATCTTCTCTCCGCGCAGAATGCACATCACCTCCACCAGGGTAAAGATGATCAGAGTGGACAGAATCGAGCTTCCTCCGTAGCTGATGAACGGAAGCGTCACACCGGTCAGCGGGATGAACTTCGTCTGGCCGCCCAGGGTCAGGAACATCTGGAATACATAGCAGATCGCGGCGCCGTAGGCCATCAGCCGGTAGAAGCGGTCCGCAAAGCTCGACGCAAGGCCCAGCATGACAAGGAAGCAGCTGATGCCGACGAGAATGATGCACACACCGACAATCTGCCCGAGCTCCTCGCACACTGCCGCAAAGACAAAGTCCGACTCGACAAACGGGACATCCGACGGCGTTCCCTGTCCGAGGCCGACGCCCCACAGGCCGCCCGCTCCGATGGCGAACAGAGACTGCGTGATCTGATAACCGATGGAATCAATGAGGCTCCAGGGATCCACAAACGCCTGCACGCGCTCCCGGATATGCGAGAACATGAAATAGCATCCGACCGCACCCACAAAGCCGAGTCCCATTCCTCCCGCGAGCACAATCCACTCTCCCGTCGCGAGGAAGGCCATGAACAGAAATACCACGAAGAAAATAAGGCCGGAGCCAAGATCCTTGGATCCGACAAGGACCAGCACATGCGCCGCCGCGAAAACCGCAACGATCAGGAACTCCTTAAAGTCCCGCACATCCTTCAGCGTGCTGGCAAGGAACAAGATATAGATGATTTTGACGAACTCCGAAGGCTGGAAGGTGACGCCTGCAATGGTATAGGTGATGTTCGCTCCGAGGGTCGTCGCTCCGAGGAGCATGACCACGGCCAGAATCAGAATGCCGACGATGCCGTACATGTAGCGCGGCGTTTTCAGCAGGTAGAATTTTCTCCGGAACAGGGGCACCACGAAGGCGATCAGAAGTCCCATGGAGGCGATCATCATCTGATGCACGGCATTGCTGAAGGACAGACGCGACTGAATCACGAGTCCGACGGACAGCAGCAGGCACATGTTGTTGAACAGCGGCATGTTGGCATGGTAATAGAGCGTCCGGTACAAGAGGAAAATCGCAAAAAACGCTCCCATCACCAGCAAGGCGAACAGCATGTACCTGCCCTCTCCGAGTGCCACATACAGCGTAAAATAGCTGATCAGCTGGAACAGAAGGATCAGGCCGTTCTCAATCAGTGTGAGAAACCGGATTTTCTTCGGGTCCTTCTGCAGAAGAAGATAAAAAGACAGTATGGTGTATGCAATCATGACGGCAACAATGCCGTATTTGGTTAATGCCAGGATATAAGTCCGCATGAAAAATTAAACTGCACCCTTCCTGTAGTGACCATTCGTGTACGCCGGCTCCGCGCCGGACGGCTTCTTCCCCGCTTTCCGGGAAAGTTCTTCCGGAGCTCTCCGGAGCATCTTTCTCCTCTTTTCAAAAAGAGAAAGGACCTCCCGGACTTCTTTATCACGTTCCGTCGTAAAACTGAAGAGAACCGCGCCGCACCTTCTGACAAGCTCATCCTCCATGAAGTGATGAAGAGAAGTCGGCACGCTGTTGTAAATAATGTTCTGACAGTGAGAACACACTGCCGCTGCCGGGAACCGCGCTCCCGTGCGGTCCTTCAGAAACCAGAATTCCGATCCGTCCTGCGCCGCACCCTGGGAGGCATTCTTTCCTGTGCGGAGGCATCTTCCTTCCGTCTTCCGCACGCAGTTCGCCGTCATCATCAGAGGCACCCGGCCATAGACCATCAGGATCTTGTCGGACAGGCGGCCCTGGAATGTCCCGGCCATTTCGCGCCGGTCCAGCTCCTGCGGAAGAACCATTCCCTGGCAGAATCTGCCGAGGATCTTTTCGCTCTCTTCGTTCCAGACATAGAGCATACTGTCCGCAAGAACCGTTTTATCATACTCTTTCTCCCGGAGAAATTCCACCTCTTCGGGATTTCTCGTAACAAATCCGTAAAAATTCTCCGAATTTTCTTCATAAAAACGGGAAATCCATGCCCGGTCGCTCTCCCGGAAAATATACGGAAGCGCCGCATAAACCGGAATGTTCCGCTCTCCTGCCGTGCGAAGAAGACCGGCTCGTTCCCTCTTGGCCGAAGCGCTCTCCCCGAGAAGCCCGCCGTCCAGAATCAGTGCCGCAGAAGGCTTCACGGTTTCACGGTGAGGAGCCTCGCCGGATTCTCCCTGCCCGTTTCTGCTGGCGGACGTTTCCGTCCTGCCTTCGGACGCAGGATCCGGAAGTTCCTCCCTGCAATTGTCCGGGTGTTCTTCCAGCCAGGCGAGCACCGCGCCTGCCTGCCGTGCCGTTCTTACCATATAAAACGCAGAAGGGAGCGGCCTTTTCTTCAAAGGCATCTCTCTGGAAGGATCCGCCGGTTCGTTCCGGCAGGGTTCTGCGGCAGTTCCTTCCTGCTGCGTTTCTTTCTCCCGAAGAAAAGCTCCCGGTGCCGACTTTTTCTCCTGCCCGGATTTTTCCTGTGTGCTTCCCTTCTGCAGACTTTCTTCCAGCCTTTCTCTACCCTCCAGCAGCTTTTTTGTGAGTCCCTCCAGTGCTTTTCTCCGGAGATCGCCGAGTGCCGAGACCGGCGCGAAGGCTCTGCCGTCCGTGTACACCTGAAGGCTCTCGAAGGTAAAAGGAGACCCTCCCGCTCTGCTAAGCTTTCCCCGGATCTCTTCCTCCGTCAGGGCGCGGCTTCTCGCTTCCTGCACGGCGGCCCCTTCCGCTGTACAGGAAATCTCTCCGACGGAAACCGTCATCCGGGACGTCTCCCCCGCGCGCAGGCACGCTTCGCCGCGGACCGGAAGCTTCCGGTCTTCCTGCAGATACCGCTCCCGGATCCGGTCCAGAAACTCCTGGCTGGCCCCGCGATAGCCGGGCTCATGGATGGTCACCATGTTCCTGCCGTTCCGCTCCCGGTAATAGCCGGTGCAGAGGTCCGCGCGGATGTACAGACGGTTCAGCGCGTCCAGATCCTCCCGGTCCACCGACCAGGTGCCGGGACGTCCCTTTTCCTCCCACTCATAGAAGCGGTCCAGATATTTCCGGTAGATGGCCACGGTTCCCGCCACGTACTCCGGCTTCTTCATGCGGCCCTCGATCTTAAAGGAATCGATGCCGCAGTCGATGAGATCCGGAAGAATCTGCACGGCGCACATATCCTTCATCGAGATCGGATAGCAGACACCGTCTCTTCCGGCAGGCTTCCCGTTCTCATCCAGCACCTCATAGGGAAGGCGGCAGGTTCCGGCACAGCGCCCGCGGTTGCCGCTCCGTCCGCCGAGAAAGCTCGACATCAGGCACCGCCCGGAATAGGAATAGCACATCGCCCCGTGGATGAAGCTCTCCACTTCGATGTTCTCCTGTTTGAGAAGGCGGATTTCTTCGAGTGAGAGCTCTCTTGCCGGAACCACGCGGACGAAGCCCTGCTCCTTCAGAAAACGGACCGCCTCGCGTCCCGTCACCGACATCTGGGTGCTCGCGTGCAGCTCCACTTCCGGACAGACTCTCCGGATCGACGCCGCGACGCCGAGGTCCTGTACGATCACACCGTCCAGTTTCTTCTCTGCAAGCCGCTGCACGAAGGCCGTAAGGAGTGGAAGCTCGCTCTGCCTTGTCAGCGTATTGACCGTAAGGTAGATCCGGACGCCGAACAGATGCGCCCGCTCCAGAACCTCTCCCAGCTCCTCCTCGGTAAAATTCCCGGCGTAGGCTCTCGCGCCGAACTGCTGCCCTGCCAGATAAACCGCGTCCGCACCGGCATTCAGCGCTCCACGGAATGCCTCCATTCCGCCCGCCGGAGCAAGGAGCTCCACTTTTTTCCTGACGTTTCCCTTCATCGGATTTTCCTTCACACAGAAAAAGCGCCGGATTCTCCCTCCGCCGCTTTTCTTTTATCTGTTGTTTCGCACATATCCGGAATTTCCGCAAGAAAATTCGGGATATGTGCGGAATCGCTGCCTCAAAATTAATCTCCCGGAACCACAGCTTCTATCCGGAACCCCGGAAGCTCAGCCGTCACTTAGTTCTTGCCGGAATGCTCCTGTCTGGTCTTCAGCTCTGTCTCCAGACGGATGATCTTCTTCGCATTCTCATCATTTTCCGCGCGCACTTCCTTCAGATTCTTCTCGGTCGCCTCGAGCTTCATCTGCGTCGCGATCAGTTCATGCTTCAGATCGTACAGATCCTTCTCCCTCGTGGAGCCGTCCGCCTTCAGGTCGTCCATCTCACGCTGTGTGCGGAAATAGTCATCCGCGATGTTGATCTGCATCAGGATATTCTTGAAATCCGGATTCAGCTTGTTGTAGTTCTCATTCTTGCGGAACTCTGCGATCTTTCCGTTCAGGTATGACGCAATCTTCTGCAGATATTCCTCACTCTCATAACCAGAGAGGGTATAGACCTTTCCGTCAATAATTACTTCCGCATCCGTCTTCGCAGCCATTGTTTCCTTTCTGTACCGTGTTTTTTGCGGCACCCCGAGGAGAAATGCCCGAATGGGCTTTCTCCGATGGGATCATCGAAATTGGGGCCGCTCAGCGGCACCAATTCGTGTTTGAATGCGATCGCATCGGCGATCTCATTCAAACCTCACTCCTGCCGCGGCATCTCCCGCGGCTCTCACTTCCCGGGAACGTTCGGTCCCCGGCGTTTCGTGTTCCATGATTCCCGTATCCCGGCCAAAAGGACAGACCTTCTGCTCCTCCTGTCGCCGGACAACGCTTTTATTGTACTGAACTTCCATGCGGTTGTCCAGAGGCTCACGTCTCCTCTTCCGGCCAGGCAAGCCCCAGATGCTCATACGCGGCCTTCGTGGCGACCCGTCCGCGCGGTGTCCGGTTCAGAAGGCCGTTCTGCAGAAGATACGGCTCCACCACGTCCTCGATGGTGCCCGCATCCTCACCGATCGCCGCAGCCAGCGTATCCAGCCCAGCCGGACCTCCTCCGAAATTCTGAATCAGCGTCAGCAGAATCCGGCGGTCGCTCCGGTCGAGTCCCATGGGATCAACATCCATCAGATCCAGCGCCGTTCTGGCCACTTCCTCCGTCACAACGCCGTCAAAGCGGACCTGTGCATAGTCCCGCACGCGCTTTAAGATGCGGTTGGCAAGGCGCGGCGTTCCGCGCGAGCGCTTCGCCATCTCAACGGCTCCCTGCTCCTCCACGGATACGCCGAGCTTTGCCGCGGAGTTCAGAATAATCTGCTTCAATTCCTCCACCTGATAGAACTCCAGCCGCTGGATCATGCCGAAGCGGTCGCGGAGAGGCGCCGACAGAAGTCCCGCCCTTGTCGTTGCCCCGACCAGCGTAAACTTCGGAAGCTCCAGGCGGATTGACTTTGCCGCGGCTCCCTTTCCGATCATGATGTCGATGGCAAAATCCTCCATCGCGGGGTACAAAACCTCCTCCACCTGCTTGTTCAGGCGGTGAATCTCATCCACGAACAGGATGTCCCCGGCCTTCAGGCCATTCAGAATCGCCGCCATCTCGCCTGGCTTCTCAATGGCGGGGCCGCTCGTGATCTTGATGTGCACGCCCATCTCATTGGCCAGAATCTGTGCGAGCGTGGTTTTCCCCAGCCCCGGAGGTCCGTAGAACAGGATGTGGTCCAGCGGCTCCTGCCGCTGCTTCGCCGCCTCAATGGCGACGCTCACGCTGTCCTTGATCTTCGTCTGCCCGATATAATCCTTCAGCTTCTTCGGACGAAGAGACCCTTCGATCTTCTCGTCCTCCTTCGTGAAGCTGGTTGTAATCATTCTCTTTTCCAAACGTCACTTACCTTCCCAGATATCTCTGCCTCGCCGAAGTTCCCTGGCTCGGCGAAAAATGCCTGCCACGCAGGCGTCCCAGTCAAATTTCCGGATGCTGTCCGCCTTCCCGGAAAGCCGCAGAACTCACCTGCGGGTTCCCATTCCGCAGCCCTTGCCGTCGTCCTCCGGCGTCTCCACCACATAGGCCGTCCGGAAAGCCGCGTTGATCTCCGCAATCTCCTTCCGCCCGCTGATGTAGTCCGAATAAAACTCCGTAAGATCCATTCCGCTGCTCTCGCATCCTTCGGCCTCTTCCCAGGTCCGCACGATTTCCAGCCGCTCCTGCAGTGTAGTGTCCTTGATCAGATAGCTTCTCATCTTCTCTGCCCTCTTCTATGATGAACGAAAAACACTTGTCCTGTTATCCCAGATACCGCAGCGCTCCGCTGAGAAGCGCCTGCACATCGGAAGGATCTGCGCCTTCCTCGCTTCCTGCCTTCCGCACGGCCTTCAGGGCCTCCGCTCTCGCGTAGCCGAGCGCCGTCAGTGCCTCCGCCGCCTCTTCCGCGGCACCGCTCCCGGCCTTCTCCTCCGCGCTCCCTGCGTCCGCGGCAAACGCCGTGTCCGCATCCCCGGAAGTCAGTTCCAGCTTATCCCGAAGGTCCAGCACCACGCGCTCCGCGGTCTTCTTCCCGATGCCGGGCGCACGCGAAATCGTCTTCGCGTCTCCGGACAGAATCGCGAACACCAGATCATCCACACTCAGGGAGGAGAGCAGCGCCAGCGCTCCCTTCGGGCCGATGCCGCTGACCGTGATCAGCTTTTTGAACAGGCCAAGCTCCTCGGCGGACAGAAAGCCGAACAGCGTCACATCTCCCTCTCTTCCGAAACTCATATAGGTATGAACATGAACCAGCTCATCCGCACTCAGGGAGGAAAGCTCCCGGATCCCTTCCGCGCTCATATTCACTTCAAATCCGATTCCATTGACATTCAGTACCGCGCCGGTATCGGAGCAGCTCTCTACCGTTCCCGTCAGTGATGCGATCATCCCCCTGCCGTCCTTCCTTCGAATCCATGTTCGATGCCTTTCAGTTTACCATGAAATCCCTGAATATGATATGATGAATTCCGTGCCGGGCATCGCCCCTTCCAAGGAGAAGAAACGGACAGGTTCCGAAGACGCCCGGCCGGCGGCATCATGGATTTTCGCGGGAAAACGGGAAAATCCGGAATGTCCCGAACCGTTGCCATAAGTTATACAGAGCTGCATATTGCATATAGGGTCCGCTGCGATATCAGATACGGACCAGCTGCAGCAGTTGTTTTCATTCTCAGGAGGTCATTTCATGCGCATTATTTTCATCCGGCATGCAGAGCCGGATTATGAACATAACACACTGACGGAGCGCGGCTTCAAAGAGGCAGAGCTTCTCTCGCTGCGCGTCCCCCACTGGAAGGTGGACCGCTTCTATTCCTCTCCTTTGGAGAGAGCCAAACTGACCGCCGAACCCTCGCTCCGCAAGATGGGCCGCACCGCCGAAATCGTGGACTGGATGCACGAGTTCTCCTATGCCATCATTGATCCCGTCACCGGTGTGCGGCAGGTTCCGTGGGACTTCATGCCTCAGTACTGGACCGAAGAAGCGCAGTTTTTCGACAAGGACAACTTCTACAAGCACCCGCTCCTGCAGTCCAATCCGGACTATGAGAAGGCGGTTCTCGCACTCCGGAGCGGACTGGACGCCATTCTTGCCGAATACGGCTATCACCGCAAGAACGGCTATTATCTTGCCGAGGAGGAGAAAACCCGCGGCGATGACAATACCACGATTGTCTTCTTCGCGCATCTCGGTGCCAATCTCGAAGCGGTCGGCTATCTTCTCGGAATCTCGCCGGTGGTTCTGCAGCAGAGTATCTACCTTGCGCCGACGTCTCTCTGCATTTTGAACAGCGAAAAAAGGCAGGTCGGCAGCATTCCGGATGCCACCCCTGCCATTGCCATGTTCCGCGCCCAGGTTCTCGGAGATGTGAATCACCTGCTCCAGAACGGGCAGCCGATCTCCGAGTCCGGTTCCTTTGCGAGAGTATTCAACCAATAAGTCTCCGGATATTCTCCGCAATCCGGTCAACAAACGTTTCCATCTGATGCTTCTCCTCTTCGGTAAAGCCCTTCAGAATGGAGGCGCGGAAATTTTTCTGAAACTGCTGCGCGTCCCTCACCATGGGGGACGCGTTTTCCGTGATCCGGAGATGGATTTTCTTCCGGTCCTTCTCATCGCGGAGCTTTTCCAGAAACCCCCGCGCCGTCAGCTTCGACACCGCCATCGAGACGTGCGACTTCGCGATTCTGCGCACACTCACAATCTGGGCCGCCGTGTCAAACTGCGGATTGTTCGCCAGAAACAGCATCACATCCACTTCAATGGCCGTCATGTCATACTGCTCCATCACGGCCTTCTCCGCCTCGGAATAGCTGTTCGCAATCAGAGACAGTTCTTCTGCTGAAATTGCCATTTTAATACCTCACTGAGGCAAAACCGGTGCATCAGCACCTATGCTGCTGTTTGGAAGTGACATATCAATGTCACCTCCAAACTTTCATCTCACGCCGCCCAGTTGAAAATCAGGATCGCGATTCCGAGCACCAGAAGCACCGCTCCCGTCATCCGGTTTAACGTCACATTGTCCGCCTTGTTCGCAAGCTTCGCCGCGATTCTCGCCCAAAGGAGCGTGAACAACACGCACAGAACCAGAATAACAGGGTCCGGAAAGCCTCCCAGCGCAAAATGGGACACGGCACCCGTCAGAGCCGTAAACGTCATGATAAAGACACTGGTTCCGACCGCAGTTTTCAATTCATACCCGAGAACGGAGGTCAGAATCAGGAGCATCATCATGCCGCCGCCCGCTCCGACGAAGCCGCAGATGAGGCCGATGACCATGCCGCTGACAAGTGACTGGACAACGCGCTTCTTCGCGCTGACCTCCATCATCTTCTCCTTCGTTGCCGTCACCGGCTTTACCAGGAATTTGATGCCGAGAAAGACGGTCATATAGATGGAGAAATTTCCCATCGTGGCGGACGGAAGAAAGCTTGCCGCGAAGCTTCCGACCACGGTGAAGAGAAGGACCGATGCCATCATGATCAGGCCGTTTCTCACATCCAGGTTCTTGTTCTTCCCATAGGTCCAGGCAGAAACCGCACTCGCGAGAACATCCGACGCAAGTCCGATTCCGATCGCCAGATACGGGTCCACGTGCAGGAAGGTCATCAGCATGGGGCCGATGACCGCCACCGCACTCATTCCGGCAAAACCGGTTCCGAGGCCGGCTCCCATTCCGGCAAGAAACGTAACGAGCAGTGTAATCCAGACAGACATTTCAGATCCTCCTTCAGGATTTCATTTCAGGTGCAGTACGGCCCGGCGTCTGCCAGAAAAAACTTCCGGAAAAAACGGAGCATCCATGCAGGCAGTACTGCAGCCGGTTAGTTCAAAGCAGAACTAATATTAGTTCTATTATGAACAAAAGTCAATGGATATCCAGCCAGGATCGGAACCTATTATATTTATCTGCCTTATTTCATTTGTCTATCTTTATCTTTTTATTTATCTTCCCTGTTTTTCCCTGTTTATCTGCGATCGTGATCAATGAATTCCAGCGCAAACGCACCGATCGCAATGTAGAGCACGGCGAACAGGATCATGATTCCCCAGCACAGGAAAACATTGGAGGCGCTCGCCTCATAAGCCGGATTCATCAGGGAGGCGGCCGCCTGGTAGCGGAACTGTTCCGAGAGGCCTTCCGCCCGCATCCACTTGACGAGAGCCTTTCCGTCCGTGCTCTGATTCGCCAGATTCACGAACTGATTCCATGCGGAATTGGACGGCAGGGAATTGAAATCCGCCTGCGCGCAGATGGCGCGGATTCCCCATTTGGCAATCGTGACGTCCGCAAGCTTCGCGACCCTGCCGTGCAGCGGGAACGCGACATCCGCGAACAGCATCTGAATCATCAGGAGGAACGGAACGATCGTCATCGCCGCCGTGGTCGTGCGGACAAGGCAGGACACCATCAGGGCCAGCATATCCGCGGAAAACGTAATCAGAAACAGCGTAACCGAGATGTCCAGCATCGAAGAGCTGCGGATGAGGACCCCCTGCTCCGGGAAGACAAGCCCCTGCGAATGATAAATCAGCATGGCAATCGCGACCTGCAGGGCACAGATGATCGCCTGGAACAGGACCTGTGCCGTCATATAGGCCGAAATGTGGAGTCCCGCGCGGTGCTCTCTTTTCAGAATATCGCGCTCCTTGCAGACCATCTGGATGGAATTGAAGAATCCGTTCCAGATGCACACGCAGGCAAACGCCAGCGCGCCGATCTTCGCTCCCTCCATCGACTTGAACATGTTGAGGCCGACCACCTTGCTGACAAGGAAGGCGATGAGCGCCGACATGAGGAGCACCTTCCAGTTTTTCTCATAGAAAAACAGCCGGAAGAGTTTTCCCAGATAGATGCCGACCTGCCCGACGCGGCCGGTATGCGCATAGTCCCCCGCGCGGCCGTCCTTTCCTCTCCTCCGGAACGTCCGTTTCGGAGTCTTCCCGGCTGCCTGGTCCGTTTCTCCGTTCTTTCTCTCTTCCTCTGAATGAAGACTTTCGCCTGTTCCATTTCCCCGGGAGAACAGGCTTTTCCCCTGCTTCTTCTCTTGGCTGTCTGTGTCCTCCGGAGACGGAATCTGCGCGCTTTTCTGCCCGCTCTTTTCCGGGGCCGGATTTTTCCCGGAGCTTACCCTCTCCAACTCCTCCCAGGCTCTGTCCTTTTCCCTCTCTTCGGAAATCTTCCGGTATTTTGCGATGAAATAATCCGCCTCGCCAAGGCCTCCTTCGGATACCGCATTGACGGATTTCACGACCTGTTCCATCGTGTTCACGCCAAAGAACGCCCTGCACTGCGGAACGGTTCCGTAAAAGGCAAGCTGTCCGACTCTCTGCTCTCCGCCCTTGGCAAGAACGATCACCTTGTCGAACAGATCGGCCGCGCGGTCAGGCTGATGCGTGATCACCATGACGATTTTGCCCTCACGGGAAATGGTCTTGAGGCGCTCCATCAGCTCCCTCGCCATCACGCCGTCCAGTCCGGAATCCGGCTCGTCCAGAATGAACAGCGACGGGTCCGATATGTACTCCACACAGATGGAGAGTCGTTTTCTCTGGCCTCCGGAGAGTTTGGACACCGGTGAGCCCGCGAATTCCTCCAGACCGAACAGCGCGAGCGTATTTTGGAACTTCTTCTCCCGTTCGCTCTCGCTCACACCCGAAGGAAGCCGCATCTGCGCCGCATTCATCAGCGTTGCCGCTACCGTGTCGTCGCCGCGCAGAAGATCCGCCTGCGGAACGAAACCGATCTGATATTTGATATCCTTGTAGTCCCGGTAGAAATCGACCCTGCCGCTCCGGATCTGCGCTCTTGCCTTCTCGTAGCCGGTCACCGCGTTGACAAAGGTCGTTTTCCCGGCACCGGACCCGCCCAGGATCAGCACCATATTGCCCGGCTCGATTTCCAGATAAATGTCCTTCAGAAGGACCTGTCTGCGGAAATGCGAATGAACCGCCCGCTCATCGATGAAAATCGACAGAGGTGCAGTCTCCGCCTCCGGGACGTTGTAAATCAGCCGGGAACCCTCAAAGAAAAACAGAGTGTCGCCGACCGCCAGAACACTGTCGATCCGGAGCTTCACCGGCTGCGTAATCCGTTCTCCGTTGAGATAAATCTGATTGGAATGGAGCTCCTGAATGTTCCAGCGCCCGTTCTCCAGGCAGAGGATCAGACTGTCCTGCTCCTCTTCGGGCTTGCCCTCATCCGTGGCATCCACGATCTTCACGCTGTGATCCAGCGAGCTGTCGAGACCGATGCTCTTCCACTCCGCGGAAACCGCCGCATTCTCACGGAACAGGATCGTCAGCATCTTGTCATTGGCAATGCGGATGACGCTGAAATCCTTCAGCTGCTGGCGCTCTCCCCTTCGAAGAATCGTCCCTGCCGCGGAGGTAAAGCCCTCCTCCGACTGATTCTCGTAAAACCAGTGACCATCCTCCTGAAAGAATCGCCCCTGCTGCCCGGCAAGAAACGGATAGTCCAGCATCAGCCTTCCCTCCGTCCGCTCCACATGATCTCCTCCGCCGATGATGTCCTCGCCGTCCAGCACCATCTGCCGCGGATCCTGATTTTCCTCAAAGAAAATAATCTGTGCCTCTGCCCGTTCCATTCTCATCCCTCGCTGTGGCAGCCGGAGCGTCAGCACCGATGCCGCCGTTCAATTACAAAAAAGCCCCGGGATCTCCGTTTCCAGAGATTCCCGGGTCCCGTTATCTGCCGGAGAAGGGACTCGAACCCTCACTCTCTTGCGAAAAACAGATTTTGAGTCTGTCGCGTCTACCATTCCGCCACTCCGGCATAAAAACAGTTCACTGCCTCCGTCTGCGCTTCCTGCCAAGCCCCTGTGCAAAGGACCGGCGCGCGGCAGCTTTCTTCCCGAAAATCCGCGGCAGACACAGCGAACTGTTTTAGTATATCATCTGCAGAGCTTCGGTGCAAACTCCGTCTGATCAAAAGTTGCAAAATAATCTTTCAGCGTCTCCGCACGGCGGATTTCCCGGACCGATCCGTCCTCCTGA
This sequence comes from bacterium, assembly GCA_963655255.1. Classification (GTDB taxonomy): domain Bacteria; phylum Bacillota; class Clostridia; order Lachnospirales; family Lachnospiraceae; genus CAG-791. The sequence goes on from CAVKEB010000005.1 coordinate 17,083, forward strand.
AGAAGGAGCTCCGCACTCCAGAGCCGCCCATTGTAGTTGTATCCCATGGAGAAGCCATGCGCTCCGGTGTCATGGATGTACAGAATGTCGCCCATGTCAATCTTCGGAAGCTCCCGGTCCACTGCGAACTTGTCATTGTTCTCGCACAGGGATCCGACCACATCGTAGGTGTGGTCACACGGCGCTTCTTCCTTGCCGAGTACCGTGATGTGATGGTATGCGCCGTACATGGCAGGCCGCATCAGGTTTGCCGCGCAGGCGTCCACGCCGATGTACTCCTTGTAAATGTGCTTCTCATGGATGGCAGTGGTCACCAGCGCGCCGTAAGGAGCCATCATGAAACGGCCCATCTCAGTATAGATCGCGCAGTCTCCCATTCCGGCGGGAACCAGAATCTCGTCATAGACCCGGTGAACGCCCTCACCGATTGCCCGGATATCATTGGGCGTCTCCTCCGGACGGTAGGCGACACCGACGCCGCCGGACAGGTTGATGAAGGCAAAGTGAATGCCGAGCTTCTCATGCGCCTCTGCCGCAATCCGGAACAGCTCCCCGGCAAGCTTCGGATAATACTCGTTGGTGACCGTGTTGGAGGCAAGGAACGCATGGATTCCGAAATGCTTCACGCCGTGCGCCTTCAGCTGCGCGTATGCGTCAAAAAGCTGTTTCTTCGTCATGCCGTACTTGGAATCCCCTGGATTGTCCATGATGCCGTTGCTCATCTGGAAAATTCCGCCCGGGTTGAAGCGGCAGCTCATCGTCTCCGGGAACGTGTCGCCGAACAGCTTCTCCAGCGTCCTGATATGCGTGATGTCGTCCAGGTTGATAATCGCGCCCAGCTTCCTTGCAAGGACATACTCGCGGTCCGGCGTCTCATTCGAGGAAAACATGATCTTGTCCCCCGCTGCGCCGACTGCGTCCGAGAGAACGAGCTCCGCCTCGGAGGAGCAGTCAAAACCGAAACCGTAGTCCTGCATGATCCGCATCAGATACGGATTCGGGGTCGCCTTGACGGCAAAATACTCGCAAAAACCAGGATTCCAGGCAAATGCTTCCTTCACAGCCCGGCAGTTCTCGCGGATTCCCTTCTCGTCATAGATATGAAACGGCGTCGGATGGTCCTTGATGATTTCCTGCGCTTTTTCTCTGGTAATAAACGGTGTTTTTTTCATATTCTCCTCTTTCTTCCCGCCGCCTGTCCTGCATCATGCACGGCCGTCTCCTTGTGCGGCAGTTCCTTTGATCGTCTTCTCCGATCCCATTCTGCGTGGAAACTTCAGGTGTTGTCCACATCCGGAATCTGCCAGTCAATCGGCGTCTCCCCGTGCTCCTCCAGAAAGCGGTTGCATTTGGAGAAATGACGGCAGCCGAAAAAGCCGCGGTAGGCAGACAAAGGACTCGGGTGCGGAGCGGTCAGAATCAGGTGCTTCGGGTTCGTCAGCATCGGGATCTTCGCCTGTGCCTGGGAGCCCCACAGCATGTAGACAATCGGGCGGTCCTGCTCGTTCACTGCCTTCAGAATCGCGTCCGTGAACTGCTCCCATCCCTTCCCGTGATGAGAGTTCGCCGCATGGGCCCGCACGGTAAGAACCGTGTTCAGCATCAGGATCCCCTGGTCGGCCCAGTGAACGAGATAACCGTTGTTGGGCATGTGGCAGCCGACGTCATCATGAAGCTCCCGGTAAATATTGACAAGAGAAGGCGGAATGTCCTTCTGCTGCGGCAGAACGGAAAAACACAGTCCGTGCGCCTGTTCCGGCTCATGATAAGGGTCCTGCCCCAGAATCACCACCTTCACCTTCGCAAGAGGCGTCAGATGCAGGGCATTGAAAATATCCTGCGCCGGCGGATAGATTGTTCTGGTCTGATACTCTTTGCTGACAAATGTGTACAGCTCTTTGTAGTAGGGCTTCCGGAACTCTCCCTGAAGAGCCGGAAGCCAGTCATTCGTGATTCCTGCCATGCCGTATTCTTCCCTGTATCCTCCACACGCCGCCACACCCTCCGGCGGACGGCAGCCGACTTCCCGCTTCGGGCAGACACCGGCGCATTCCTCTGCGCCTTTGTGCTGTCCGGATATTGTCCACAGACTTCGGGCGGATGTGCCGCAGCCTTTACATCGTCCTCAGTGCTTCCAGAAGGAACTGCCAGGTTCTCTCCGTGGAAGCAATGGAAAGCTTCTCATCTGGTGTGTGGATTCCCTCCATATCCGGTCCGATGGAGACGCAGTCAAGGCCTTCGATCTCTGCCGCAAGGAGTCCGCACTCAAGGCCGCCGTGAATGACGGCGATGACAGGCTTTTTGCCGGTCTGCCGCTCATAAATAGCAGACAGCTCATCGCAGAGAGGCGACGAGGCCGCCCGCTCCCACGCGGGATACGCTCCTTTGACCTCCGTGGATCCGCCGAGGAGCTCCACCAGGGTTTCCACCTTCTTCTGCAGGTATTTCTTCTGGGAATTGACGCTCGAACGGACGAGATAGACTGCCGTCACCTTGTCCTCCGAGGAATTCAGAATGCCAAGGTTCAGCGAAGTCTGCGGGAGATCGCGGTCCACCGGATCGTTCTCAATCAGGCCGTTCGGCGTCAGCATCAGGAAATCAATGATGCGTCTGGTATCCGCCTTCGTCATGACAAGCGCCGGGATTTCGGTCGCGTCCTCCCAGCCTGTGCTCCAGGTGATTCCGCTGTCCGTCAGGCGGTATTCCTCCGAGATCTGATTCATCAGCTTCTCCACGATGTGGAGAACCGCCTTCTGATCCGCGTCCGCATCCAGAAGGACTCTCGCGCTGCAGCTTCTCGGAATGGCGTTGTCCTTGGAGCCTCCCTCAATGGAGAGAAGCCGGACCGTCATCTTGCCTGCAAGCTTGTAGAGAACACGTCCCATCAGAAGATCGGCATTGGCACGTCCCATATTGATGCAGCCGCCGGAATGACCGCCGAGAAGGCCGCTGATCGCAATCTGCAGGATCATGCCGCAGTGTTCCTTGCGTTCCACCGGGAACGTGCAGTGCTCCTCCGCGCCGCCTGCGCAGCCGACCGTGAAGATTCCCTCGTCCTCGGAGTCCAGATTGATCATGCGGCGTCCCTTGAGTCCGGAAACATCCAGAACGTTCGCTCCGAGAAGGCCGACCTCCTCGTTCACCGTGAACACACACTCCAGCGGAGGATGCGGGATGGTGTCGTCCTCCAGAAGCGCCAGCATCATGGCGACCGCAATGCCGTCATCGCCGCCGAGCGTGGTTCCCTCCGCATAGAGGGTATCTCCGTCCCTCTTCAGCTGAATGTGCTGCTTCAGAAGATCCAGCGGGCAGTCCTCGGTTTTCTCCAGAACCATGTCGATGTGGCCCTGCAGAATGACCGGACGATCACTGGCCGCTCCCTTCGTTGCATCCTTCCAGATGATGACATTGCCCGCCTCATCCTGCGTGTGCTTCAGTTTCTTCTCTCTGGCGTAGGACACCAGCCAGTCGCTTAACTCCTGTACGTGAAAGGATCCGTGCGGAATTTTACAGATCTCTTCAAAAAAATGCAGAACCAGCTTCGGCTGTGCGTCGCCGCAGATTTCATTGCGAATCATCGAATCATCCATGTTGTATCTTCCTCCCATATCTATACCTCGCTGAGGCAAAATCCGTGAAGACGGCTTTGCCGAATGCGGAAGCCGGTGCATCATCACCGATGCTGCAGTTTGAAAGCGACATATCAATGTCACTCTCAAACTTATACCTCACTGAGGCAAAATCCGCGAATGCGGTTTTGCCGAATGTGGCAGCCGGTGCGTCAGCACCGATGCTGCTGTTTGAAAGTGACATATCGATGTCACTTTCAAACTTTGTTCTTCACATCCGGATGCAGACGCCGTTCTCCCGAAGGTACTGCTTTACCCCGGAAATTTCCAGCTCTCTGAAGTGAAACAGTGACGCCGCCAGCGCCGCGTCCGCGCCGCCCTTCGTCAGAGCCTCCAGAAAATGCTCCTTCGTTCCCGCTCCGCCGGAAGCGACCACGGGAATTCCGACTGCCTCCGAGACCATCCGGGTCAGCGGAATGTCATAGCCCGCCTTGGTTCCGTCGCAGTCCATGCTCGTAAGAAGAATCTCACCCGCTCCGAGGGCCTCTGCCTTCTTCGCCCAGTCAAGGGCGTCCAGTCCGGTATCCACCCGGCCGCCCGCCGCATAGACGGTCCAGCCGTCTTCCGGCTCCCAGGGTCTTCCCTCCGGAACGCGCCGCCTTGCATCAATGGCGACCGTGATGCACTGGCTTCCGAATTTCTCCGCGCCCTCCGTTATGAGCTCCGGGCGCCGGATCGCCGCCGAATTGACCGAAATCTTGTCCGCTCCCTCGCGTAGAATCGCCTTCATGTCCTCTGTGGTCCGGATTCCTCCTCCCACCGTAAACGGAATGAACACCCGCTCCGCCACGCGCCGCACCATCCCGGTCACGGTGTTCCTCGCGTCACTCGTCGCCGTGATGTCCAGAAAGACGAGCTCATCCGCACCGGCTGCGGAATACGCTTCTCCCGCTTCCACCGGATCTCCGGCATCCCGGAGCTGCACGAAATTGACGCCCTTGACCACCCTGCCATCCTTGACATCCAGGCAGGGGATGATTCTCTTTGCCAGCATCTCACCGCACCTCCAGGAAGTTCTTCAGAATCCGCATGCCCACCTTCTCCGATTTTTCCGGATGAAACTGGCAGGCAAAGACATTCCCCTTCTCCACGCTTGCGTCAAAGGAGACTCCGTAATCCGACCTCGCCTTCACCATCGAAGCATCCGCGGCCCGCAGATAATAGGAATGTACATAATAGACATAGGACCCTTCCGGAATACCGTCAAAAAGCCGTCCCGGCTCTGACACAGAGGGGTCCGGATAGGAAAGCGCGTTCCAGCCGATCTCCGGCACCTTCAGGGAAGCCCCGGGAAAGCCGTTCTCTCTCCGGAAGACATCCGGACATCCCGCAGGAAAGCGGACCACCCTTCCGGGCAGAATGGAGAGCCCCGTTACCCCGGGACTTTCTTCGCTCTCCTCGAACAGGATCTGAAGTCCCAGGCAGATTCCGAGAAACGGAACACCGCTCTCACAGACCTTCCGGATCACCGTCTCCAGCCCTCTTGCCCGGATGCAGGCCATGGCATCGCCGAAGGCCCCGACCCCCGGAAGAATCACGTGATCCGCGGCCAGAATGTCTCCGGGATCGCTCGTCAGAAGAGCCCTCTCTCCCAGTGCCTTCATGGCATTCTCCACGCTCCGGATGTTGCCCGCTCCGTAATCAATGACCGCAGTACTCATTTGTTCTCCAGTTCGAACCAGAACTCCACGCCGTTGTCATAATTGCAGACGCCGTAGTCCTGATGAATCAGCTCCATGATCGCCTTGACAATGGAAAGTCCGACGCCGGACCCTCCGTATGCCCTCGTTCTCGCCTTATCTACTTTATAGAATTTCTCCCAGATTCTCGGAATGGATTCCTCCGGAATCGGGGCACCGGTATTAAATACACCGATCCGGACTTTATTTTCCTTTTGTTTAAATCGTATGTCAATGATTTTCTCACCATCACAGTGATTCACTGCATTGGTAAAGTAATTCTGAAACACTTCCTCCGCATAAAACTGGTCCGCCCAGACATAAATCGGCCCGCTGTTTTCCATCTTCACCTGAATCCCGCGCTCCTTCGCAAGAAGGCCGCCGGTCCGGATGTAGTTGCGCACCAGCTCCGTGATGTCGAAGTTCTCATAATTCAGCTCGTTATTCTGCCCGAATTCCAGATGCGTCAGTGACAGAAACTGCTGAACCATGTGGTTCATCTTGCCTGCCTCGTCCACAATGACGCCGCAGTAATAATCGCGGTCCTTCGGATCGTCCGCCATTCCGTCCTGAAGGCCCTCCGCATAGCCCTGAATGAGCGCAATCGGTGTTTTCAGTTCATGCGTCACATTGGAAATAAACTCCCGCTGCATCGCCTCCGTCTTGTCGCGGTGCTCGATGTCCTGCTGGAGCCTGGCGTTGGCATTTTTCAGCTTGGAGATGGTCTCTTCCAGCGTCTCCGAAAGGTCATTCATGTTCTCGCCGAGAATCTGGATTTCGTTCCGGTCATTTCCTTCGTATTTTGCCGAGAAATCAAGCGTTCTCATTTTCCTGGAGAGCTCAGTCATCCGGATGATCGGACGGGTGATCCGCCTGGAGAGGAGCATCGCGACGAAAAGTCCCAGAAGGATGACGCTCCCGCCCACGAGGAGAATGAAACGGTTGGCGATCATCGCGTTCGCGCGGATCGAATCCATCGCGGTGCGCAGAAGGTAATACGATCCGTTGGAGAGCATGCCCCAACGCTCCATGTACTGCGTGCCAGTTCCCTTGTCGAGAACGATCTGCACGCGGGTGCTGTCCCCTTCCTGCAGGCGTTTCACGATGTAGTAGTCCGGTGCGTGCCGGTCTTCCTGCCAGCTCGCAACCTTGTGCTCGTCAAAATCCTCCGGCAGCTCGTTCGTCGTCTCCAGAATATTGTCCCACATCCGGTTCATCATGGTGTTCACATCTGCCGCCATGGCACGCACCGTCTTGGACTCTTCGTCAATCACGAGGATGCTGATGTTATTCCGGTTGGCGATCTGGGTAAGCTCATTGCCGAACGCGATGGACTCGATGGAATTGGATGCCGCCGCGGCGTTCAGTCGCTCGTAGGTGTTCTCCAGGGTGTCCTGCTTCTCACTGTTGTAGTAGCGCTCCAGAAACGCGTTGTTCGCAAGGAACATCACGGCGACGGCTCCCGCCATCAGTGCAAAGAAAAGAGCGGCGAATTCCATCTGCAGGGAGCGGAATTTCCGCTCCTTTTTCCTCTGCGGGGTTCGTTTCCGGAAAATACTTTTTTTCTCCGGAGCCGCCTTTTCACTGTGCTCTTCCATCAGAATCCTCCGGACTGAACTTATAGCCGAGCCCCCAGATGGTCTTGATCAGCTCGCCCTTCTCACCCATCTTGCTGCGGAGCTTCTTGACGTGCGTGTCGATGGTCCGCGCGTCTCCGTAATAATCGTAGTTCCAGACATGATTCAGGATCTGTTCCCGGGAAAGAGCTCTTCCGCTGTTCTCCAGGAAATAAGTGAGAAGCTCGAATTCCTTGGCCGACAGCTCAATCGGCTTTCCGTCCACCGTCACCTGATGAGCCGCCTGGTCAATGACGATGCCGCTGCTCTCTATCTTCTCGTCTTTCTTCCCGCGGCCCTCACGGCTAAGAATCGCCTCCACACGTGCCACCAGAATTTTCGGACTGAAGGGCTTTCTCACATAGTCGTTCACGCCAAGGTCAAAGCCCTGCAGCTCATCCTGTTCCTCAGACTTCGCCGTCAGCATGATGATCGGAACATCCGAGGTCTTGCGGATCTGCCGCGTCACCCCGTAGCCGTCCAGCCCCGGCATCATGACATCCAGAATCAGGAGCGCGATGTCCGGCTCCCTCTCGAACACGTCCAGCGCCTCAATGCCGTCTCCCGCCTCCAGCACCTCATACCCCGCACGAATCAGGAAATCGTGCACGAGCTTACGCATTCTTTCTTCATCATCCACTACAAGAATTTTCTGCATGGTTATACCTCACTGAGGCAAAATCCGCGATACCAGAGAGAAAATGTCATCAGACATCTTCGAGTGCAGCGGTTCTGCCAAATGTCTGCCGTTTTCCTTATCGTAAACGATAACTGTGAAAAACCTGTGTTTTATAACTGTTCGGCACAAGGCAATTTTACGGGAATTTCAGAAAAATCCGGGATGTGTCGAACCGTTATGTGCTTTATCTCACTGTGCAAAGAACCACAACGCTGCGCCCTGCCAGTCCGCACCGGTCCCCCGAGACCCGCACCGGCTCTTCGCTGTACCAGTTTTTCATGTTGCATGCCGCCGTGTCGATACAGATTCCCCAGGAAAGTCCCTCCGGAAGCGAGGGAAGCCGCACGGAAATCCCCTCCCAGTAGGGATTGATCATCAGGTAGACAAGGTCGTCTGCGTTCTTCTCCGGATCAAAGCCGGCATACATCACGCCCAGCGTCCGGGTCTGCGCATTGATCTGCGTAAAATCGGGATCTCCTCCGTTCACGGAGATGTCCGGAAAGCCGCTGCGCGCAGGATCCAGCTTCCGGCTGATGCACCGGTGGTTCTTTCGGAATGCGATCACCGATTTATAGAATTCAAAGTAATCCCGGTTTTTCTGAAGAAGCTTCCAGTCCAGCCAGGAAATCTCATTGTCCTGACAGTATCCGTTGTTGTTGCCGAACTGCGTATTGCCGAACTCGTCCCCGGCGAGAATCATCGGCGTTCCGCGGCTGCACATCAGCGTCGTGATCGCATTGCGCATCATCTGGAAGCGAAGAGCCCGGATTCCAGGGTCCTGCGTCTCTCCCTCCGCGCCGCAGTTCCAGGAGCGGTTGTCATTCGAACCGTCCGAATTCTCCCAGCCGTTGGCTTCGTTGTGCTTGCTGTTGTACGAATACAGATCATACAGCGTGAATCCGTCGTGGCAGGTCAGGAAGTTCACGGAGCTCGTGTACCCCATGTAAACGCCGTAGTACAGGTCCGTAGAGCCGGTGATCCGGTGACAGGCCTCCGGTGCGTTCCAGTAATTTCCCTTCAGGAAATCCCGGATGCAGTCGCGGTACTTGCCGTTCCACTCCGCCCAGCGGTTGTACGCGGGGAAGGAGCCGACCTGATACATTCCGCCGGCATCCCACGCCTCGGCGATGAGCTTGACATTGCCGAGGATCGGATCGAACGCAAGCTTCTGAAGAAGCGGCGGATCCTGCATCGGCGTGCCATCCGCCGCGCGTCCCAGGATGCTCGCGAGGTCGAATCGGAATCCGTCCACGTGGTAGTTCGTCACCCAGTAGCGCAGGCACTCCACGATGAAGCTCTGCACAATCGGATGATTGCAGTTCATCGTATTGCCGCAGCCGGAGAAATTATAGTACCGGGCATCCGGCGTCAGCATGTAGTAAATGTTGTTGTCCATACCCTTGAAGGAAATGAACGGGCCGCCCTCTCCGCCTTCCGCAGTGTGGTTGAACACCACGTCCAGAATGACCTCGATGCCGTTCTGCTTCAGAAGCTGGATCATCTCCTTCAGCTCGCGGCCTTCCCGGTTGTATTCCGCGGAAGCCGCATAGCTCGTATTCGGCGCGAAAAACGCGACCGTATTGTATCCCCAGTACTCGTAGAGGCGTTTGCCCTCATAGGTATGGCCGTTTGCCACTTCGTCGAATTCGAAAATTGGCATCAGCTCCACCGCCGTGACACCCAGCTCCTTCAGGTACGGAATTTTCTCGATGATGCCGGCGAACGTTCCCGGATAGGTGACTCCGCTGGAGGGATCCTTCGTGAACCCCCGCACATGCATTTCGTAGATGACGGAGTCCTCCATCTTCGTATTCGGAAAGCGCGAGGTATCCCAGACGAAATTGTTCTTCACGACGCGGGCATGGTAGGCCCCGGACATGCTCTTCTCCTCGCCCCACTTGCGCTGTCCGACCACAGCTCTCGCATAAGGATCCAGGAGCTCTCTGTTCTTGTCAAACAGAAGGCCTTTCTCCGGATTCCACGGTCCGTCAATCCGGTAGCTGTATTCAAAGTCCTCCACATTCAGTCCGAAAATGATGATGGACCACACCTTGCCAATCCGATAACTGTCCGGAATCGGAATGACCGCAAACGGAACCTTGCCCTTCCGGTGATACAAAAGGAGCTCACAGGCCGTTCCTCCCAGAGACGAGATCGTAAAGCTCACGCCGCCCGGAATTTCATTGGCCCCGTTCTCATTATAGATTCCCGGCCGCACCTTGTAGCCCGCAATTTCATCCGTCGGCACCCAGGATGTCATGGCCGCATCGCCGAGGGAACGGTATTTTTCGTCCAGAAGCTCCCGGTCCTCTCCCTGGAGTTTCTCCGCCTTGGATCTGGCAATCAGTTCCTGCACCGCATCATTTAGTTTCATTTGATTTCTGTCCTTTGTTCTGAAATTACATACCTGATTATGATAACATCTCGCCGGGTGAAATGCGACCCGGACACGGCTTCCTCATCCATTCTTTCCCCACGGCATACCGGCCTCCGCGCACTGCCGATCATATTCTGCAGAAAAAGAGCCATGCCCCGTAAGGGACATGGCTCTTTGAAAAAACGGCTGAAAAGACAGCATCAATATGATTATGCCGGATATGCGCCGTTCTTGGTGTCGGCCTTGGTCAGATCCACACCGGTCTTCTGCGCGGTTCTCCACTTAAAGAACTCCGTAGCAACCTGCGGGAACGAAGCGTAGGACAGAACATCCTCTTCGCTCTCTGCGCCGTGCTCTCTTGCTTCCTTCTCGAACTTGTCCATGGAAGCAGGGATGAGGTCTGCAGGTCTGCAGGTGATTCTCTCCTCGTCGCCAATGATCTTCTTGACAATTTCGGGATCCATCGGCTTGATGGTCTGGCCGTACTTGCCACGGACAAGATCCTTGGTCTGCTCGGTGCACATCTTGTAGCGCTCGCCCATCAGAACGTTCATGACAGCCTGTGTGCCGACGATCTGAGAGGAAGGAGTAACAAGCGGCGGCTCGCCGAGGTCCTTACGTACGCGCGGAACCTCTTCCAGAACCTCATTCAGCTTGTCGGACTTGCCCTGCTCAGCCAGCTGCTTGATCATGTTGGAAAGCATGCCGCCAGGTACCTGATACAGCATAGTGCGGATATTGACGCCCAGAACCTTTGTGCTCATCAGGCCGCTCTTGATGCACTCCTCACGATAAGGTGTGAAGTAATCAGAAATCTCCTTCAGAAGCTTCTGATCCAGTCCGGTGTCATAAGGAGTTCCGCGGAACGCCTCGACCATAACATCGGTGGAAGGCTGGGAAGTACCCAGTGCGAACGGAGTGGTTGCGCAGTCGATGATGTCAACGCCTGCCTCTGCTGCCTTCAGATAAGTCATGGAAGCAACGCCGGAGGTGTAGTGTGTGTGCAGGTCAATCGGAAGGGAGGAGCCCTTCTTCAGTGCGGTGATCAGATCATATGCCTCGAACGGACGAAGCAGACCGGACATATCCTTGATGCAGATGGAATCTGCGCCCATCTCCTCGATCTGGCGAGCGATGTTCTCCCAGTACTCAAGCGTGTAGGCATCGCCAAGGGTATACACCAGAGCGATCTGTGCGTGTGCACCGGCTTCCTTCGTTGCCTTGACAGCGGTCTTCAGGTTGCGAAGGTCGTTCAGGCAGTCGAAGATACGGATGCGGTCGATACCGTTCTCAACCGACTTCTTGACGAAACGGTCCACGACATCGTCTGCGTAATGAGAATATCCGAGGATATTCTGGCCGCGCAGCAGCATCTGTGTAGGAGTGTTCTTGAAGTGGCTCTTCAGAACACGAAGTCTCTCCCACGGATCCTCATGAAGGAAACGAAGGCAGGAATCGAAGGTAGCGCCGCCCCAGCACTCGACTGCGGCATAGCCAACCTTGTCCATCGTGTCAACGATGGGAAGCATCTCTTCAATGGGCATTCTGGTTGCGATCAGTGACTGACCGGCATCACGCAGAACGGTCTCCATAATCTTTACTTTTGCCATTGTAATCTCCTTTTTCATCTCAGCACCGGCTCCGCAGAATGTCTCCGCGAAGCCCGGTACCGTTGTTCATCAGATTCCGAATACCGCCATAAATACGCCGGCAACGACTGCAGTACCGATAACGCCCGCAACGTTGGGGCCCATGGCGTGCATCAGCAGGAAGTTGGCAGGATCTTCCTTGGCGCCTTCCTTCTGAGAAACACGGGCAGCCATCGGAACCGCGGATACACCGGCGGAACCGATCAGAGGATTGATCTTGCCGTGTGTGACAATCTTCATCAGCTGACCGAAGACGACGCCTGCAGCGGTACCGAACGCGAATGCGATCAGTCCGAGAGCGACGATCTTCAGGGTTGTGACGTTCAGGAACGCCTCAGCAGAGGTCGTTGCACCAACGGAGGTGCCCAGCAGAATGACAACGATGTACATCATTGCATTGGATGCGGTCTCCTGGAGCTGGCGAACCACGCCGCACTCGCGGAAGAGGTTGCCCAGCATCAGCATACCGATCAGAGGAGCGGTCGTCGGAAGGAGCATGCAGACCACGATGGTAACCACGATGGGGAAGAGAATCTTCTCCAGCTTGGAAACCGGACGGAGCTGCTCCATGCGGATCTGACGGTCCTTCTTGGTGGTGAGCAGACGCATGATCGGAGGCTGAATGATCGGAACCAGAGACATATAGGAATATGCCGCTACCGCGATGGGTCCCATCAGTTCCGTCTGTCCCAGCTTGGAGCAGAGGAAAATGGAGGTCGGGCCGTCTGCACCGCCGATGATGGAGATGGCAGCGGCAGCCTTTCCGTTGAAGCCCAGTGCAATGGCTCCGAAATATGCTGCGAAGATACCGAACTGTGCAGCGGCTCCCAGAAGGAAGCTCTTCGGATTGGCAATCAGAGGACCGAAGTCCGTCATCGCGCCGACACCCATGAAGATCAGGGACGGAAGGATTGCCCATTCATCCAGAATGTAGAAGTAATACAGAAGTCCGCCGTTCGCCGTCTCGGTAGGAGCGGCAATGATATCCGGATAGATATTTACCAGCAGCATACCGAACGCAATCGGTACAAGGAGCAGCGGCTCGAAATCATGAGCGATTGCGAGATACAGGAATACGCACGCAACAGCGATCATGAGGACATTGCCCCAGCTCAGATTCATGAAGGCGGTCTGATGGATTAAGTTTGTTAATGTTCTTGCAATATATTCCATAACTGATTAAGACCTCCTAACGTAAGCTATTGTGTAGCTTCAAGCTCGTTTGAAATGTGCTTTCGCAATAACTTAGTTCAGAGTAGCCAGCACAGCGCCTGCCTCAACAGCATCGCCGACTGCACAGTCGATGGATGCAACGGTTCCGTCCTGAGGAGCAACCATCGGGATCTCCATCTTCATTGCCTCAACGATTACGACAGCATCGCCCTTCTTGACTGCTGCGCCGACCTGCTTCTCGATCTTGAAGACCTTTCCTGCTGCACCGGCCTCAATCTTTACAGCGCCTGCACCTGCGGAAGCTGCCTTCGGTGCCGGAGCCGCTGCGGGTGCTGCTGCCTTGGGAGCTGCTGCCTTCGGTGCTGCAGGTGCTGCGGATGCGGTAGCGCCGGTCTCTTCTACGGTTACATCATAAGCTGTGCCATTGACAGTAATGGTATAGTTTTTCATCTCAAATTACCTCCGATTAGAATTTTCTGCGTGCCTTGCGGATGGAACGTACTACAAATCCGTCCGTTGTCGTCTGTCCCTCGCTTGCCGCGACAGCAGCAGCGATAACAGCAATCAGTTCGTTGTCATCTGTGACTTCTTCCGTAACTGCCGGTGCAGCCGCAGGTGCGGGAGCCGGTGCCTCTGCCGCCTTGATGGCAGCAGCCTTCTTTTTCTTGTTGTCCTGAGCTTTTCCGATCAGTGCAAAGCAGGAAATGATCAGACACAGCAGAATCAGGATGACAAACGTGGTTCCCATACCCAGAATCGTATTCAGGCCGGCCTGCTCCATCAGCTCTCCGAGGGTATAGCGGACATTGGTCGCTACATTCGAAACAGCTCCGGTCTTCTTGGCAACCGTGATGACGACATCTGCGTCATGCCCCGTGCCGTCAACACCGATATTGATCAGGTAGTTGCCATCAGAGTCCAGTACCACCTGCTCGTTGTCGAAGCCCTGAATCTCTCCGATGTCCTCAAGGGAATTCTCATAGGAATCCAGTGCCGGTCCAACTACTGCATCGTCGCTGTACTGATCCGTTGCACCACTGCGAACAGCAGCGTCCATGCCGTTTACAAACTGTTCGCCATAAGCAATGTAAGAATCGGCCGACCCATCCGTAACCGGTGTGCCGCTCAGCGTGTTGGCCTTGGCCGATCCGCAGGCGGTAAGAGCAAAGACACAGGTGATGACTGCGAAAATGGAAACTAATTTCTTCATCGTATACGTGTCTCCTCTCAATTAAACGGTCAAATGCTTCTTGGCGGGAAGATCCTCTCTCTTGGTATAGAGCATTTCCAGTGCGCCGATCAGATACTTGCGCAGGTCAGCAGGCTCAACGATCTGATCCACATAGCCGTGAGCAGCTGCGCTGTCAATGCTGTTCTGAAGCTCATTGTACTCCTGAGCCGTCTTCGTAACCTCAGCGGAATCCTTGCCGGCAGCAATGATCTTTGCTGCAAGATTTCCATCCATCATGCCGATCCGTGCATCCGGAAGAGCCATGGTGATGTCTGCGCCAAGAGCCTTGGAATTCATAACGGTGTATGCGCTGCCGAATGCATCGCCGACCACAACGTTCACCTTCGGAACCGTTGCACCGGCAAAAGCAGCTGCAAGCTTTGCAGCGTTCTTCGCGATCTTCTTCTCCGCGCACTCGCAGGTGCAGAAGCCGCTGACATTGGTCAGGGTAACAACCGGAATTTCAAATGCATCACAGAAGTTGACGAAGTCAGCCGCCTTTGCCGTTCCGGCAACCGTCAGAACCGGCTTGAACTCCTCTGCCTTCTCGCCCTTCTCATCGTAGGAAGCGGTACGGTTTGCCACTACGCCGACGGTCTCACCGTTGAGCTTGATGAAGCCGGTTGCCATTTCCTTCGCGTAGTCTGCCTTGGTCTCGACAAAAAGATTGCCGTCGCTCAGATCTGCGGCTGCAACGGCCGGATCCGCAATGCCTGCAGCTACGTTTGCGCTGGCACGATTGAGATCGTCCTCGCACTCTCCGGCTGCCTCATCCTCATTGTTGGAAGGAAGGATGGATACCAGTGCACGGATCTTCGCCAGAACCTCTTCCTCGGTTCCGTGTGCGTCCACTGCGCCTGCCTCAGCCTTGAATGCTGCTGCAGCCGTGTCCTTCTTGTCCTCGGAATTGCCTGCCAGTGCGTTCGGGCTGTTGACGAAAAGCTTCGCATCATCTGCCATGAATGCAAAATCTGCCATGCCAGCCGCAACAGCGAGTCCGCCGCCGCAATTGCCGAATACTGCTGCGATCTGCGGGATCACTCCGGATGCCTCCGCTTCCTTCGCATAGATGGATGCGAATGCGTTCAGTGCATCCGTACCTTCCTGAAGACGAAGTCCTGCGGAATCCAGGAGTCCGATGATCGGAGCGCCTGTCTTGAGTGCAAGATCATACAGTCCGGTGATCTTCTTTGCATGCATCTCACCGATGGATCCGCCCAGCACAGTGGAATCCTGGCTGTAAACGAATACGAGGCTGCCATCAATGGTGCCGTAGCCGGTGATAACGCCGTCAGACGGAGTCTGCTCGGGCTTTACATTGAAATTGGTGGATCTCGCAGTTACGAGAGCACCGACTTCAACAAAGCTGTTATCATCGAGTAAGGCATTGATTCTCTCACTCGCTTTTGAAGAACTGCTCATACTTTGAACCTCCATGTGATTTATGTCGTTGAAACGAAGACCGCCCCATCCCCTTGCAGGCATAAACCGGCCCACGTTACTGCGCTAGTTGGTATTGTAACATAAGGATTTGCAAAAACGAACAGCAAATGTGAAAATTTTGACGAACCCTTTACAAAAAAGACTGCCAGGACCCTGCGCCTGCACAAAGTCAGACGTAAGATCCCGGCAGCTGTTCCAAGGCTTTCCGTCAGAAATGCCCATTCGGAAGCCGGATCAGATTCCGAGGCGGTCATCCACCTCGGCCTCGGCCTCTTCCTTGAATTCTTCCACCTGCACGGTGTTGACGGACGGCAGCTCCGCCAGATTTTTCACGCCGAATGAACGAAGGAACTGCTCCGTCGTTCCGAACAGAATCGGCCGCCCCGGGGCATCCTTCCGACCGAGCTCCTTGATGAGATCATATTCCAGGAGCTTATTGATCGCGTAGTCGCAGGAAACGCCGCGGATTCCCTCCACCTCCACCTTCGTGATCGGCTGCTTGTAAGCAACGATGGAGAGCGTCTCAATGACAGAATCGGACAGTGTCATTTTCTTCGGAACCTTCGCGATCCGGATCAGATTCTCGTACTGCTCCGGCTTCGTTGACATCTGCACCGCGTCGTCAAACTGCTGGATCATGATCCCACGCGAGGGAGCGTCATACCTCTTCTTCAGCCGGACGAGTATTTTGCGGACTCTCGCAGCGCTGATGTCAAGTGCCTTTGCTATGGCGCCGATCTCCACCGACTCCCCCATCGTAAAGAGAATCGCCTCGATGGCTGCCATCAGCTTCTCATCGGTCTGACTGTCCTCCGCCTTTTTCGCCGCCGCGTCCTCTCCGGCAGCCGTTTCCGGAGACGTCTCGTCCGCCTCCCCGGCGTCCTTTCTCCCGGCCATCTCGTCCGCCGCGTTTTCCTCTTCAGCAGAAGCTTCCGGCGAGGTTTCATTTCCTTCCGGAACGGATCTCTTCATTTCTTCTCCGGAATCCTGCACGGTTTCTTCCATATGTTCTTCTCTGATTTCTTCTTCCATTCGATCTGTCCTCTGTCCGGCTTTTCCCGGGAACAAAACCATCCTGATCACATACTGTTTTCAATCGTAACAGTGCCCGCAGGCAGCCCATTTGCTCCTGAAATCAACCGATACCAAATCGCTGCATTTTACGAAAACTCCCCGGTCAGGGCGGAATCCGCCGAAATGTCCTTTGTCACATGAATGGAAATATTGCCGAACAGCTCTTCCTGTTCGATCTCGATATTTCCGGTCTTCATCAGCTCCAGCACCACCAGAAACGTGACGATCACCTCGTCCCGGGATCCCTGCTCCTCCAGGAGCGTCCGGAAATCCGTGTCTCGGTGCGTGTTCAGATACGCCTTGATGTACAGCTCCTTGGCCGTCAGATCGACCTCTTCCTTCTCGATCCGCCCGAACTGGGAGCGGACCGGGTCCACGCGGTACTTCTGGCGCTTCAGAATATCCTGAAAAATATCATTCAGCTTCGCCAGGGTCGTATCCCCGATCAGCTCTTCATAATTCACCGGGGGTACGTAGCTCCGGACTTCCCTGGGAAGATTCTTCTTCCGGTACAGGGTCTGCTCTGCGTTTTCGGACATGTCGCGCAGCTCGGCGGACATGTACTTGTACATCTTGTACTCCAGAAGCTTCTGCACGAGTTCCGCCCGGGGATCTTCCTCCTCGCCTTCCTCGTCAACTTCCTTCGGAAGGAGCATCCGGCACTTGATGTCAAGAAGCGTTGCCGCCATCACGAGGAATTCGCTCATGACATCCATGTCCTCTTCTTCCATCCGCCGGACGTATTCCATGTACTGATCCGTGATCTCCGCGATGGGGATGTCGTAGATATCCACTTTATTCTTGTCAATGAGATGCAGCAGAAGGTCCAGCGGGCCCTCGAACTTCTCCAGTTTAAATTCCAGTTCCATTTTCCCGTATTTTTAAAAAGCGTCAATCACACCCGTCAAGCTCGGCCACGGCGATTTCTCCCGGATTCATAAAGCGAAGATGCACCGAATGCGTCCCGGTTCCGCAGCTGAGAATCATGGAAGCCTTCGACCCGTCCTCTTTTCTCGTATGGTATTCTCCCCCTGTGTATTCCGGGAAGAAATGCCAGTCCGGGGAGAGAAGTCCCTGCCCGTCCGGTCCAAACCGCACAATTCCGCCGTGAACATGTCCGGACAGCACAAGGTCCGCGCCCCACGCCGCGTACACCGGGAAAAACTTCGGATTATGAGCCAGCACCACGCAGAACCGGTCCGGATCCGGTTTCCCGAGTTTCTCTTCCACCTGCTCCCGGCAAAGATGGTACGGCCAGAACTTCCGATAGGTTTCCGTGTCAAGGTCCAGCCCGTACAGGCGGATTCCGGTATCTTCCTCCATCGCCAAAAGATCCGCAAACCGGTTGTGCAAGCGGCATACCCCGAGATTCTTCATTGCCTGATCATACCCCAGATACTGCCGGAGATACCGTCCTTCATGCCGCCCGGACGCAAGCTGCGCTTCGTGATTTCCTTCCGCAAGATAGACCGGAAAATCCCTCGCAAGGTCTTCCGCCAGATCCAGTGAAACCTCCATCCAGCCGGGACGGTCCAGGGAAGCATCCCTTGCGACAATCATATCTCCGCCGATCACGACGGCATCCGGCCCGATGCTCCGAATGGCACGGAGAATCGGCCCATTCGGCCCGTCCGGGTCATTCCGTTTCCCATACGTCTGACTGTGCAGATCCGTGAGGAATACAATCGTCGTCTTCCGCCGGATCTTCGGAGAGGAAATCCGATATCTGCGGATGACAAAACGATGTCCGTCCCGCCAGGCTGCCGCAAAGCCCGCGGCAAGAAGCGCTCCCGCAGCGCCCGCCAGTACCGCATCCTTTTTCTTCATGTGCACTCCTTCCTCTCTGTCCTGCATAAGCCAGTATAGTGTACCACACCGCGTCCCCTGCCGCCACAGAGCCCCTCTGTGCGCCAGCGCTGTTGGCATAATATGCCATAAAGAGCTTTCCGGGCAGCATATCGTCCTGTGCAGCGTCCGTCAGAATCCCTTTGGAAACGAACGTCCCTGCAGCCGCTGTAAGGCCGAAAGCCCCTTGGAAACGAAGGTCCTGCAGTCCTTGTAAACCGAAATTCAATGCGAAACCAATACGAAAATAAACTAAGAAAAACCCCCGGCACATGATGTGCCAGGGGCTACTGCTGTCATGATTACCGGTACAGCCTGCCGGAAACCTTGCGATTCCCGATCAGTTGTACTTTCTCTTTCTTGCAGCTTCGGACTTCTTCTTGCGCTTTACGCTGGGCTTCTCGTAGTGCTCTCTCTTACGGATTTCCTGCTGGATGCCCGCCTTTGCGCAGCTTCTCTTGAAACGACGCAGAGCGCTGTCCAAGGTCTCATTCTCTTTTACGATAACGCTAGACATTTCTTCTACCCTCCCTTCAGTCCCTTTCAGATTGTCAGGTTCCTCCCGCCTTCCGCAGAAAACGGAAAACCCGCAACTGGCTGATGGGTTTTTCTGTGTTTTATGAATCTCTCAAAAAGACACGACTTAGATTATACGCAAGCACGTCTCTTTTGTAAAGAGGGTTTTCCAAACTGTTCCTTGCCTGTTCCTGCGGCCCGGTTCACTTCTCCATGGCCCGTCTCACGACCTGGTTTCACAGCTGGCTTTCCAGAACCTTTGCGGCCTCTTCCAGCGCTTTGCCGATTCCTGCCGGATTCTTTCCGCCTGCCTGAGCCATGTTCGGACGTCCGCCGCCACCGCCGCCGACTTCCTTCGCGATGCTCTTGACGAGGTTTCCTGCATGTGCGCCCTTTGCCATTGCCTCATCGGAAGCCATGGCAATCAGGCTGACCTTGCCGTCCTTGTCGGAAATCAGAACCACCACGCCGCCGGGGAGCTTCTCTCTCAGCTCATCACCCAGGCCGCGCAGCTCGTTCATGTCAACACCCGGAACATGCGCTCCGAGGAACGGAACTCCCTTGATCTCCTTCACATTGTCCATGACATTTCCAAGGGAGGCCTGTGCCTCCTTAGCCTTCATGGACTCGTTCTCGGACTTCACTTCCCGAAGCTCCTTCTGGAGCGCGCGGATTCTCTCCGCAAGGGTTGCAGGAGTTGCCTTGACAAGGTCTGCCGCCTGATTCAGCTCTTCCTCAATTCCCTCATAGTACTTCCGGACATTGTCGCCCGTCAGCGCCTCAATTCTGCGGACACCGGCTGCGACGCCGTTCTCGGAAAGAATCTTGAAGGATCCAATCTGAATGGTGTTGGAGACATGCGTTCCACCGCACAGCTCCACGGACCAGTCGCCCATTTTCACGACGCGCACGCTGTCGCCGTATTTCTCGCCGAAGAGCGCCATGGCACCGGTCTTCTTGGCGTCCTCCAGAGACATCACTTCCGTCACAACCGGAAGACTCTCTGCGATCTTCTCATTGACAAGATCCTCGACCTTCTTCAGCTCCTCGCGGGTCATTGCCTGGAAATGCGAGAAGTCAAAGCGGGTCCTTCCTGCATCCTGATAGGAACCTGCCTGCTCGACATGGGTTCCGAGAACCTCACGGAGGGCCTTCTGCAGAAGGTGCGTTGCCGAGTGATTGCGGCAGGTTGCCATGCGGTTCTTCTCATCCACCTGCAGGGTTACCTTGTCGCCCAGCTTGAACATACCGGAAACCACATGTCCGATGTGAGCGATCTTGCCGCCCGCAACGTGCTCCGTGGCCTCTACGGCAAAAACAACCGTTCCCTTTCCGAGTGCGGCCTCCTTCGCCATTTCCTCGGAGGATGCCTTGATGCCGCCTGCCTCGGAATAGGAGGTGGCAAGAACGATCAGGCCCTTGTCGCCGACCTGGCCGCCCATGGTTCCGTAGAACGGCGTCTCCTTCGTGATGATCGCACCGTACTGTCCGTCGGAAAGAGCCGTTACCACGCTGTCCTCTTCCTCAGACTCGCCTGCGCCGACCGCTTCCTGTGCGGAGGTACTGCCCTTCTGCGCGGCAAGAGACGGAAGCGATGCCATCGCGACAATCTCCGACTCCGCCGTCAGCTTGTCGTATCCGACAAAAGCCGAGGTCACGGAAGGATCCATCTCCTCATAAACCGTTGCCGCAGCTCCCATGTAGGTTGCCGCCTTGCCGGAGCGCTCGCGGTCCGAACGCGCCTGGTCTCTCTGCTTCTTCATCGCGGCATTGAAGCCGTCCTCGTCCACGGTAAAGCCCTTCTCCTCCAGGATTTCCTTCGTGTTGTCGAGAGGGAAGCCGTAGGTATCGTAGAGCTTGAACGCATCCTCGCCGGAGAGCTGCTTTTCTCCCGCCTTTTCCAGAGTGCCTTCCATCTGAGCCAGAATTTCCATTCCCTGCTCATAGGTCTTTTCGAATTTCTCTTCCTCGGCGCGGACCACGTTCAGGATGAAGTCTCTCTTCTCCTCCAGTTCCGGGTAGCCGTCCTTCGAGGTCTTGATGACATTCTCCGCCAGTGTCGGAAGGAACGATCCCTCGATGCCGAGCTTGCGTCCATGCCGCACCGCGCGGCGGATGATCCGGCGGAGGACATAGCCTCTTCCGTTATTGGAAGGCATGATGCCGTCCGAAATCATGAAGGTCATTGCGCGGGCGTGATCCGTGCAGATACGGACAGAGACATCCGTGTCATAGGTGCCCGGCTTCTCATATTCCACACCGCCTGCCAGTCTGCAGATCAGATCACGCAGGGATTTGAGCGTATCCACATCGAAGATGGATCCCACATCCTGCACCGCAACCGCCAGACGCTCCAGACCCATTCCGGTATCGATGTTCTTCTGAACCAGATCACTGTAATTGCCGTGGCCGTCATTGTTGAACTGAGAAAATACGATATTCCAGACCTCCATGAAGCGGTCGCCCTCGCCGCCCATGACATCCTCCGGTCCGTTTCCGTACTTCTCGCCGCGGTCATAGTAAATCTCGGAGCAGGGGCCGCAGGGGCCGGAGCCGTGCTCCCAGAAATTGTCTTCCTTGCCGAACTTGTAGATGTGATCCGCCGGGATGTGCATGTCGTTCAGCCAGATATTGTAGGCCTCCTCGTCATCCACATACACGGAAGGATACAGACGGTCCGGATCGAGACCTACGCGCTCCGTCAGGAATTCCCATGCCCACGGAATCGCTTCCTTCTTGAAATAATCGCCGAAGGAGAAATTTCCCAGCATTTCAAAATAGGTGCCGTGACGTGCCGTCTTTCCGACGTTCTCCAGATCACCGGTGCGGATGCACTTCTGGCACGTGGTCACCCTCCTTCTCGGAGGGATCTCCTGACCGGTAAACCAGGGCTTCATCGGCGCCATACCGGAATTGATGATCAGGAGCGATGTATCATTGTGCGGAACCAGCGAAAAGCTGTTCAGTCTCAGACACCCCTTCTCTTCAAAGAAAGAGAGAAACAGCTCACGCAGCTCATTGACTCCTCTGTACTGCATTCTTGTATTTCCTTTCCTGAAAAAACTTCTTAAAGTGCTTTGGCCGCATGACTTAAAAGTCGAACTTCTCGTCGAACCAGTTCTTCAGCTCTGCGATCGGCACGCGGACCTGCTCCATGGTGTCACGGTCACGGATCGTGACGGCCTGGTCGTTCTCGGAATCAAAGTCGTAGCAGATGCAGTACGGCGTTCCGATTTCGTCCTCGCGGCGGTATCTCTTGCCGATGGCTCCGCGGTCATCGAAGTCGCAGTTGTAGCGCTTCGAGAGCTCCGCATAGACCTTCTGTGCGGGCTCCGAGAGCTTCTTGGACAGAGGAAGCACCGCAATCTTGACCGGTGCGATGGCCGGATGGAAGTGCATGACATTCCGGACGGTTCCATCCGGGAGTTCTTCCTCATCATAGGCCTCGCAGATGAACGCCAGTGTCACGCGGTCGCAGCCGAGCGACGGCTCGATGACATACGGGATGTAGCGCTCGCCGCTCTCCTCGTCAAAGTACGTAAGATCCTCGCCGGATACCTTCTGATGCTGGGACAGATCGTAATCCGTGCGGTCTGCGATGCCCCACAGCTCGCCCCAGTCGCCGAAGGGGAAAGTATATTCGATATCCGAAGTTGCCTTGGAATAGAATGCAAGCTCCTCCTTGGCGTGATCGCGGAAGCGAAGGTGATCTTCCTTCAGTCCGAGGGACAGCAGCCACTTCCAGGAGAAATCCTTCCAGTACTTGAACCACTCCAGATCCGTGCCGGGCTTGCAGAAGAACTCCATCTCCATCTGCTCGAACTCACGGGTGCGGAACGTGAAATTGCCGGGCGTGATCTCGTTGCGGAAGGACTTGCCGATCTGGCAGATGCCGAAAGGCAGATGCTTTCTCGATGTGCGCTGCACGTTCTTGAAGTTGACGAAAATGCCCTGTGCCGTCTCCGGGCGCAGGTAAATCGTGTTCGTCGAATCCTCGGTAACGCCCTGGAAGGTCTTGAACATCAGATTGAACTGACGGATGTCGGTCCAGTGGAACTGGCCGCAGGACGGGCAGGGAACTTTGAACTTGTTGATGAAGCTCATCATCTCGTCGTTGGACCAGCCGTCTACCGAGCCGTCCAGCGTCATTCCGTGCTCGCGCGCGTAATCCTCAATCAGATTGTCCGCGCGGAAACGCTCTCCGCAGGCCTTGCAGTCCATCAGAGGATCCGAGAAGCCTGCCAGATGTCCGGAAGCCACCCAGGTCTTGGGGTTCATCAGAATCGCACAGTCAACGCCGACGTTGGTCGGGGATTCCTGCACGAATTTTCTCCACCATGCCTTCTTCACATTGTTCTTCAGCTCTACGCCGAGATTCCCGTAATCCCAGGTGTTCGACAGACCGCCGTAGATCTGGGAACCGGGATAAATGAATCCGCGCGCATTGCAGAGCGCAACAATCTTGTCCATTGTCTTTTCCATGTGCCTACTCCTTGATCCCTCTGCTATTGCAGATGTTATGTGATCTCCGGCGCCGGGGCTCCGGAGTTCCTACCGTTCGTATTTCTTTTCTTCCATCGGACACGCGGGCACGGATGTTCTGCCCGTATTCCGGCAAAGCCGCCCGAAACCATCCTGCGGTCCGTTTCCCTTTTGCGGACAGCATTGAACATCGCATCCATGGGAAAATCCGCGATGTCCGAAACCGCCGTGCTATTTCAGAATGACAATCGCCGGCTTCTCTCTGCTGATGGTATCGATGGCCGTCGCATGCGTCTCATCCGTCACGCCGAGATTCGGGGTTGCGTACAGAATTCCGCGCGGCATTACCACATTGACCTGCTCCGTCAGGATGATGACCTCGTTCTCCGACAGCTGATCCAGGGTCGCCTGATTCAGGATTCTCGAAGAATCCGCATGACTGACCGCCGACATAATGGATTCGAAATCGTATCCGTCCGCCTGCGCCTCCTGCACCGTTCCGATGAAAAGAGAGGTGTCGTTAAAACCGCTGTAGTCCTCCGCGCTCGCGTAGTCCAGAACCAGCACCGCCGTCTGATCCGCCACCTTGAAGGATTTCTCCGCAACGCTCCCGCTTCCGTTCTTCTCATTGTAGGAAGCTACGGCATCCCGGATGGTTTTCTTCAGCTCATCCGCATCGTAGTAGTCCTCGGCAAAGGATTCCACCGTCGTGATCCGGATGCTTCCGTTTTTCCGGAATTCCGCCGTAGACGCCGTGTACTCCTCCGGGCCGAGAACCTTTGTCACTGCCCGGACCGCAAGAAAAACGCCGACAGCAATGACTGCCGCCGCGAGATAAACCGCAAGCTTTGCCGCCCGCTCCTTCTGCTTTTTCCGGTGCCTTGCCGGACCGCCCGGACGCCGGGCCGTTTTTTTCCTTCCGGGTGAGCCGGACCTTTTCTTCTGTGTCGTCATTCTTCTTTAAATTCTTTTCCGCGAAAGCCCCCGCTGCACGCCGTTTTCCCTGCGGGAAGGCCGGTAAGCTTTTCTCTCCTGACTCCCTTTCCCGACTGCAGGCGCGGCGCGAACAACAGATACACTTTATACTTTTTTTATTCTCTTCGCAATGCCTACAGATCCATCACGGCCAGAATTTCCAGACTTCGGAACGTATGATGCTCAAATGCAAACTCCATGCAGCGCTTCGAGAGCTCCAGGAGCTGTTTCTCAGAGGGTTCGTCCAGCGTAAACGTATAGAGTCTGGCGACCGGGGCATTTTCAATGTGCCGCAGTGCCGCCATGACCGCCGGAAGGTACTTCTGCGGGTTCGGCTCCCGCATCTCTCCCTCCAGAATCACTGTTTTCAGCTCGAACACCGCCCGGACCAGGCGGAGCGGAAATTTCCCGGACTCCAGCGCGCGGAGCGTCTGATACAGAAGGAGAAGAAGCTGTGCCTCGTCGTTGTTCTCCCGCGTGCAGTATTCCAGCACTTCGCAGAAGTACTGTCCCAGAAGAGCGCCTTCCATGTGCGTCCGGAACCAGGCAAAATAGTTCTGCACGGAGGTCTCCACCAGCGTGTAGGAATCTCTCCCCGCGTACAGGCGGAAGGTCCCGAACACGAACAGGTCCGTTGCCGCCACCAGCTGCGAATTCGGGCGTCTTGCGCCCTTGGCAAAGGCGGAGATTTTCCCGCTCTCCCGCGTCAGGAGCACCACTCTCCGGTCATATTCCCCGATGGGGGAAACGCCGATCACCATGGCGGTCACTTCGGTATAGGGTCTTTTGATTTCCAGTTCCGGCATTACAGATTCTTCTCGTTATATCCGTAGGTTTTCAGAGCGTTCTGATCGTCCTTCCAGCCCTTGCGGACCTTCACCCAGAGGCGGAGATTCACGCGGCATCCGATCATATTCTCGATGTCAATCCGGGCCGCGGTTCCGATCTTCTTGAGCATTCCGCCGCCCGCTCCGATGATGATGCCCTTGTGGCTCTCGCGCTCGCAGATGATGTCCGCGTCGATGTCGCAGATCTTCTCCGGCGCAGGAGCCGCTCCGTGGTGCTTTCGGCCGGCATTTCCCGCATCCCCGCCTGCCGCCGTGCTCTTGTCCCGGTACTTCATCCGGTTGATCTGCACCGCAATGCCGTGCGGAACCTCTTCATTGATGAAGCGCAGCGCCTTTTCACGGATCATCTCGGAGGCAATCTCCCGCTCCGTCTCCGTTGTGACATCCTCCGGATCATAGAACGGCTCGCCCTCCGGGAGTCTCTCCCAGATCGTCTTCCGAAGATCATCCAGGCCGGTCTTCTGTCTCGAACTGATCGGAATGAGGTCCTTCAGCTCCTGTCCGGTCTCCTTCTTCCATTCCTGCGCGTAGGCCGCAAGAACCGGCAGAATCTGCGCCTTCTTGACGGAATCGGCCTTGGTGACGCACAGGATCACCGGCTTTCCGGCACCCGCCACCTTCTTTAAAACGGCAAGGTCCTCTTCCTTCAGGTTCGCCCTCGGCTCCACCAGCCACAGGATCAGGTCCACCTCCTTCAGCGTGGCATCCGCAGCGTGCAGCATGTATTCTCCGAGACGGTCCTTCGCCTGATTGATTCCCGGCGTATCGAGGAACACCACCTGCCCGTTCTCATCGCTGTAGATGGTCCGGATCTGATTCCTCGTCGTCTGCGGCTTGTAGGAGGTGATCGCGATTTTCTGTCCGATCAGTGTATTCATCAGCGTGGATTTCCCGACATTCGGACGGCCCACGATCGCCGCAAAACCAGCTTTTGCCATTTGATTTCCGCTTTCCTTTCCTGAAAATTTTGAAAGTGACATTGATATGTCACTTTCAAACTGCAGCATCGGTGCTGACGCACCGGCTGCCGCATTCGGCAAAACCGCATTCGCGGATTTTGCCTCAGCGAGGTATAAATATCACACGAGCGGCTCCAGCGTGTCGAACCGTTCCGTCTCTTCCCGGAGTTTCCCGGCTGAGCCGATCACGCACAAATTCC
The DNA here is from genome assembly GCA_963655255.1 of bacterium. GTDB lineage: Bacteria > Bacillota > Clostridia > Lachnospirales > Lachnospiraceae > CAG-791. Next base: position 43,458 of record CAVKEB010000005.1, read on the forward strand.
CATCTTCCATGAAGGCCTCGATGTAGGCGCCAAGGCCCCGCACATCCTCCTGCGTGCAGTCCAGGACCTCCTGCCGCTCCCGCTGCAGGTCCTCTGCCGTAAGGCCCGTTAATGCGCATATTTTGGAGAATCTCCCGTACATGCTCGGCGTCATCGGCCGGTCCATCGCGCTCACCGCGCCGATGATGTACTTTGTCATCGTTCGTTCATCCGCCTCGAAGCCGCGAATATACGACGCCGCTCTTTCAAAGGCCTCAATGGTTTCTCCGAGCTTCGGATCCCGGTAGGAGACAAAATAGGAAATCCCGTCCCGTCCGAAACCGCTCATGCAGCCGTAGGCTCCTCCGAGCACGCGGACCCTGTTCCACAGATAATCATAGCCGAGAATGACCTTCAGCACGCGGAGCGCCCCGTGAAAAGGAAGTCCCTTTTTCCGGAAATCGCCTGCTCTGCAGACGAACTGAACCTGTCCCGCCGTGGTAAAGCCCTCTCTCTTTGGCTGCTTTTTGGATTCCGCCCGCTCCCGGCTGCCGGAAGAAACCTCCGGAAGAAAGCTCTCCCGCCCGGTTCCCGGAAGAACTGCCGCGAACTGCTCCAGGAGAGAGGCCGCATGGTCCAGGTTCTTCTCCTCTGCCGTGAGGTCCGCAAAGAAGCGCTCCTTCCGGAGAACAGCCCCCGCCACCTTCCGCATCATCTCCGGCAGAAGCTTCCTGTTCGCTTCAAAATCACTGCAGATCTCGTCCAGAAGCCGGTAGGCACCGATCCCCGCAAGATCATCCATGATCTTCGCCGATTCCGAAAGTCCTGCTGCCGCCCGCATCACCGCCGTGGAATGGCCGGATGCCGGAAGCTCCGCCTTCATCGAAGCGCGCTCCTCCTCCAGAATTTCCCGGATACGGTCCGTGTCATGAAAATCCGTGTGCAGGAGCATCTCTTCCGCAAGAGAAAGCGCATCCGCAAGGTTCGGATCCACCGCCTTCATGGAAAGCTCGAAGAGGATCCGGTATTTCGAGGGATCTTTGCTGTCCGTCACATTCGAAACGCCGGGCGTCATTCCGCCGGTTGCGATATTGATCTCGTTGTCCAGCTCCCGGTAGGAGTAGTGCTCCGTGCTCATCGCCCCCATCAGCACCTTGAAAATTCCAAGCCAGGAAAGAAGCTCCGGCTCCAGATCCGTCACGTCAAAGGAAAGATCCAGATAGTCGATTCCGCTGGTAAAAACAGGATGCTCCAGCACAGAAAGATTTCCCTCCCGGATTTCCCGGGTCAGAGGCTTTTGCGCTTCCCTCTTTAAGTCCGACCGCTCCAGCACCGGAATGCTGCGAAGCGCTTCCCCGGAGTCCGGCGTGTTCTGCCACTTCCGAAGCTCCGCTTCCTTTTCCCGAAGGCCCTCCAGCTCCTCGTCCGAAAGCGATGCCGCAAAGTCGGCAAGGCTCTTTTTCTGCTCTTCCTCCAGCTTCTCCGTCAGTCCCCTTTCCGGGACCAGGAGAACCGTGCTCGTATGCGGATTGTCCAGAAGGTACTTCCGGATCAGGCCCTCAAAATATCCCTTTCCCGCATCCTCCTTCAATTCATTGAAAAAGCCGCCGACATCCAGATTCGTCCAGACCAAAGAATCATCATACAGCCAGGTGTCCAGTACATCCAGGCCGTAGATCAGGCCCTTCGGATACGATCCGAAGTCTGCCTCACGGTAATGAAACTCATAGTAATTGATTCCGGCGAGCAATGCCTTCCGGTCGATGCCATGCTCCGAAAGGTCCTGCAGCGTCTGCCGGATGGTCTGCAGGAATTCCTCCTTCTGCTCCGGATCCGCGTACTTGGCCGCCACGGAGTAATACGGCTCATAGATACCGCTCTCATAAAGCGACTCCACGTTCTGGCCGATTCCTCTCTCCCGAAGAGCCTCCTTGAGGGGTGCTCCCTCCGCGTCGCACAGCACGTAGTCGAGCACCTTGAACGCCAGAATTTCCTTCGGGTTTCCGTGAATCGGCAGCGCCGCATTCCAGGAAAGGAACGTCTTTCCGGCAGGATCCTCTTCTTTTAAAATGCTGTAGCTCTTCTGAACAAAAGAGGGCTCCGCAAACGCCTTCTGCGGGCGAACCTGGGAATCCACCTCCATCACATCGTAATGCGACAGATACGCCTCGTCCAGGAAGCGAAGTCTCTCCACAATGTCCAGATCCCCGTAGAGATAGATGTAGGAATTGGACGGATGATAGTACTTCCTGTGAAAATCCAGATACTTCTCATACGTAAGCTCCGGAATGACCCTCGGGTCGCCGCCGGATACAATGGAATAGGTGGTGTCCGGGGAAAGGGAGGCCAGCACCTCGTCATTCAAGACATCGTCCGGTGAGGACATCACGCCCTTCATTTCGTTGTAGACGACGCCGTTGACGGTGATCTCCGGCTTTTCTCCGCTCTCCTTGGGATCCTGCACCTCATAGTGCCACCCCTCCTGGCGGAAGATGTTCTCATTCGTGTAAATGTTCGGATGGAACACGGCATCCAGATAGACGTGCATCAGGTTGTCGAAGTCCTTCTCATTCGTGGACGCGACCGGATACACCGTCTTGTCGGGATATGTCATGGCGTTCAGGAAGGTATTAAGAGATCCCTTCACCACCTCGATGAACGGGTCCTTGACGGGAAAATTGCGGGAGCCGCACAAAACCGTGTGCTCAATGATGTGGGCCACTCCCGTGGAATCTTCGGGCGGCGTCCGAAATGCGATGTAGAACACCTTGTTGCTGTCCCCGTTCGGCAAAAGAGCGATTCTGGCCCCACTCTTTTTGTGGCGCAGCACGAAGCTCTCGCTCCCGATGTCCTTTAAAAAGCGCTGTTCCAGTATGTCATAGGTTCCAAGCGCAAGAATCTGCGCCCTTGTGTCTGTCTGCATGAAGCTTCTTCTCCTTCGATTCAAATTCCAACCTGGCATTCATCCTGCCTGTACATTATTCCGGCGGTAAATTCATCCCGACCAAATGTCGTCAGCCTTCCGTTTCTGTTTCCATGAGCTCGTGTTCCCTGCCCTCTCCAGCATTCAAGGCCGCAACTGTGCGCCGCAAATGCTCCAGATTACTCTCGGAATAGAACAGGTCTTCTCCGGTATTTTCCCGCTTGTCGCATTCTCCTGCGCGGGTGTTGTTCTCTTGTTGTCCCAATGCTCCGCTTTCTTCTGCCATATTCATGGTGCCATCTTTCTGAAAATATAACGCATTTTTCGGATCGCCGCACAGCCTGATCGACGCGTTCATTATACCGGCCCCGCACCCGTCCGGCAACTTGTGAGCTTTCTGTACAAAAAATGAGTCAGCCTGCGACGGCCAACTCACCATTGTCAAAGACAGGGCGTAAAGCTTATCTGCCTGCATTTTTTCTCTTTCCAATGATTTTTTCAAGTACCTCCTGAAGCACGCGTGAATAATTGATGCCGAGAGAATCTGCTTCCTTGCCCATCCAGTACGGAATGGTACAGTTCTTCCGGATATAGAGGTTTCCGTATTTCTGACGATACGCCGCGATATCCGCATCCACAAACGTCAGTAATCCATCCGTAAAATTCATTTCTGCATCAGCATCGGCCTCTGCCTTTTGAACCGCACCATCCGCAGTCGACGGCTCAGGAATCATTTCTTCATTATCCTGAAGCTCCATAACTTTAAGGCTTATGGCGTCTCTTGCCATGCCAATTGCATCGAACTCGCTTTTCCCCTCTGTCTTTATGTCAAGATCCGGAACATATGCCAGAAAGTCCTTGCCAAACTGCTTTATCAGGACAGGATAAACAACCTTGTCCGTTTCCATTTTAATATCCTCCATCTGCTTTCATCAAAGGCTTTGATCAGTTCTCACCCTGCTTCGTTTATCCGGCATGATCTTCCAGACATTTCTTCCATCGTTCTCTGCTGATCTTCAGCGCTTCCGGTGAGATCATACCCGGATTGACAGCTTCCAGGTCCATGCAGCTTTCCAGACCATGGAGTATCTTATATATATCCGTGAACGTTTCCATTGCTTTCCTCTCAGGACACGTCGAATTCAAGCTGTCCGCAGATATCGTTCAGGCATTTTCCATCAAAACATAGCGTTTCCATGGTTTTCTCTACACTTCCAAATGCTATCTGATCTTCTCCACACCACACATGATATGTCGGTATGCCATCGGCAACCAGCGGCGTTATTCCACATGGTTTCCCGTGATATTTGAAAGCGACGTCATCACAGCAGTCTTTTAATATGTCAAATAACTCCTCTTTGCTCAGATTCATAAAATATCCTCGTTTCTTTCCCGTTCCTTGTCTGTCAGCGCCCGTTCGGACCGCGCTAAAAACTTTCCATCATCAATTCGATCTTTCGAGGATCATCCCCGCATTCGCGGGGAGCACCACTACTAGCCCCGTCTTTGCATTTCGGCTAAGGGATCATCCCCGCATCGCGGGGAACACGCTAAAAATCCTGAAGAGTTGCCTTTTTTACGATTCTGTTTGACAAATTGCATTCAATTTTGTATGAACACACTTTTTGATAAAACTCTATATCCAAGGCATTGCTGTTTATTTTCCAATCCCAGACCTGTTTTCCCGCATTGCTTCAGCAGAAGAAACGAAGTTCGCCAAAATAACTCATCCAAAGATCCAATACATCCGTGCTGCGAGCCTCAATCATGCGCATGATATTTCGCAGAGTACGCTCTGGTATGCGCGAATTGTTATTGCATAATAAACATCTTCCTGCGCTTGTTATCCATATCTTAGTTGCATTGGCTTGCGGTGCACCTTTCGCCACATGCACATGTACCGGTTCCAAAGGATCACTTTCATTTGTCCAAAAATAGACCCAGTATTCTCCCAATCTAAAAACCTGAGGCATTGTCAAATCCTCCTTCCTGAGAGAATTCCATGATCAGATGCGCGGTGGATCGAATAATATCTTCCAGCTTTTTGATATCTTCCGCATCATAATGATAAATATCCTCCCATTTATAATCCGGAAGCCAGCAAACAGCATGGCGAAAACCATATTTTTCATCCGGTGTTTCTATATAAACTTTGACTCGTCCATCCGCTTTCATTTCCGAATGTACAATTTCGGTATTATCATTTAATGTCATGAATGGATACATCATAATTATCATCTCCTGCATCAGATTTTCAGTTCAGAGAGTTCCTGTTCCCCTTACCTGTAACGGATCACCCTCGCATCCACGAGAAGCAAATATTTATACTCTCATAATACCACACGTCTGTTTAAGATTCCCCCTGCTCACAAGAACTGTTCGGGTCCTTCTGTCTGCTGCGTTGCTGTAATAGCATAGCGGCACCAGCGAGCAACACTGCTGATGTGCGTAAAATCATTGTATCTGGTAAGTATCATCCACGCATATGTAGAAAGCATTTTGTCTGAATTCACACAAAATTGTATTGTTTTCTCCAAATAAAAATCCAGCGGATTTCTCCACTGGATTTCAAAGCATCAGCATCTTGATTTGAACGAGAATCTTACCCGAAGGTATGTGCTCCCATGCTTGCACCATCACTGCTGCTTTGTACAAAGGTAATTATTCCATACTCTTTTTATCGTTTCAATCTTTCCGGCATTTTTCTCCAGCAAAAAAGCTGACAGATTTCTCCATCAGCTTCACATGAGCAACCGGATTTGGACCGGTAAAATGTCGTTTCCGACCGTTTTCCCAGACTTAAACTATGCTCGCAGGTCATGATAGAACATGACGCCTTTATGTGGCATATCTCTCTTCGGCAGAGACTGCTATCTCTCTGCCGAAGAATTCAATGAGTGTTCGACCACTCGCTGATCGGCTGGATTAGAGGGGAATCGAACCCCTGTCCAAAAACCCATCCCGTGTCCTTCTACTATCATAGTTCGTTGCTTTCGTCCGAAGACATCTCCCGCGTGAAGAAGGAAAACGAACACGCCCTCTTCGTTGGCAGCCGCTCATACGCCCGCAGAGCCGCGGCGGACTCTGTGTCGTTTCCTGTTATTTTGACGCCGTATCTGACGAGAACAGGTGCAAGTCAGGCGACGCTGGTGCGATTAGGCAGCCAGAGCTACTTCGTTAGAATTAGCGTTTATATTTAGGTTTGCCGTTTGACGGACGGCTCCGGATAGCTTCTCCACCTTCAAGATCCCTGTCGAAACCTTTACTAACCCGGATTAGCGTATTTATACTAGCATTTTCACGCTTTGTCCGCAAGGGAAATTAAATATCAGGCGAGGACGCAAGGAAAATTTTGCACAGTCGTTTCCGAGGGCGCAAGGAGAATTTCGCGCAGGCGAATTCTCCGCAGCGGGAGCAATGCGCCCGAAGGGCGCGTTGCTCGAAGCAGGAGGAAACGGCATCAGCCGTTTCCGAGTGCCCTATCCTTTGTACACATCTTTGAAGTCCCGCTCGGCTTCCCTTCTGGCATCCTTCCTCTTGATATCCTCACGCTTGTCATAGGTGTGTTTGCCCCGCGCGAGGCCGATCTCCACCTTGCAGCGCCCGCCCTTCAGATAGACGGACAACGGCACGATCGTGTACCCCTTCTGGGATACCGACTGTTCCAGCTTCATGATCTGCGACTTGTGAAGAAGGAGCTTTCTCCGCCTCAGAGGATCCTTGTTGAAAATGTTCCCCTTCTCGTAAGGGCTGATGTTCATCCCCTCCACAAAGGCCTCGCCGTGATCGATGGAGACATAAGCCTCCTTGACGCTGCATTTTCCCTGCCGGATGGACTTGATCTCCGTTCCGTACAGCTCGATGCCGCACTCGTATTTCTCCTCGATAAAATAATCGTGATACACCTTTTTATTGTTTGCGATCAGTTTGATACTCTCCTGCATCGTTATCCCTCGCTGAGGCAAAATCCGTGAATGCGGTCTTGCCGAATGCGGCAGCCGGTGCGGCAGCACCGATGCTGCTGTTTGAAAGCGACATATCGATGTCACTTTCAAACTTTAGTCCTTCTTTTTCTTCCCATGACCGGATCCGCGGTGTCTGCGCCTTCTGTTCTTCTCCTTCTTCGGCGCCGGGATCTCACCTTTTGCCGTAAGCTTCTTCGGGCCGGAGGGTTTCTTTTTGCCGGAACCCTTCTGCTCTTTTCCGGCGCCGCCTTCCTGATACAGCTCAAAGTCAATCGTCCGGGCCGTCGTGTCCACGGAGGCGACACTCACGCGCACCGGCTGTCCGAGACTGTAAACCCTGCCGCTTCTCTCTCCGACAAGCCGTGCCGTCTTCTCGTCGTACTCGTAGTAATCATCGCGAAGAGACCGAACCGGCACAAGACCTTCAATCGTATTCGGGAGCTGCACATAGATGCCCCAGCCGGTCACGCCGCTGACGGTTCCCTCGAAATCCTCTCCGAGGTGCCCCTTCATGTATTCGCACATCTTCTGCTTGTCCGTCTCGCGCTCGGCTTCGTCCGCGCGACGCTCCATATCCGAAGACTGCCTGCAGACCTCCGGAAGGATCGAATCATAGTGCGCCCGTCTCTTCTCATCCAGCTTCCCGTGCAGGTATTCCTTGATGATCCGGTGAATTTGCAGGTCCGGATAGCGTCGGATCGGCGACGTGAAGTGGCAGTAATACCGCAGGGCCAGACCGAAATGTCCCCCGCAGGTGGTCGTGTACATCGCGCGCTGCATGCTGCGGAGCGTCATCACGCTGATGGTCGCCTCCTCCGGCTTGCCCTTCAGTTCAGAGAGAAGCGCCTGCAGCTCCTTCGGATGCACATCCCCGTGATCCCAGCGGAGCCGGTAGCCGTAGCAGCGCACGAATTCGCGCAGCTGCTCCATCTTCTCTTCCGTGGGAACGCCGTGCGTGCGGTACACGAACGGAATGCCGAGCCAGTAGAAGTGCTCCGCCACCGTTTCGTTGGCCGCTACCATGAAATTCTCAATCATCATGGTCGCAGCGTTTCTCTCATAGGGCTCAATCGCCTTCACGCGGCCCTGCTCGTCCAGAAGAATTTTGCACTCCGGGAATTCAAAGTCAATCGCTCCGTCCGCGTTCCGCTTCTTCGTCAAAATGCCGGAAAGGCGCAGGCCCCTCCGGAGCATTGCCGCAAGGGCGTGGGACTTTGTCTTTGCTCCCCGGCGGATTCCCTGAAGCTCCAGCTGGTGCAGGATTTCCGATTCGTCTTTTTCCTCAAAAAGCTTCATAACACCGGGGTAGGAAAGCTTTGCATCCGAACGGATGATGGTCTCCGCGATCCTCGCGTCCACTACGTTCCCCGCCTTGTCCATCTGCATGATGCAGCTCAGGGCAAAACGGTCCTCGCCCGGATTCAACGAACAGATGCCGTTCGAGAGCTCATGCGGCAGCATCGGAATCACGCGGTCCACCAGGTAATTCGATGTTGCGCGCTTTTCCGCCTCTTTGTCAAGAGCGGTATCTTCCCGCACATACTGCGCGACATCCGCGATATGGACTCCGAGCTCCCACACCGCGGGGCCGCCCTTCCGGTCATCTCTTCCGGCACTCTTCCCGGCTGTTCCCGCGGCCGTTTCCTGCGTGCCGCCGTCCTTGCGGGTCTCCTGTGCCTTTTCGCCTTCCGGCTCCTGACCGGCCGGTTTCAGTCTGCGGATGGAAATGGCATCGTCAATGTCCTTCGTATCCGGGCCGTCAATCGTGACGGTCGGCACATCCCGCCAGTCCTCCCGGAAATTCCGGATCTCATCCGTCAGAACGATTTCCTGCGGAATCTTCCGGACCTGGCTCATCGCTTCGTCCGGGAATTCCTGCGGAAGATTGTAGGCACGAATGATGGAGAGGATATCCACACCGGGATCGTCCATGTGTCCCAGGATCTCCGTGATCTCTCCCGTCAGAAGAACACTCCTCCCGCCGTGGCCGTGAGAGCCTGCGGACGAGCTCCTTCTTGCGGCGGCCTTTCCCTCTCCGTAGTCCGTGATGCGGACGACGACCTTGTGGCCGTTGACCGCTCCTTTCGTGCAGCCGTCGGGAATCCGGACATCCGCCGGAATTTTCCGGTTGTCCGGAATCACGCTCCCGCTCCCGTTCTTCCCGTAAAAAGTTCCCACCAGCGATGTCGTATTTCTCGTCACAACGCGGGTGACCTCCGCCTCCTGGCGTCTGCCGTCTTTTCCCTCCGGAATGCAGTTTCCGTCAAACGTCGGAAGAAGCCGCACCTCCACCAGATCGCCGTCCAGTGCCGTCCCGGTCATTCCTTCCGGCACGAACAGATCCTTCTCCAGCTCCTCCGCGGCGACAAAGCCGAACCCCCTGGCATTGGCAAGGAAGGTTCCCTGCATCAATATTTCTTTCTTCTCTTTCTTCATAAATGAATTAATTTCTCCCATTCAAAAATACAGGAACGTCCCGGATCGCATCCTGCCCTGCATGTACCGGATTCTCCATCCGTTTTTCCTCTTCCTGCACCGGAATACAGCCTTCCCGGCAGGAACCAGATTGTCAAAACCTGAACACAAAAAAGTGCCCCTGAGCAATCAGGAGCACCACACTTTCCACCGTCTTTCGGACATGTTCAATCAGAACAGATTCATGTTCAGAAGAACTGCCAGCACAAAGAAAATCACGCAGAGAGCAACCGTCGCCTTGACGAGATGCCCTTCCACTGAACGGCCCTTGTTCTTCCCCCAGTAGGTATCGGCAGCACCGGCAATGGTGCCAAGGCCCTGTGTCTTGCCTTCCTGCATCAGAACAATCACCGTCAGAACGATACTGACAATAATAAGAACAATGGTTAAAATCCAGCGAACAATACTCATCTTGACTTCCTGACCTTAATTCTATACTTTTAATTCATGAACACAACGGCATAAACAATGCCTGCATTCACATACAAGGCAGATTATAACAAAGGACGCAAATCGTGGCAAGCAAAATATCAGAAACCGTTTCATGCAATCCGTCATCCCAGGGCCCGTCAGGCTCTCTTTCTTCCGGGAAGGCTGCTCCGGGCAGAAAAAAAACTCTTTTTTATACCTCGCTGAGGCAAAATCCGCGAAGGCGGTTTTGCCGAATGTGGCAGCCGGTGCGTCAGCACCGATGCTGCGGTTTGAAAGTGACATATCGATGTCACTTTCAAGCCTCTTTCCTCCTCGCCTGCGGCATCTCCTTTTTCCTGATGCTGTTCCTGACCCGCTCTTCTTTTTTATATCCTTACAACAACTGGGATGACTCCAACAGCTATTTTACCATGGGCAAATCCATGTTCCACGGCATCCTCATCTACCGGGACATTTTCGACCAGAAGGGTCCGTACCTGTATTTCCTGTACGGTCTGTGCTCTCTGATCTCCCCGACGACCTTCCGCGGGGTCTTTCTCATGGAGGTTCTCTTCGGGGCAGCCGATCTTCTTCTCATTAGGAAAATTCTGGAGCTCTGGTGCAGCCCGGGGAGCGCCCGTTTTCTGTCTCCGATCCTCTTCGCCTGCATGTGTGCCTCCAAGAGCTTCTACTGGGGCGGCTGTGCGGAGGAGCTGTGCCTTCCGTTCCTTCTATTCCCTCTGTACCTGCTCTTCCGAACGCTCCGCAGGGGCCGCGGTGCATCCTTTTCCCCGCGCGATGTTTTTCTCGCCGGTCTCTGCTGCGGCTTTGTCTTCTGCGTCAAATTCACGCTGATGGGCTTTTTCCTCGGCTTTGCCCTCTGCGTCATTCTGACCTGCAGGAGCTTCCGCGAGTTTTTGCGGCTCGCCGGCTGGTTTCTCCTCGGAACGCTTCTTCCTTTCGTTCCCTGGGTGCTGTACTTTGCCGTGACCGGCGGTCTTGAGGACTGGTACCGCGTGTACATCTACACCAACGTTTTCCTGTACTCGGATTTCGGGGCCAATTCCCACGGCGCCACTGCGGGGCAGAAAATTCATGATCTCGCCAAAATTCTGTACTGGCTCATCCGGGACAACTTCCAGTACTTCGTTTTCCTTCTGGTGGGACTTGTCTGGATGCTGCTCCGCCGCGGCGCATCCTTTGCAGAGCGCATCGCTCCCGTCATGATGTTCGGCCTCACGTTCCTCTTCATCTACATCGGAGGGGCCCATCTTCCGTACTACGCGTTCCCGCTCACCGCATTCGCCGTGATCGGAATGGCGGGAGCCGGCATTCTCCTTGACAGGATCTACGTGCGCTTCCCCCGGCCTTCCCGGGCAGGGAACAACGATTCCGCAGGAGGCGTCCTGCACCCCGCGGACGCGGCGGCCCTTCTGGTCTCTCTCGGCATCAGCTGCGCCGTCATTTTCCGCTGCAGCTGGAACATGGACTATCTCGGAACGCCGAAGGACGATATTTTCCTGACCCGGTTTACAGAGGACATCAATCAGGACCGCGCCGCAGGCATTGCAGATCCGGATCACACGACGCTTCTCAACATTGGCTGCCTCGACAGCGGCCTTTATACCACGACCGGGATCTATCCCTCCTGCTACTGGTTCCAGACGCAGACCCTCCCCGGCGGCCAGGTGGACCGCGAGCAGCTCTCCTACATTCAGGAAGCCCGGACGGACTACATCGTTGCCCGTGACTCCTACCCGGAAGCGATTTTCGAGCACTACGATCTCATTGATCAGTTCCACCAGGATCTCCAGCCGCAGCCGTTTGATTACTACCTGTTCCGGAGAAAGGCCGTCAGTGGAAAAGAGTAGTTTCCATTTCGCCCCCCATGGAGTGGAAGTTACTTTTTCACTTCAGGGTTTTCACTTTAAGCGGCAGTGGAAAGAACTTTTCATTGACACCCGGCAGGCGGACCGCTATTATATCAACTGTATGTGCGCGGAACTGTCCGTGTCCGGATTCCTGCGCATGTCACGACCCAAATTACAACACGTGTTTCGTTATATGGAGGTAATGTACAAATGGCAAACATCAAATCTGCCAAGAAGAGAATTCTCACCAGCGCCAAGAAGGCTGAGGCCAACAAGGCTGTCAAGACCGGCGTGAAGACCGCTGTCAAAAAGGTTCGCACCGCTGTAGAGGCCGGCGACAAGGCTGCAGCAGCAGAGGCACTGACCGCTGCAACTTCTGCCATCGACAAGGCTGAGCACAAGGGTGTATTCCACAAGAACACCGCTTCCCGCAAGGTTTCCCGTCTGGCAAGCGCTGTCAACAAGATGGACTAATCTTCCATCCTGATGTCCTGTTTCCACATTTGCACCGCGGCTGGTGTGAGGGACAGAACGGACTAAGTTAAGACAAAAAGAACCGCTTCGTTTGATCAGCGAAGCGGTTCTTTTTCTTTCTTCGAGTGGCACTAGGAGAAATCTGCGCAGGTGGTTTCTCCGATGCAGGAGCGAACGCACGCCTGTGCGTTCGCTCCAAACAGAAGAAGCTGGCATCCGCCAGCTTCGAGTGTCTTATCCTGCGAAATTGATCACCGGATCCTTCGGTTCCGCGCACGGCTCGACTTTGACGGCCTCCAGCACAATTCCTTCTCCTTCATACTGCTCGAAATTCTCACGGCAGACCTTCGCCGTGATCTCGACCCAGGATTTCTCCTTCAGCTCATCCGTCTTCGCATAGCGGCAGGCATAGCCGAGGAACTGCATATCCTGTGCGCAGCAGGTCATTGCCATGCGTCCCGGAACAAAATATCCCTTCGGAAAATCATCCGGCTTTGCAACCATCGCCTGAAAACGGATGGTCTTACCTTCATAGCGGTCCATGTGCTCCATAGCATCCAGGTACCAGATGCCGTAGTTCAGGCCTTCCAGCTCAATGACATCCTGATTGATGTCAAACGGAAGATCCTCCTCCGTCGTCAGATCAATTTCGCCTTCCTTGTCCTCGAAGATCAGATCAGCCTCCGTGCAGACCGCCTTGACGTTTCTCTTGTACTTGATCAGCGTCTCCTCGTCAATGCCGTCGCACCGGTTGAACATGATCAGTTCGGAGTTCCGGAGCTCCTCGAACAGGAGGGAGCGCATCGCAAGATTCGAGAAATACATGCCGAAGGTAGAAGCATCAATGCAGGAAATCTGCTGCTCCAGCATCCACGCATGCGGAAGCCGGAATTTGCGGAAATCCCACATCCCGTTCCACTCGATGAGAACACGTCCCGGCTGATATTTGGCGTTCAGCGCCATCAGATTCGCCGGTGTGAACTCCTCTTCGCTTTCAATCCGCGCCACATCGGTTCTTGTCTGCCGGAGCAGTTTTTCCCCGAATTCGACCTCTCCCTCCTCACACAGGATCAGAAGGGTCCGGTCCTTGGACTGGAAATAGGGCTGCCCGATGGTGTAGCTGAAAAATGATGATTTTCCGGAATCCAGAAAACCGTTGATCACATATACCGGAATTTTTTCCATTTCATCCCTCTTCACACGCCTTGCGTGTTCTGAAAAACAGAGGCTGCAGTCTGCAAAAGATACAGACACAGCCTCACAACACTCTGTACTTTTTCGCTTTTCGGATTTCGTACCGAAAAACCGGAAAAATCACACTCTCAATTCATAGATCCGTCAGGCCTTGCGCTTGAACAGCTTCTCCAGGTTGTCCTGATTCAGTCCCGATCCGATGACGCAGATCTTGCCGGTCACGTCTGCGGCACCGGTGCGGACCTGCGGTTCTCCCGGAACATAATCAAAGTGAACCCAGGTTCCATCCGGAGAGGGAAGCATCCCCTTGGAACGAAGAACAAAGCCGTAGGTGTCTTCGTCTTCCAGCGCCTTCAGGAGCTTCTCCACTTCCTCCGCGGAGTACTTCTGAGATGTTTCCATGCCCCAGCTCTCGAAGACTTCATCCGCATCATGATCGTGATGATGCTCATGCTCTCCATCGTGCTCATGGCAGCAGTGATGCCCCTCTTCTTCGTGATCGTGGTGGCAGCAGTGGTGCTCATGCTCGTCGTCATGATCATGATGGCAGTGGTGCTCCCCCTCCTCGTGATCGTGGTGGCAGCAGTGATGCTCGTGCTCGTCCTCATGATTGCGGTGGCAGCAGTGATGCTCGTGCTCGTCCTCATCGTGGTCATGATCATGATGCTCATGTTCGTCCTCATCATCGTGATCATGTCCATCCTCGTCGTCATGATCATGGTGGTGATGATGAGCGCGGTAAACCGTATTGCCGTCCTCGTCGGTGTACTTCTCGGCATGCTCATCGTGGTGATGATGGTGATGATGTTCCTCTTCCTCCGCCATCACTTCCGCAAGGATCTCACTCTGCAGATCCTCGCCGCCCTCAATGGTCTCCAGAACCTTCCTGCCATCCAGCTCCGTCAGCGGAGTGGTGATGATGGTCGCCTTCTTGTTGTGCTCACGGATCAGGGCAACCGCCTCATCAATTTTCTCCTGAGACGCCTTGTCGGTTCTCGTCAGCAGAATGGTTCCCGCATTTTCAATCTGATTGATAAAGAATTCGCCGAAATTCTTAAAGTAAACCTTTGCCTTGGCGGCATCCACGACCGTCACGGCGCTGCCGACCTTCATGTCCGGAATTTCCTGCGCCGTCTTCTCAATGGCGCGCATGACATCGTCCAACTTGCCGACGCCCGAGGGCTCAATGAGAATCCGGTCCGGCTGATAGGTCTCCATGACCTGCTTCAGGGAGGCGTTGAAATCTCCCACCAGAGAGCAGCAGATACAGCCGGAATTCATCTCACGGATCTGGATGCCCGCTTCCTTCAGAAATCCTCCGTCAATGCCGATCTCACCGAACTCATTCTCAATCAGAACGACCTTCGTTCCCGCCAGTGCGTCCTTGATCAGTTTCTTAATCAATGTGGTCTTTCCGGCTCCAAGGAATCCGGAGACGATATCTACCTTTGTCATTGCTTTTTTTCCTTTCCTGCCGCAGCTTGTCTGCGGCACGCGAGGAGAAACTGCGCAGGCAGTTTCTCCGATGTGATCTTTGAGTGAATGCCGCATCGGCATTCACTCAGGCATGACGCAAATGCCATCGGGCATTCGGGTCATGCGGCTTTCCTGCCGCGGCTTGTCTGCGGCATACAAGGAGAAACCGCGCAGGCGGTTTCTCCGATGTAATCTTTATTCCAGCACTTTCTTCATTTCTGTCATCACGGTATCCGCCGGGATGCACGCAGTCGTGCCGTCCCCGGTTCCCTGCACGATCATGCCGAGATAATTTCCCGATTTCCCGTACAGGCCGCCGCCGGACATCCCGCTCTCACCGCCGATGTCCGCGAGAATGAGATTCTCTCCGATCCCGTCCACGGAAGCCGAAGGGTCTGCAACGGATCCGGAAACCAGCACATCATGATCCTCTCCCTTCAAGGCATACACCGGATCCTGCGGCGCAAGCCGGTCCAGAATATCCCGGGAATAATACACCTCGAGTTCCTCCTTCCAGGAACACTGAAGAAAAGCAAGATCTTGTTCCGGATCCGAAGAAAGCACCTTCGCATCCAGCTTCGTTCCGTCCGAAAGTGTCAGCTGCACCACGTCCGCACCGCCGACGACATGAGCCGCCGTCACGACGGTCAGTGTGTAATTCTCATCCTTCGTGGACTGCTTCCTTCCGTCCAGAATGGTTCCTGCCCCGGCCACGCCTTCTGCCCGGACGGTGACTTCATATTTGCTCATCGCATCATGAAGGGCATCCGGTTCCAGTGTATACATCCTGTCAATGGTCCCGTTCCGCAGGAGAACGCCGCGAAGAAGGAACATCGCCAGAATCACAATAATGGCCGCCACAGTGACAGCCTTCTTGTTCTTGATCTTATGATTGTATAAATTCATATTTCTTCAATAAAAGAGCTTCTCATCTGCAGACGGGTTCGGCTCGCAGCAGGCGCCGCAGCTTACACAATTTCTGTTCGCATACCGTTCTGCTTTGAGAAAGCACGCTGCATTAAAATTTATTGATATCAGATAAAAAACAAGTAAGCAGAGCGATAAGCCGGGTTCTGTCGTTGGACGATCATCTGTCTAGAACTGCCGTTGCCGACAGCTTCAAGCGACGCACCTGGAAACGGATCGGGCCAATCCATGGTTTCCGTTTCGGTCTTGCTTCGGATAGGGTTTGCATGGCTCCGCACATTACTGCACGGACGGTAGTCTCTTACACTGCCTTTTCACCCTTACCTTCCTCCGAAAAGGAAGGCGGTATGTCTCTGTTGCACTGTCCCGGGAGTCGCCTCCGCCGGCCGTTAACCGGTATCCTGCCCTGTGAAGCCCGGACTTTCCTCACCCCCGCCCGAAGGCGGGGCCGCGATCGTCTGCTCTGCTTACAATATTTTAAATTAACACACTTACCTGAAAAAATCCACTACACTCGAATCTGCCCGAGGGCGGATTCATATACTGACATGAGGAGAAATCCGCGCAGGCGGTTTCTCCAAAATGTGGAGTGTCAACCGTCAGGTTGCACTCCGGCCAGGAAAAGATGTCATTAGATATCTTTTCCTGGCGACTTCGCCAAATTCTCCTTGCGCTTTCTCCGCCCGATGACGGATTGAAACCGCTGCCATCACAGCTCAAAGCACCCGCCTCCCACGAATTCGCGGCAGATGGAGTTGGCCGGAAGAGCGGCCGTGTCCACGCCGGCGAAGTACTCAAGGAACTTCAGCAGGCGCTTTGCCTCGTAATATTCCGGCGAATCCGCGGAGACGGAGAACAGCTGCGGCTCCGCAAACTGCTTGAGCACCGCCTGTTCATAGATCAGAACGGAGTTGAAGACCGCGTCCACGTTCTGCTGATAGGGGAAGATGTATTTTTCCTCTCCTTCCCGCACCTTCTTCCACTGCGCAATGGTGCCCTGGGCGTCGTACCCGCGCGTTCTCGCGTCCCGCACGATCCTCCGCAGAAGACGCGTATCCGAGGACGGAATCCGGTTGTGCTCGTCAATGTTGAGCGAGGTCAGAGCCGAGATATAAATCTTGAATTTATTCTTCGCAGGGATCCCCTCGGAGGTCTTCGGGTTCAGCCCGTGAATGCCCTCGATGATCAGAATATCATCCGGTCCCATGACAATCGGAGCGTCCTTGTAGCGCCGCTTTCCTGCCTTGAAGTCGAAGGTCGGAAGCTCCACCTCTTCGCCGTTCAAGAGATCGTTCATGTTCTCATTGAACAGCTCCAGGTCCAGGGCCTCCAGGCACTCGTAGTCATAGTTGCCGTCGATGTCAATCGGTGTCCTCTCCCGCGGCACGAACCAGTTGTCCATGGACAGGATGTGGGGCCGCAGGCCGAACGAGCGCAGCTGAATCGACAGGCGGTGGGCAAACGTTGTTTTGCCGGAGGATGAGGGTCCTGCCACCAGCACGACCTTCACGTCCTCCCTGTCCGCGATGTCCTCCGCGATGTCTCCGATCCGGCGCTCCTGCAGGGCCTCCTGCACTAGAATCATGTCCGAAATGTTGCCCTTGCAGATCTGCTTGTTCAGGTCTCCGACCGTGGAAATGTCCACCAGATTTCCCCACTCCGTGGAGAGCATCAGCTGCTCGTAGAGATTTTCCTCCTCGCGGAACGGCGTCAGCTCTTCCGGCGTCTCATGCCCCGGAAGATTCAAAAGAATCCCCTCCTTGTAGGCACTCACCTCGAACTGACGGACATAGTCGGTGGAGGGCATCATATATCCGTAAAAATAATCATAGTATCCTTCCAGGCAGTACACGTTGACCGTGGAGCTCCTGCGGAAATGGAAGAGCTTCACCTTGTCCTCCATCCCCTGGCGCCCGAACAGCGCAATGGCATCATCCAGCGGATAGGTTTTCTTCGTGATCTGGCTGCCGCGGTCCCGCATGTTCTCCATCTCGGTCTGGATTTTCCGTGCGAAATCTTCCGGTATCAGAATGTTGCCGTTCTCCGACACCGAGAATCCCGCCTCCTCTTCCTCCGGCGTCAGGTCCCCGTGAATCGTGCAGAAATACGCATTTCCAAGCGTAAATTCAACCTTCACGCGAAGCGGATGCTCCCGCCCCGTCAAATCCGCCACCGCCTTGACCAGCATCAGTGTCGCCGTCCGCACATAGGCAAGATATCCCGCGGCATCCCTTGTCGTGATCACGGAAACCACGCCGTCCCGGTCCAGCTTCTTGTTCAGCTCCCGCATCTTGCGGTTAAAATAGACCAGTGCAATCCCGTTCCCGTACTTTGGCTGGAACTCACTCACGATTTTCTCAAATGTCGTTCCTTTTTCGTACTGTCTCTGCTGTCCGTCTACAAATACTGTCGGCATGTGTTCCTCCCTTCCCGGTAAACCTGTCTGCTGCGAGGCTTTTCCTCGCTGAGGCAAAATCCGCGATATCAGAGAGAATTTCGCGAAGGCGAATTCTCTCTGTATACAGAGTGCCGCCAAGCGGCACTCTAAGCAGGAGAAGATGTCATCAGACATCTTCGAGTGCAGCGGTTTTGCCGAATGCGGCAGCCGGTGCGTCAGCACCAATGCTGCGGTCTTCCGCATCTGCGGCATCCCAACTCCTGTTTTTGTCAAAATACGCCAAAACCGGACCTTCCAGACATCACACCGTCACAAACGGCTCCTTTTCCGGTGCGCAGATCACCTTCAGCTGCGGCATCTCCCGGGCCAGATAATCCCGCATGTACGGCACGAACATCTTCTCCACGCCGTAATGTCCCGCGTCAATCAGGGCAATTCCCTTTTCCTCGGCATCCAGGCCGACGTGATGCGTGATATCCCCGGTAATCAGAACATCCGCTCCTTTTTCCAGGGCAGTGTCCACCTCATCCTTGCCGGAACCCGGGAGAATCGCCGTCATGACAACCGCGCTTTCCGGATCCCCGTACACGCGGACCTCCGGAATCCGGAACACGTCCTTGACATACTGCGCACACTCCCGGAGCGTCATGTGCTCCGGAAGCTCTCCGATGCGGCCGAGTCCTTCGTGCGAGATGGAATCCTCGTAGGTCACCTCCAGCACATCGGGGTTCAGAAGGTGCAGCTCTTCCGCGGCCTCCGCCGCCATTCCCATGACGTCAAAGTTCGTGTGCATGGCATACAGCGCCATGTCCTCCTGCAGGATTCGCACCACGCGCCTGCCGATGAAATCCTGATCCGTCACGTGCTTCAATCCGGCAAAAAGAAGCGGGTGATGCGTCAGAATCAGATCCGCGTGCTGCCGGGCGGCATCCTCAATCACCTCGGACGTTGCATCTACGGCAAGATAAACCGTCTGAACCTCTTTCCCGCTTCGCCCCGCCTGGAGTCCCGGATTGTCCCAGCTCATCGCAAAAGACTTCGGGCAGAACTCTTCCAGCTGTGCCATGATTTCCGATAAAATCACATCTGCCTCCTTATCTCATTCAGCATCCGTACCGCCATCAGAACCTGCAGAACTCCGACCTCTCCGGAAAGCTGCGCGAGGCGGTTTTCCGCATTTCTGCTCGCCTCCGTGCCGTTCCCGCCTGCTGCCGCGGCGGACAAGGTTTCCATGATTTTCAGCCTGCCGCGAAGCGTCTGCGTCAGAAACTGCTGAAAGCACGCTTCCTGTCCCTCTTCCAGAAACCGGTGCAGAATGCAGGGGCCGTACGTCTCTTCCGTCAGCCTGTGGAAGCCGGGATCGCGAAGAATCCGGACCAGCTCCTTCCCGGGCACCATGGCCTTTGCCAGTGTCTCCCCGGAAAGCGTCTCCACCCGGTCTGCCATTTCTGCCCAGTGCGGGCGCTCCTGAAGATTCTGAACGAATTTCCGAACTTCCAAATCCTCTCCGTTCTCCTTCCCGATGCGTTCCGGACAGGTTCCGCTTATCTCTTCCTCCCCGGCACGCTCCGGACAGGTTCTTCCGGCAGACGATTCCTGCATGATGCCTTCCGTCCGGCTTTCCTGCACAGGCGGACAGATGATTTTCATCACGGTGTAATATTTCCCGTCCTCTTCCAGAAACCGCTCATCCGCGATCCGGCAGTCATTCCGGAAAAGCCACTCCCGCACGAGATGAATCTCCGACTGCGGCGAGAGAAGAAGCTCCCGGAAGGACAGTGCCTTCTCCGGCTCCGCCTCCAAAAGTGACCGCATGAGGATTCCGCCCATTCCGGCGCAGATCATGCAGTCCGCCTCCCCCGGCTCATAGGCCGCAAGACCGTCGGATTTCCGAACCTCACAGCGGCCGGAAAGGCCGGTCAGCTCCAGATTCGATCTGGCCGTCGCGAGCGGTCCGTCCGCCACATCCATTGCAAGGGCAGACGATATTTTCTCCTCCTGCAGGAGACGGATGTCCACGTAGGCATGGTCGCAGCCGACATCGCAGATGCGGACGCCCGGCGTCACCAGGTCGCAGATCGTCTGCAGGCGTTTTGAAAGTGTAAGCAAATTTTGTCTCTCCTGAGTGTGCAGGTAAATGATTTTCTCCCAATGAGAACCATCTCGAATTTGCTCCGCAAATCCTCGATGCGGGACATTCGTCCCATCTTCAAGCATCCGTGTCTTTCCATGGAAACAAGTTTCCCGGAAAGACACTCCGCTTTCAGATTGTCCTCATTGTTAATCCAAGTAGTCCTTCAGTTTTCTGGATCTCGACGGATGGCGAAGCTTCCGGAGCGCTTTCGCCTCAATCTGGCGGATTCTCTCACGGGTGACATTGAACTCACGGCCGACCTCTTCCAGCGTCCGCGCACGTCCGTCATCCAGTCCGAAGCGAAGGCGCAGAACCTTCTGCTCTCTCTCCGTCAGCGTTCCCAGAACCTCCTGCAGCTGTTCCTTCAAAAGCGTGTAGGCCGCAGCCTCCGCGGGAACCGGAACATTGTCGTCCTGAATGAAATCGCCAAGGTGGGAATCCTCCTCCTCACCGATGGGTGTCTCCAGGGAAACCGGCTCCTGCGAAATCTTGATGATCTCACGGACACGCTCCACCGGAATGTTCATCCGATCCGCGATCTCCTCCGGCGTAGGTTCGCGGCCGAGCTCCTGCAGGAGCTGTCTCGAAATGCGGACCAGCTTGTTGATCGTCTCTACCATATGAACCGGGATGCGGATCGTTCTCGCCTGATCGGCAATCGCTCTCGTGATCGCCTGACGGATCCACCAGGTCGCATAGGTGGAGAACTTGAAACCCTTGCGGAAATCAAACTTCTCCACGGCCTTGATCAGACCGAGATTTCCCTCCTGGATCAGATCCAGGAACAGCATGCCGCGGCCCACGTAGCGCTTGGCAATGGAGACCACCAGACGGAGGTTTGCCTCCGCCAGCTTCTTTCTCGCCTCTTCGCCGTCCGCGACAACTTCACGCAGCTCCTGTTTGTTTTTCCCGAGAAGGAACGGCTTCTTCTCATCCGCTTCCTTCCTCTGCTCTTCGTTCTTCAGGTACTTGTCGAATTCCTCCTCGGTCGTCACCCGCTCGGTATCATCATCCGGCACGTCCTTGAAAATCGTGTTCAGCATCTTCTGCGCGATGTCGCCGTTCTCCATGCGCTTGGCGATGGCGACCTCTTCATCCGCGGTAAGAAGCGGAACCTTGCCGATCTCCTTCAGATACATCCGGACCGGGTCCTCGATGTTGATCGCATCTCCGGCACCGTGTGCGTCAAGGTCGTCCTCGCCGTCCAGCTCCTCCTGCTCAATCATCTCGAGCTCTTCATCCGGAACCTCATCCTCGTCCACCGGCTCGTCATCATCCAGATCCGGCACATCGTCCTGATCTTCCTCCAGATTCAGCACGTCAATGCCCTTGGACTCCAGATAAGTCGTGATGAGATCATATTTCTCATCCTCCAGATCCATGTCCGAGAAGGTCTTGACGACCTCCTGATAGTCCAGAACGTCGCCCTTTTTCTTTGCCTGCTTGACCAGCTTCTCGAGGCGGGCCTGAAACTCGTCCGCCTCCTCGGCGTTTTCTTCCGGCACCACGGCCTTCGCCGTCTTCTTCGCGGGTTTCTCCGCCTTGCTGCTCCTGGCCGCCTTCTTTGCGGGTTTTGCCGTCTCTCCGGCGAGCTCCCTGTTTTCCAGTTCTTCCGTCTTTTTCTTCGTCATAGTTTCCTCCCTGCCGCATTCCCGGCATCTTTTTTTCCTGATTTCCGTTTCAGAAATTCCGACACTCCCGTTTTTGGGGCTCACCTGCCCCTGCAGGATCATTGCACAGAGTTCCTGTCAGGGGCGGAGCACCGCTGACCGGAGTTTCTATATAAGGCAACACCTCATCCGTCTCTGCGGCCGGTCAGAACCAGTGGGAGCTTCTGAAGCGCCGCAAGGTCCTTTCTGGCCTTCATCAGCTTCCCGAGCGCGGACGCATCCGTCATGCTGGAGGAGAGCTGCTCGATGGCATTTCGTTTCACGGAACACAGAACGTCCCGAAGGAGCTTCTCCTCTTCCTCCTGCGTGATTCCGGAGAGCCTTGTCTCAAACAATGCCGCAGCCTGACGCTGCTCGTCTTCCTCCTCGAACATCGCGATCACCGAGGCCGGTGAGGCGTGCGGCCTTCCTCCGTTTCCGGAGGCCTGTGCGAGCTTGTCGCCCGCTTCCTTTTCCAGTGCCGCAAAATACTTCTCCGCTGCCTTCCTCGGCACTCCCTCGGTAAAATCCTCCGCCGAAATGAAGTCCCGGATCTGCGGGTACAGCCCCGGATCATCCGACACGCAGGTAAGAAGCAGACACTCGTTGCGGATCTTCGCCTGCTCCAGCGCCGAAAGGCGTTTTCCCGCCGTGGGATCCTTGGGGCGCATCCGCGGCTGCGCGCCGCCGGCAAATGCCGTCCCGGGCGCGGAACGGCCGCCCTCTGCACAGGAAGGCGGATCGCCTCCTTCTCCCGGAAGGAAAGCATTCGCGGCCGCCGTCACCGGCTCCGCCTCTCTTGCGATCGTCCCGTCGGCGTTGGTCATCACCCTCCCGTAGGAGGCAACCTCCCGTCTGAGAATCCCTTCGTCGATGAAATACTTCTCCGACATCGCGCGGATGTAGGAATCCCGCTCGATCTCATCCGAGAAGCCGCACAGGCGCTTGGCGATTTCATGGTAGAATTCGGACCGCGAGGCCGGATCCTCCATCTGATAATTCTTCTGGATCTGCCGGATCTGATAGAAAAACGAGTTCTCCGCGCCATCCAGCCGCTTTTGAAACTCCTCCGGTCCGAGATTCTTCATGAATTCATCCGGATCCTTGTAGGGTTCCAGATTGACCACTCTTCCCGTAAGGCCCGCCGCGTGCAGAATTCCGATGTTGCGCATCGCCGCCTTGACGCCGGCTCCGTCCGAATCATAGGACAGGAGCACCTGCCTGACATAGCGCTTCAAAACCGCCGCCTGCCCGTCCGTGAAGGACGTTCCGAGCGATGCCACCGCCTGCGTAAATCCCGCCTGATGCATCGCGATGACATCCATGTAGCCCTCGCAGAGGATGAAATAGCCGCACTTCGTCTTTTTGGCAATGTTGAGTCCGTACAGATTTCTCGACTTGTCGAACACCGGTGTCTCCGGAGAATTCAGATATTTCGGCTTTCCGTCGCCCATCACGCGGCCGCCGAAGCCGATCACGCGGTTCGTCACGTCCATGATCGGGAAAATCACGCGGTTCCAGAACTTGTCGTGCAGCCCCCTTTTCTCGTCATAGGCCGCAATGCCGGAGAGCAGGATGTTCTCGTCGGAGAAGCCCTTCGCCCGAAGATGGGCCACCATGTCGGAATTCGATCCGTCCGCAAAACCGAGGCCGAACGAATTCATCGTCTGCGGCGAGAGCTTCCTCTCCCGGAAATAGGCAAGCCCACGCTGTCCCTTCGGGGAACGGAGGAGCTTGAAGTAGTACGTCGCCGCCTCCTTGTTGATCGCAAGGAGCTCTGCGCGCTGCTCGTTTCGTTTCCTCGCCTCCGCCGAGTAATTCACCTCGGGAAGCTTGATGCCCGCCCGGTCCGCCAGGACTTTTAGCGCCTCCTGAAAGCTGTAGTTCTCATATTTCATGAGAAAGGTCAGAACATTTCCGCCCTCCCCGCAGCCGAAGCAGTGAAACACCTGCTTGCCCGGATGCACCGAGAACGACGGTGTCTTCTCGTTATGAAACGGACACAGCCCCATGTAGCTGGCTCCGCTTTTTTTCAGATGTACGTAGGAGCCGATCACATCGACGATATCGTTCGCCGCGATCACCTGCTCCACAATCTCTTCCGGATAATACATGTTTATACTCCGCTGAGGCAAAACCCGCGATACCAGAGAAAATTTCGCGAAGGCATCTTCGAGTGCATCGGTTTTGCCGAATGGTACATCATTTTTGCCGAATGCGTCAGCACGGATGCTGCAATTTGAAAGCAACCTGTCGATGTCACTTTCAAGCCTGATTCCCTGCCGCAGCCTTCCTGCAGCACCTGTTGCGTTTTCAGCAATGAATCTTCTACTGCCAGCACTTCGGCACGTAAATTTCCTCGTATCTGGCAATCGCAAAGCGGTCCGTCATCGAGGAAATGTAGTCGCAGACAATGCGCTCTCTCGAATCCCCGAACTGCTCCATCCTCCGCCGCAGATACCCAGGCAGAAGCTCGATATGCCCGTGGTAATACTCATACAGCCGCTCCACAATTCCCATGGCCTTCGCTTCCTCGCCCTTGGCCTTCGGGTTCGTGTAGACGTTCTCGAACATGAAGTCGCGGAACTGTCCATAGGCCTTCTCCACGGCAGGAGACATCTCCACCACCGGCCGTCCCATCGAATTGGAAATGATGTCGTGCACGTAGGTGTCCAGACGCTCCTCCATCGTGTGGCCGAGAACCGCCGCAATCTCCTCCGGCACGTCGTCATCGGAGAGAATTCCGCCGCGGATGGCATCGTCCATGTCGTGGTGGAAATACGCGATCTTATCGGAATACCGGACAATCCTTCCCTCCAGCGTTGCGGGTTTTCCCGCCGTCTGATGGTTGGCAAAACCGTTCAGCACTTCCCAGGTCAGGTTCAGCCCCTGCCCGTCCTTCTCCAGGAGTTCCACCAGCCGCACCGACTGCTGCGCGTGGTCAAATCCTTCCGGGCAGAGCCGGTTCAGCACCCGCTCTCCCGCATGGCCGAATGGCGTGTGCCCGAGGTCGTGCCCCAGCGCAATGGCCTCCGTCAGGTCCTCGTTGAGCCGGAGCGCCTTGGCAATGGTCCGCGCATTCTGCGAGACCTCCAGCGTGTGCGTCATCCGCGTCCGGTAATGATCGCCATCCGGCGTAATGAAAACCTGCGTCTTGTCCTTCAGCCTCCGGAAAGACTTGGAGTGAAGGATCCGGTCGCGGTCGCGCTGGAAAACCGGCCGCAGATCGTCCTGTGGCTCATCTCTTCGACGTCCCCTTGTCTCCGCGGAAAAAGCCGCCCACGGCGCCAGAATCTCCTTCTCCCGCGCCTCAAGCTGCTCCCGGATCAGCTGCGGTGCCTGCATGCTCTCGCCCTTCATCCTCCGCCTCCTGCCGCCCTGCGGCTTCTCCCGGTATCAGACTGCCGGATGCACAATCACTTTCTTTGAACAATTCAACACATTTAACCGTACCTGTGCCCGCATACGGTCCATTCATTCTTGAAATCAACATGTGTGGAATCATTACAAAAATTTCTCTATAGAGATATTATTCTGTGCCGGAAGCGGAATTCCTTCCCGGAGCAGTAAAGAATATGAAAAAATTGATACCTTACAGCAGGCTGTGATGATGACAACGATCGGACTCCGATAAAATCTCCATTTCTTTTCAGGGAAGCCGTCAACGGGTCATTTGCTCTTCGGAATTATGCAGATACTCGGCGGTGAATTCTCCGTGTCAACCTTTTCGTCAAAAGGGTGTTTTTTTCGCTATAAATGCAGCGATAGCAACAAAACGTTGGCACATGCAAATGCGTGAAAAAGCCCGGAAATCCAACGTTTCTTGGATTTCCAGGCTTTTGGGAAACATACGGCCAGCAGGGCTCGAACCTGCGACCTCGTCCACGTCAAGGACGCGCTCTCCCAGCTGAGCTATGACCGCGTAATGCGGGAGATGGGACTTGAACCCACACGGCCTTGCAGTCACAAGAACCTTAATCTTGCTCGTCTACCAATTCCGACACTCCCGCATATTCTGTTGAATTCCTCTCAGGGTTACAGAAACCCCGAAAGCACCCTTCCGCTCCAAACCTCTCCGACGCATCCTTCGCTTACGCAGTCAGCTTCGGAAATAAATTAGCAGAAGAAGCCACAGCCTCTTCTGCAATATCCGGACTGGAACCGAGTGCAGAAGATGGGACTTGAACCCACACGACATTGCTGCCACAGGCACCTGAAGCCTGCGCGTCTACCAATTCCGCCACTTCTGCAAGCAAGGTGTATCATACCGTACACCGCGCTTTCCTGTCAACCCATTTTCCGGAACACTTGTTCCGAATATTTATCTTATTTACAGATATTTTGAAGCCTCTGCAGAGAAATCCGAAACGTGCCAATCCGGTGCCTACTTTGTCATGAATCCGTCCTGAATTTCATTGCCGCGCATTTTCACCCGCTCCGCCATCGACTGATAAGCATCGCCGGGGAAGGCGTAATAGCTGATGTTGTCTCCCTCTTTCGGAATATAGACCGTGAGTCCTCCCTCGATCTCATAGGGATACACCTCCGGCCGGTCATAGTCCTGCTGCGTCACATAATGTGCTGACCGCATATTCTGTTTTACCCATACCAGATCAAACAGAACATAGTAATCCCAGAACATTCCGAGGCAGAGGAAAATCCCCACGCACCCAAAGCCCGACAGAATTCTGACCGGTCCCATCCGCATCGGCCGGATCCACTCGCCGAGCACCATGCAGGGCAGAAGGAGCAGAAAGGCCAGGCCATAGCGGATAAACGGCGCTGTCAGAAACCAGCCTGCAAGGCAGCAGAGAACTGCCGCATACAGCATCACTTTATCCCACGGGAGCCTCCCGCGTCTTACCGCAGCAGTCCGCACTCCTCCCAGAATAAGGCCTGCCGCCGCAATGGCATTGCCGATCAGGAGCATCATCTCCTCGCGCCTTTTCTCCGCCCACCAGACCGGGAACCAGGAGGCAATCGGATCCTTGATCCTTGTCACGTCATACAGGCATCGCCCCCAGACCTTGATCTGATCCGAATCGTGCTCCACGTATTCTGCCGGAATTTTCCAATCCACCTGAAACAGATCCAGCGCCGTGAACGGATAAAGGAGCCAGCCGGAAATCAGCACATTCCGAATCAGCCATGGTGCCAGCACCAGCACGCCGCAGAGAACATAAACCAGAATGCTCTTCCATTTCCGGCCGCGCAGAAAAGCGACAAGTGGATACGCCGCGAGCACGACAAGGCAGCCCGCAGACAGCTTGCAGGTTGCAACGAAGGCTGCAGCGACGCTAAGAAGCGCATAGCCATGAATCCGGTCATATCCGGAGTTTTCGCCTTCCCTCTCTCCGCCGCGGATTTCCTTCAAGGAAGCTCCCGACTCTGGTCCGCCCGCTTTTTCCTGCCCTGTCAAAAGGTCCGCCCAGAGGCAGACAATCCACAGGACCAGATACATCGCCGAAAAATCGGTGGCAGGGGACATAATGCGTTCTGATACGACGAGCGCATAAATGAGAATGGCCAGCCGACATCCGTCCGCGAGATGGTTTTTCCTCTTCCAGGCCCCGCGAAACCCGCGGACCGCCCACACCACAAGAAACGCCTGCAAAAAGCCATTGGTCCCATGAAGCGATTGTCCGATCAGCCATTTCATGGAAAAAACGGACGCATAGGCAAGACTTGCGCTGTTATATGCAAAGTGCTGCTGGAGATTTCCAAGTCCCTTTACGACGCCATAATCCTCATACCAGTGAATCATCTGCGCATGATAGATTCCCGTATCGGTATGCTGCATTCCCCGCGACGCAAAAAGAGCGGTCAGCAGAATCAGGCACAGATAGAATGCGCCGTCCCAGGAAAAAAGGAGCTTCAGCATTCTGTCTGCCATTCCCTTCAGGCTCTTTCTGCACCAGAAGGCGCAGAGAACAGCCAGGGCAAGGAGCAACAGATGCGCGGTCCGTCCGACTGCACCGAATATGCTGAAAATCTCTGCATAAACGGTAATGGCAATCACCCCCGCAAGCTCGGTCCATGGTACGGAATCACGGAACAATGACGCTGCGGTCGGCCGTTCAGAAACGCCTTTTCCCAGAATTCTGAGAACGCCGGTTCCGATACAGGCGTTCATCACAAAAATATATCCCCACAAAATCAGCAGCTGAATCATCTGCCCTCTCCTTTTTCCTGTTTTCATGCCTCACTGAGGCAAAATCCGTACTATCAGAGTGAATTTCGCGAAGGTGAATTCTTTCTGCATACAGAGAAAAGATATCATCAGACATCTTCGCGTGCAGCGGTTTTGTCGAATGCATCAGCACCGATGCCACCTGCCCGCCTTTATCTTTGCGGATGACTGATTCCCCTGCTGCCTACCATCCGCCGTTCGATGCCATACCATGACATCGCCCCCAGCATCAGAAAGCCCGCCGCATAGCCTAAGAACAGCGGAATATGGCTGCACGTTTGAGGAAGGTCAAGGAAAAAGATCAGATTGATCAGGGGCCAGTGGTACAGGAAAATCCCGTAGGACAAATCCGCCTTCAGGCGGTGTCTCCTCCATCCGTAGGCACAGGCAAGAACCGTCACCGGCAGCAGAATGCCTGTGATGAAATCCGCATAATAACCCGGGACATTCCACTGAAATTCCTGCCAGCACGCCTTATACACGGTATACCCCAGAAGAAGGACCGGCCAGCGTTCTGCCAGAACGGGCAGAATTTTATCCCTGTAGTTCCACAGATATAAGCCCAGATAGAACCAGAGAAGATACGGAAGAAAGCTTCGCTGCAGAAGCTTCTGTGCCCCTTCCGGCAGAAGATTTTTTTCCTCCACGAACCAGCACATCAGGTTCAGGGCGGTCGTCAGCACAAGCCCCGCACTCCATACCCGCCGGCTCCAGCGAAGGATTCCCTTCCAGAAAATGAAGATCAGGAAATACAGCTGAAGCTCCACCATAATGGCCCAGAGCGTTCCATTCAGACTTCCCGTTGCCACGCCCTGAAAAAAGTCAGGAGTGTATGCCGCACCGCTCCCCTGCACTAAGGCCCACCGGATCAGCTGCTCCACGGGAATCTTCTCCCGGCCGAGCAGGCAAAACAGCTCCGCGGCAATAAAAAGCATATTGATCCACAGTCCCGGGTAAATCCTCCGGAACCTTTTCCACACAAAGGTTCTGCGGTCCCGGACGCGATTCAGGGTTTCTCCCATCAGAAACCCGCTGATCGTCAGCAGAATGATCAGACCAGGAAAAAGCGTGAGGATCCGTTTTCCAACCCACAGCACACCATCTCCCGGCCAATCCTTTCCGTAGGTCAGCATTGACAGATTCAGGTAATGGGTAATTGCAATCTGCAGTGCGGCAAAAAGACGCAGGATATCAAAGCTGTTGTCCGAAACTGCGATACTTCTCTTCATAACTCTTTGCTTATTTTCCATTCGGATTCTGATCCAGCCAATCCACCGTATCCGGATCAGCTCCCTCCGCAATGTCATATCCCATAGACCGAAGTGCCACGCGGGCCAGAAGATTTGCATACTTCACCCGCCCTGCCTCTGTCATGTGAATTCCATCCAGAAGATCCTCGGATGCGGAATACATATCAATTCCGGAATTCTCATACTCATTGACCGTAGAGGTATTCGGATGACCTCCCGCCGGATGCGTCGCCGTCTCCACATAATTGAACAGGGTGCCGTAACCGTTGTTCACAATATTTGAATCGCCCAGGAATGCACCGGTTCCCCCCTGCCAGAACTGCGCATAGGTCGGTGTGCAGACCAGAATCTGTGCATTCGGGAAGTAATTCCGGATATCCACGATGATAGATTCCAGGGCGCCATAATACGTATACACGCTTCCCGGATCTTTTTCATCATACATCGGCTTTTTCGACAGATAATCGTTCACGCCATACTCCAGGACGAACAGATCCGTTTTGGAGAAATCACAGCTCTCAAAAACATTCTTCTGATAGTCCCATCCGTCCAGACAGGACTCGTCCTGTTCTCCGACGATGGCCTTCATCAGATTGACGCCGCACGTGGTTTCCCATTGAGACATATCCTTTCCGACATCTGCCTGCTCCGCCGCTGCGCACTTGCCGCCGAGCGCCAGATTGTAGACATTGGCATGGAGCTTCTCCGACAGAAGATACCCAAGGCCATCCATTCCAAGGAAGTTGGCGAACTGCGAATCCCCGAGAACCACCACCTGGAACATTGCTTTTCCCTTCTTCCCGTAGAGAGTGGAAGTCACGCCATTCGGAAGGGGAGCTTCATTCAGCGTCGGATTCTCAATTTCCGAAGGATCTACGGTCGTTTCTTCGGAAGAAACCTCGGTCTGTGCTTCATGCGTCACCACTTCTGTCGTCGCAGATCCTGAGGATGTATATTCCTGATCCGCAGCATCCTTCAGATCCGAATTCAGATCCTTCTCCGTATCCGCACTGCTCACCGTATCGACAGTCGTTCCCGCTTCTTCCGATGCAGATACCGAACTAATTTCCGCTGTTATTCCGGTTCCCGAGGATGCCTCTGATAAATCTGCTTTCTTCTGCGTTCCGGTTACCCGACCCAGCAGAAATCCAACCAACAGTGCCGCAGCTGCGATGACAGCCGTTACTGCATCTTTTTTATGAATGCGGTTCATATTCTTCCTATTTACCTTTCCTGCTGCCATTCGGCAGCATCATGATTGATGCCCTAACAGGGCTTCGATATTCACATGAGTGAATACTGATTTTACTTTTCCATGTCCAGACCGGAGGAAACGTTCTGAAGTCCGTTCAGAAAATCTTCTGTAACCATTTCATCGGAATAATTCTCATGCCCCGGCTCATCACAGGAAATCGAGAGGCGGTGGGTAACCGCATCCAGCGTCATCCGAACATGTCCGCCAGCGCGGCAGAAATCGTCCGATTCCAGCTGATCATCCACATTCATTACACAGTGAGCTTCAATCACCCGCCGAAGCAGATTCTCATAATCAATGTCCTTCTCACTTCGCCCCACCGCCTTTTCTTCCCGAATGGCTGCATGATACCAGATCCCGATCCAGTACATGGCATCATAGCAGGTTTCGCGGTAGTCCTCTGCGACAAACCGATCATACCTTGGCTTAAGTACAAGAACAGATGCAAGGAGTACGGCAGCTGCAATCACAGCAATACATATTTTATTTTTACGTATTCCCACACGAACTCCTTTCCTTCCTCATTTTCTTTCCCGTCGGCTATATTCTCAAGCTCTCCATCGAATATTTCGCCGCAGGCGAGCCTTTCTGCTGTCTCCTGCTTGACAAGACCTGCATTTCTTTCCTCAGAAATTCGCATACATAAATGCCGAAGAAGCGTTGGAAAAATCCATTGCAAACTGAATCAGCAGAATCAGCAGATACAGAAATCCCCAGCGGATGATTCTCGGTTTCACTGCCAGAAGATCATAGAGATTTTCTCTCTTCTCATGAATCAGATCAACTGCAAACAGGGAAACAATTCCGGCTGCTGCAAGCAGAATTCCCTTTCCGGTCAGCACACCGGGATCCAGAAGAAGCCCCCGGATCGTCAAAACCAGCCCGGCCGCCCGGAAATGCCCCGGGAGGAATGTAGCCGCAAACGCATGCATACAGTCCCCGAACCTGTAAATCCGATCAAAATACCACCCGATGTTCACAATGAAGAACGTTCTGATTATCCGGAACAAATGCATCCCGCCGGAATCGGTTCTCAGGTGCAGTCTCTCGTTCCAGGAACGGAAAACAGGCCCGCAGATATCCGCCAATGCAATCACAATCCCATTATACAGACCCCAGAGAATATAATGCAGCTCCGGCCCGTGCCAGATTCCGACCAGGAAAAAGACCAGAATATTGGCAATGGACGCAGGCAGAACCACGCCGAGATGCTTCCCGAACCTCTTTGCCGTTCTCTTTCCGAATTTCTGCACCGGTTTCAGCAGGGCAAAGGGATAAAAAACATAATCCCGCATCCAGGCACCGAGCGAAATGTGCCATCTTCTCCAAAAGTCCCCGAGTGAGATGGAAAAATACGGCTGCCGGAAATTCGGGGCAAGCTCGATTCCGAACAGTCCGGCTGCTCCTGTCACAATGTCAATTCCGCCCGAGAAGTCCGCATACTGCTGAAACGAATACATCAGAATTGCAAAGACCACCGCAGATCCTGGAATCGTTCTGACATTGTCATCCAGCAGCACTGCAATGGCAGGAGACAGAACATTTGCAATTGCGAATTTTTTCATCAGACCAAACGCGATCAGAAGCATGGACCGCTTGCAGCCCTCCCAGGAGGCCCGGTGCTCTCCCATCAGCTGAGGCCTCAGTTGGTCAAATCGCCCGATCGGCCCCTGAATCAGCTGCGGGAAAAAGGATACAAAAAGAAAATAATGCAGAAAATTTTTCTCTGCTCCTGTTTTCTCATTATAAACGTCAATCAGATATCCGATCGCCTGAAAAGTATAAAATGACATTCCCAGAGGAAGGAGCCAGCCGTGATAGGAAACGCCCCAGTATTTCACAATGGTCAGAACTCCGAAGTTGACGAAAAGCGCCGCCGCAAGGAGAATTCTCTTTTTCTTCTGGATATAGCCCTTTGCTTCTCGCACCGTCATTCCAGTAAGACAGGTTCCGGAAAACTTCGTCTGCTCTCCCGGCACTTTCGGGTTCCCCGTGTCTTTTTCAGGATCTTCCTTTTTTGTCTTTTCACGGGATCTCACTGCCGCCCTGTAACTCTGATAGACGGTACTCCACCGTTCCATCCCAAGCGCACCTCCCCAGCAGGTCAATGCTGTCAGCAGCAGAAAGAACAGGTTTTTCGGGCCGGAAAACAGATAAAAAGCGATACTTGCAAGCAATAGGCAGATCCACTGTCTCCTGCCCGCAAATACCGTGTAATACAGAATTAATGCAATGCACAGAAAAAGCGCAAAGCTCCAGGATGTAATACTCATTTGTGTTGTGCTTCTGCCTTGATTTTCTCCAGTTCCGCCACAGAGAAAGCATATTTTCTGCCACAGAACTGGCAGGAAAGTTCTACCGGCTTTTTCTCTTCAATCATGGAGGTCAGCTCTTTTTCCCCGAGCAGGGAAAGCGCCCGCGAAACACGTTCTCTCGAACAGCTGCAGTAAAACCGGACATCGCTCCGGTCCGTGATTTTCAGATCGTCGAAGCCCTTCAATGCCTCTCTCAGCATGTCCTCCGGCGACATGCCGTCCTCCAGCATCTCGGTCACATACCGGATGGAGGAAAGATTCTTCTCCAGGCGGCTGATGGTCTCATCCGATGCAAACGGCATCAGCTGAAGGAGAAACCCTCCGGCCTTCTTTACGGTGTGATCGGTGTCCACCAGAACGCCGAGACCGACAGAGGAAGGAATCTGCTCCGACTCCGCAAAATAATGCGTAAGATCATCCGCGATTTCACCGGAATGAATCGCGATCTGCCCGTTATAAGTTTCCTTCATGTCCAGGTCACGGATGACCGTCAGGGTTCCCTTTCCGACCGCGCGGCCGACATCCAGATGCCCGTCCGCCTTGAGCGGGAGCATCACCAGGGGCTGCTGCACATAGCCCTTGACGTTTCCGTGGTGGTCCGCCGTTACGACGATGGAGCCGAGCGGCCCATCTCCGTCAAAGCGGATCGTCAGGAGGTCGTCCTCATTTTTGAGCATGTCGCTCATCATGAGTGCCCCCATCATGGTTCTGCCGAGCGCCGCCGTTGCCACCGGGCTCGTCCCGTGCGCTGCCCTTGCCTTCTCCACCAGATCTCTTCCCGTCACGGCAAAGCAGCGGATTTCATCGTTTCCCGCGATTCCGCGGATCATATAGTCATTCGAATTGCTTTTCTTCTGGTCTTCCATTCCGTTTCTCTTCTCTTATTTTCCGTTTTACTTGGAAGGCGTAAAATCCATTCCTTCCGTTTTCTGCACCGAATCATCACGAAGAATGAAAAGGGCCTCATATCCTTCCATGCTCCCGATCAGTCTCCTGCCATCCTCCGAGCCCAGAATCAGGCAGATGGTTGACAGCGCATCGCAGTCCGCCGAAGCGCCTTCCTTTCCCTGAATGGTGACGCCAAGGACATCCGAATCCACAGGATATCCCGTTTTCACATCAAGGATGTGGTGATACTCCTTTCCGTTCTCGGTAAAATACCGCTCGTACACCCCGGAGGTCACCATCGTCCCCTCCTCGAGAGGCGAGGAGCCGACAATCTTCGTCCGGTCGGAATAGGGTGTCTCGATGCCAATGGAAAACGAAGAAAATGTCGTTTCCTCCGTGGTGAATCCTGTAACATCCGGCTTCCCGCCCACACACTCAATGTTTCCGCCGAGACTGACAATCGCCGAGGTCACTCCTTCCTGCTCCAGCGCTTCGCACACCTTGTCCGCGATGTACCCTTTGGCGATCCCGCCCAGATCAATCTCCGCCTCAGGGTCTGTAAGCTGCACGGTTCCCTTGTCCTGGTCCACGGAAATATTCCTGTAGTTCACATGCCGGACCGCTTCTGCCAGTGCATCCTTCTCCGGAACCCTGGGAGAATCGGAATGAAAA
Source organism: bacterium (assembly GCA_963655255.1). Taxonomy (GTDB): domain Bacteria; phylum Bacillota; class Clostridia; order Lachnospirales; family Lachnospiraceae; genus CAG-791. Next base: position 77,904 of record CAVKEB010000005.1, read on the forward strand.
TCCCAGAGATCCTCCGCTTTTCCGACGGTAATGTCGAATTTTCCTTCAGAAAGATCTCCGTAGGAAATTCCCTTTCGGATAATTTCTATGGTTCTGTCATCACAGGCGACCGGTTTCCCGTCCGCATGATTGATGTTCCAGATGTCCGAGCCTTCCACGGTTTTACTGAGGAGTTTCTCGTAATCACTGCACAGAGCAAACGCTCCGGTAATCGCGTCTTCCGCTGCGGAGGAAAAGGTTTTACGGTCATTTTCCTCCGATTTTCCTGATTCCGCATCCTCAAATCCGGAGGCCTGAATGCCGTAAATCGTAATCTGGCAGATGGTGTCGAAGTAAAAGCTCTCCTTCGTCACCGGATCCTCTGCCGCTCCCGGCACAGTGCTTTCCTTTGTCTCACTGTCCGCTGTTTCCGTCCCGGACAGCCGTGCCGGTATTTGTCCGCAGCCGGCCTGTGTTATAATCATGGCTGCTGCAAAGACACAAGCCATGAGGCTACGCATGTTCCGTTTTCTCATGCAAGCTTCCTTATGTATGCCTCAGTGAGGCAGCCGGTGCATCAGCACAGATGCTGCAGTTAAAAAGTGACCTATCAATGTCACTTTTAAACTTATACCTCGCTGAGGCAAAATCCGCGAAGGCGGTTTTGCCGAATGTGGCAGCCGGTGCATCAGCACCGATGCTGCAGTTTGAAAGTGACATATCGATGTCACTTTCAAACTTCCATCCCGCTGTCCTCTCACAGATTCCTGTGAACGGAGGATGAAATCATTCAGACTGTAAATGCCGGAAGGGATCTGCCATCATAACACAGCTCACCGGTCGGCCTTTGCATATCAGGAGATATTTTATCATGATTAAGGAGATTAAAAAAGGCGACGTCCTTCTTCTTGCTGCTTTTGTAGCGGCAGCCCTTCTGATTGCGCTCTCGCCGGTTCTCCGGAGCCTTGCCTCTTCCCAACATCGTGAGGAGACTCCGGTTCTGGAGGTCCGCATATCCGGAAAGCTCTACGGCACCTACGATCTTCAGAAGGATCAGACCATTGAAATCCGGAACCGGTACGGCACCAACGCACTGTCCATCCGAAACAGCGCTGTCTCTATGACGGAATCCGACTGCCGGAACCAGATCTGTGTGCAAACCGGCTCCATTAACGAACCCGGACAAATGATTGTCTGTCTGCCGCACCGCCTGAGCGCCGAAATCACCGGTTCTTCGGCTTCCGCGGCTCCGTCCTACGATGCCATCTCAAGATAACGGGCATCCATAACGAGCATTTTTACCGGGAGAGAAACGCACCTGTGCCTTTCTTTTCGGGCTTCCGCAGAAATTCTGCAGTAAAACCGCTGCACTCGAAGATGTCTGATGACATCTTCTCTTGCTTAGAGTGCCGCCAAGCGGCACTCTGTACACAGAGAGAATTCGCCTTCGCGAAATTCTCTCTGGTATCGCGGATTTTGCTGCAGTGAGGTATCAACATGACACGTACGAACCCCAAACATAATCAAAGAACACTTTCCCCGCGGCAGCTGGCAACGCTTGGCATGCTGTCCGCGCTCGCACTCGCACTTTCCTTTCTGGAATCGCTGATCCCGTTTCAGCCTGGTCTTCCCGGCGTCAAGCTCGGCCTTGCGAATCTGGTCATTGTATTCGCGCTCTACCGGATGGATGTGCACTCTGCGCTCCTTGTCAACGCCGTCCGGATTCTTCTTGCGGGCCTTCTGTTCTCCGGAATCTTCGGCATTCTCTACTCCGCGGCCGGTGCCGCGGCGAGCCTTGCCGCCATGGCCTTTCTTCTTCGGATCAACCGCAAAAGAGAACAGGCAGGAAAATCCTGCCTGTTCTCCATTTTCGGTGTCAGCATGACCGGCGGCGTGTTTCACAACCTCGGCCAGCTGATCATCGCCATTTTATTTCTCTCCAACCGGAATCTTGTCTACTACTTCCCGGTCATGATCGTCTCCGGCATCGTCACGGGGATTGTCAACGGGATGATTGCAAGGCTGCTGCTAAAAAGACTGGTATAAACTGTCTTCACCAGTTTGTGAAGCATCTCCCCCACTTTCCTCATCTTTTCCCGAAAAGGAAATACGCTCCGTCACGCTCGTAGCAGGCGATATTCTCAAACTGCAGATACTGCTGTGCCGTATCCTGATCACTGGTCAATATGAGATTGTCCCCAATCTCTCCGGTCTCCCGGATCACTGCCAGAATCTGCTGCGCCTCTTCTTCCGTCCTCTCATAGGAGCCGCTGTTCGCCGTAGAGAAATACAGCTTCATATGATGCTTCAGCGCCGGAACGGACAGCATCCGCACGCCGTCATAATACTGGTCCAGAAGAAAGTTCTCCCTCCCGTCCATCAGCGCATTCAGTTCCGGCTCCTGCAGGGCCGAGACGAAACCGGCATTTTCCTTCATCCTGTCATGCTTCTCCCGGATGCATATGTGCAGATCGAACAGCTGTAGCAAAACCACAAGACACATAAGAACCACCGCACTTCCTGCACCGATTCTCCTCCGATAATGCCAGATGCCGTAGAGAACACCGATCAGGATGCAGTAATACACCGGATAAAACAGGCGCGAACTCGCGCGGAAAATACCGCAGAAATTCACGAGACTTTCCGGAAGAGGAATTCTCAGAAGCTCCCTGTCGTTCAGCGTCACCACATTGCTGACCGCAAACAAAAAACACAAAAGAAGAAGCGCCAGTGCCACCCCGTTCCGGCCAAGCCAGCGCCTCCAGCGCATTTCCTGTCCTGCGGTCCGGAAAATCACCTCCAGGACCAGCAGAATCAGAAGCCCCGCAAAAACGCCCGCACCGAGGTAATTGAATCCGTCATAATTGCCGAGGATCTGCGGATGCACCTTGATCAGCGAGGACCAGGTATATCCGCCAAGGCTCGTCGGATTATAGACCGCGTTCAGATTCATGGAATAAAATCCGTACCCGTCGCGGGAAGTCTGGACGCCGGTGCCCAGTACGCCGATCACGCATCCCGCCGCATAGGTCAGTGCAAGATTCGCCGCAAGATACAGAAGGCAGAAGGCATTTTTCCTCCGGATATCCTCCAGCACGCACAGGACAAGGAAAACCGCAATCATCGGAAGAAAATACGGATGAATGCCGATGGCAAGAACGAGAAGGAGCAAAAACTCCGCATAATGACGTTTTTTCGGGCAGTCCCTGTGATTCAGCCAGACGAGAATCGCAAACAGAATCAGCCACTGGGACCCCAGTGCCGTATGACGGAGCGAGCGTTCCATCAGAATCGGGGCGAAGATAAAGAGAACGGATCCGATCGAAGAATACAGAACATTTCCGCTTTTTCTCTGCAGAATCTTCCACGCGGCAATTCCCTGCAGCACATAGCAGAGCAATGCATACCATCCGAAATACTGGAACGTTTCCGGCAGAATTCCTCGGAACACCTTGCAGACAATGGCCCCCCACGGAATGCTGTCCGTGTAGGAAATGCAGGTTCCCTCTCCCACCGCCATGTCCGAAGCGATCCCCAGCGGAAACGTCCAATCGGAATTCCGGAAGGCAAGCCACCCGGAATAATGCTGAATGATGTCCGTCTCATCATATCCCGCCATGATCCACGCATCATTCGTCACATCAAGCGGCGTTGTTCCATAAATCAGAAGAAAGGCTCCGATCCCGAGAATCACCGCAACGAGCCACCCCCATTTTCCCGGACACATTTTCTTCTCTGTCTGACAGTTCATGCTTTGATTTTCCTCTTTTCTCCGCGTCTTCCCGCCGATCCGCGCCGCTGATGCAGCAGGCACACCGTTCACGGATTATAGGCTCCTCTTGCGTTTGCGAACAAAATCTTCATCAGCTCCGCATTTCCTTTGAAAAAGCTGATCTTGGTCGGTGTTTTCCCTTTCGCCGGATACGCTCTTGTCACCGGAATCTCACACGCGCGCATGCCGAGTTGCGTAGCGCGCACGGAAAGATAGGCAAGAAGCTCATATGTCATGAAAATATCCCGGAGCGGCTGCACCCGCTCGTCCGAAAGATATCTTGCCGAATACGCCCGATACGCATTGGTGGTATCCGTGAACTTCTGATGCGCCGTAAGAGAAATCACCGGCGCATGGATCAGACGGACCGACACCGTGCGGATCCACGGCGTATTCACCGCCTTTCCGCCTTTGATAAAACGGGATCCCTGGACAAAATCGTAGCCCTCCTCCAGCTTCCCGATAAACCTCGGAACGTCCTCGATGCTGTCCTTGTTGTTCCCGTCAATGGTCACAATGCCCTTATAGCCCCGCTGCAGAGCCCACCAGATTCCCATGCGGAGCTGAGCCCCCTGCCTGCCGTCATCCTGCTTCACCAGAAGTGCATTCACCTGCAGGCTCTTCAGTCCTTCCTCTTCCGTGCAGCCATCCGTGGAGCCCCCATCGCAGATCACAAGGTCGGCATGGTCCGCCACATGTTGCTCCTTCGCGCGCTCCAGTTCCCTCCGAATCCGGTCACCTTCATTGATGATCGGAATCAGAACAACATAATCCTTTGTTTTCTCTCCAAATTCCCGACAGGTAAAACGAGGCACTCCCGGCTTCTTCTCATAAATGATCTCTTTGCAGCTGCTTTCCATAAAACTTCTGTTCTTCTTTCTTATTTCTCCTGACAGTTTGAACCGGATCCGTCCCGCAGACCACTGTACCCTGTCATCAGCACAAATACCGGTGCATACAGATATAAATACCTTGCCCTTGCCTCGAACAGAATTTCAAATACCGTAATTCCAATCAGGGCAAGAGCCATCGCATAATAGGCGCTCTTTCCCTTTTTCCGAAGCATCTTCAGCGAAGAAATCCAACCGCCAACAAGAACAAAGATCCACACAGCCTGTTCCATGGTCTCGAACACGCGGTAATATGCCCCGTCTTCATAATAAAACGCTCTCAGAATTCGTGATGCAGCTCCGTTTGTTTCCGGCAGTTCGGTCTGCCAGAAGTCCGGCTCGCATCCCCAGGCAAAGGTTCCGTCTGCGTAAACCACCATCATTTTTCTGACCAGATGCTTCAGCAGTCCATTGGCTCCCATTGCCTTCATGCGCTTCCCGGCACTCTGCAGATTGTAGTGATCCCTCTCCGCCTTTGTCCCAAATTTTGCCGACCGATCCAGATCGGATTGTAGAAAGGCACCATCCTGTTCCGTATTCAGCCCCATATTCAGGTAATGAAGGGGATCCATACTCTTTTCACTGTCGGAAACAAAGCCTCTTGAAGTCTGCCAGTGATTCTGCTCTCCGCGAATGCCCATGATCGCAATACCGACAATCACCAGAACGAGAACCAGCCCCATCCATTTTTTATACCTTGATGCGGCAAAATCCGCGGAGGCGGTTTTGCCGAATGCGGCGGCATCACGAGGCCTCAGATTTCTCAGAAGTTCTGCAATTCCTATGGCAATCAGCATGATCAGGGCCTGCGGCTTGATCCGATATCCGCAGTATCCGAGAATCAGCAGAAACGCCCATCCGAAAATTTTTCCCCGGGAAGTTTTCGCCTCCGTCAGACGCAGATACAGATAAAGATCCAGAATCGGGAAAATCAGTCCCATGGAATCCGTATACGCAATGACCATCCAGGGTGAGAGTCCTGCAAGGAGGACCGCCAGCCCCCACAGTATCCATGAAACCGCGGCATTCTCAGAAAACATCCTCCTGCCAGTCAAATACACCAGCATGCAGGTCAGGGAAGACAGCAAGCAGTTGACGGCAGCCAGTGCCATGAGCTCATAGTCTCCCCGAAACAGATTCAGCGCGCGATTCGCCCGCAGAATCCAGTACTCCGCCTGCGCAAGAGTCAGATTATTCGGGTACGCCTGAAAATACCACTGCCAGTTGATCCCTCGATCATCAATAATATTCCGGACCTCAGCCGTGACCGCCGCCGGATCCCAGCCGGTTTCAAAAAAAATACTGTAACAAATCCAGAGCTGCAGGAAAAACAACAAAACCGTGCATGGCACAATTGGCCAGACCGGCACAGAACTTTCTCCGATCCGAACAGCGTTTGGAGCCTCCGCAGACACCGGACTTCTTTTCCTGCCTCCGCGCGCGATGACATGCCAGACAAGCCCCGCCGCAGCGATCAGAACAATATTTGGAAGCAGAAAGTCCTTTTTCCATGTAAATTCCGTGAAATCCGCTCCAACATTGATCATTAAGATCATGGTAAAAAGAAGGAAGGCAACAATACCGATCAATCTTGTTATAACGCTGTGCATTTTTTCAACGACCATTACATTCCTTCTTTCCGTCAGATCAATACCGGATCGCAGCCGATCCCAAGGTCCTTTCCATCCTACCGGAACACGGACTGCACATAGATCATGGCATCCCGCAGCGCCCCCAGCGATCCGTCCTCTGCCTTTCCCATCTCTACGGAAACAAATCCGTCATAACCTTCTTCCCTAAGGAGCGCATTCAGCTCCCGGTGAAGCGGCCTTTCCTGAACCGGCTTCAGCCCGGGTTCACTGATATGAACATGATTGACAAGGTGGATCCGCCCCTTCAGCCCGTCGCAGTTTTCTCCGCCGACGAGCATCGTCCCGACATCCAGATTCAGCAGAAATCCTCCGGAATCCACGCGCTCCACCAGGTCCAGCGCTTCTTCCGTGGTATTGATAAAATTCGTATGGTACATCGGCGGATTGGCTTCCATACCGATCACCGTCCCGCGCGTCCGTGCGTATTCCCCGAGTTCGCGGAAAAACCGGACCGCCGTCTCCATCCATCCGGATTCCTGCCCGCCTCCGCCGTTCCGTCCTTCCGCATCCATCGCTTCACGGCCGTTTTCTGTCCTGTCACCGGCCCTTGTTTCACTTTTGCCTGGAAGGCAGCGATTCCGCGGGCATCCGAAGACCAGATTGCGGCATCCAACTGCAGCGGCAAAATCAATGGCCGCCTTTGTATATGCGGTGAGAAGCTTCCGCTCCTCTTCGGTACCGAACAGCCTTTCCGTTCTTCCATACCAGATGGACTGCATGGACGGCACCGAAAAGCCGCACTCCTCCTTCAGTCTCTCTGCCCATTCCGCGGCCTCCCTCCGGTGTTCATAGGGAGCCTCCGGAAAAATTCTGGTCGGTGCGATCTCAAGTCCTTCGAAGCCGCACTCCCGCATCCATCCGTAAACCGTCTCATCCTGACGTTCTGTCCATGCAATATTGGAAATGGAAAGTTTCATAGTTCTCCGACGCTCCTGTGATTTTCCTGCTCCCGCAGCCAATGAATCAAATGCCGTAAAATGATATAGAAGCAGCTCTGCACGAAGCCGAAATACCACAGGACGAAGTTCATATGCGTGTGCACACAGGAATGTGATTTGGCCAGCACAAACCAGCTGACCGATGTCACAAAGAAGACGGCGTACCATGCAGCCTCACGTACATTCAGGTGCTTCCTTCGCACATCCCATGCCATCAGCGCAAGAGGAATCAGGCAAAGGAGCGGGAACAGATTGCCGCCGATGCCGGTAATGACCTCCGTCTTGAAATGAAAATACTTGCAGAGCGTTTCCCACGCCGATGCCGTCAGCGCATACTGCTCAAAATACGGAAGATTCTCAAACGCATTGAGATCCGCCCCATAGGTTCTGCGAAGAACATCCTCCTGAATGATCAGGTGGATTCCCTCCGTGAGGCTTCCGCCGGATTTTACCGGTGCGTGAATGCAGATGGCTGCCGCAAAGCCAAGAAGAGCCGAGACCCCCAGAAGGAAAATGGTGCGGAACAGGAGCCCTGCCCTTTCCCGGTCCTTTTTCGCCAGCGCGGTGAAAAATTCCCCCGCAGGGAAAGCAATCGCGCCCAGCATGATCGTTGTAATGTACTCATAGCCGCACAGACATTTGATCATAACGGCGAGAAATACGAATCCGTAGGAGAAAATCCTGCAGACTCTCCGGTCCAGCTTCCACAGGCAGAACAGTCCTGCCGCCATCGGAAGAAACCATGTAAACTCCACCCAGTACAGGTTGTTGGCAAAGTTCACGACCCAGGGAGAGAGCAGAAAAACCGCATAGAAGATCATGCCCATCAGTCTGCCGCAGGTTTTGCAGACAAGCAGGGCCACCAGAAGAAGAACCGCTCCCGCAGCCAGTGCACACCAGGTCCGGAGAAGATCCAGATCGACGCTTGCCAGATGCTGAAATACCTTCCCCTGCAGTCCATACTGGCTTCCGTACGCCTCCGCCACTTTCTCCGGAACCGGATTCTCCTCCGCATCGAGGACAGATGCCTCTGTAAGGCTTCCCAGTTTCGCTTCATCCATCGGGCTGTCGATGTCCAGTACCACGGTCATCCAGTCTTCGCTTTCGTCTTCCGTGACCGCGAGGATCTGACTCGTCTCACCATCTGCAAACCGGATAAAATTCCCGGGGACGGCATACTGCTCTGTATAAGCCGATACCCGGAGCCGGATGGCAGGATCTGTCCGATGATACCCGTCCAGCCAGTCATCATCCGTAGGATAATCCGTCTCGGACCCTTCCGTCCCCTGCAGTGTATCCAGCTTGATCAGTCCGGTTCCGGACGGATTGGGGACTCCCTCCTGCACCGCCTCAATCGCCTGTGTCACCAGCCTCTCGCTGTCCGCCTGAAAATCCTCAAAAGAATCATTGTTCCCGTCCAGAGAATTGAAACTGTAATTCCAGGCAAGCACCGTCATCAGAATCAGAAGGATGCCCCCTCTTCGCAGAGCATTCTTTCTGTTCCCGTAAAAAGGCTTCTTCTCCTGCTTTTCCGTGCTCTCCTCGCAGGAAACGTTGCCGGAAACGTTCTGTTTTCCCGGCCCTTTTCTGTCTCCCCGGGCAAGGAAAGACGCAAGAACCAGCATCCCTCCGATCACGAACAGGGTGATCAGAAGCCGCTCCGAATCCGAAAAGTCCGGTTTTGCATACGCATAGCCGATCAGGAGACTGTCTTCTGTGCTCTCCTCCATCCGGAAAGCGGAATCCACCAGAATCAGAGACGGCACCGTCCCGCAGTCCTTCGCGGCAATCTCCAGCCGGTATGTCTCTCCCTTTCGAAGGTTTCCCTTCATCTGCACCTTGTAGGCATGCTCATTTTTTACCTCAGAAAGGTCTGCCTCCCCGGAGCTTACAAGGGCGCCTCCGGCGTCCCGGATCTGAAGAGCAAGGCTCCCCGTATTGTTCTCCGACTGATTCTCCAGATACAGAACGACTCCCGCAAAATGATCCTCCACGGGCGTGAATTCCAGAGAATACGTCCCCTCGGAAAGATCCCAGGTCCCCAGAATGGAATCCGCGCCTACATTCTCATACGGTCTTGCATCCGTGAAATATCCGTGGAAAAACGACTTTGTCACATCCAGCCGGAACAGAAAAATCACTGCTGCCAAAAGGAATATGACAATCCCGATTTTCTTTCCGTCCGGTCTTTTTTTCTGCTGCATCCTGATACCTCGCTGAAGCGAACCCTTGTTTTTCCCGAAAACGTGCACTGTTCCGGATTTTCTCTACCGCAAACCCGGAAATACTTTTGTCTCTCATCCGGCTTCTTTTTCCACAAACATCCGGATTGCCCGAAGGACATTGTCCTTGTCCATGATATATCCGTTCCTCCCGCCGAACTGACAGTCATACACGGTTCGGTAATCGTAGGCCGCCGGTGTGCCCGCAAGCTCATTGCAGAAATCCTGTCCCGTCAGGTACCGGTACACCTCTCCCGCCGTCACCGGCTCCGTTGCCGGATGCCAGAGACGAAGGTCCAGTTCCAGTGCTGTCTGAATGTCCGCCCAGAGCCTTGACAAATCATAGAACTGATAGCTGCTCCTGCTGTCCGTGAAGTTGAGTGCCGTAAAGCCAAGGCTCTGGAACGTTCCCTTCAGCTCCCGCTTTTCTTCTTCCGATGCCTGCAGGCGGTAAAATCCATTGTCCTGCCGCGCGTAAACCTTCCGAAGTCCCGGTTCCCTTCCCGCGAGCTCCTCGAATTTATTCTCTTTCAGCATGAACGGGACAACGTGCAGGTAATCATAGATAAAATTCTTCTTGATTCCCTTCCCGAAAAGCCCCGGGAGACGAATGATCAACGCATCCGGGTATTCCTCCCGCACCCGGCACTCCAGCTGATAACGGTCATAGCCATAGGCCTGCAGGCCCTCCGTCTCAATTTCCGTCGTTTCATCCACACCGACCGGGTTCCGGAAAACATCAATGGTGGAAATCAAAACCAGCTTCTTCGGCCCGATTCTCCGGATATTCTCCTCTGCCTGCAGGATCAGCTCCATGTCCTTTTCCGGCTCGTTGTTTGCCAGATATTTCTCCGCGCGAAGTCCCGCGTAGACAAGAAGCTCCGGCCCGGTTCCATAGGCCTCTTCAATATTCTTGGAATTGTATAAGCCGTCAAACCGGCCCTCCGCACAGATGTTGCCGCCGACAAAGCCCGTGTATCCTACCAGTGAATTCAATATTTTATACCTCGTTGAGGCAAAATCCGCGATACCAGAGAGAATTTCGCGAAGTCGAATTCTCTCTGTATACAGAGTGCCGCCAAGCGGCACTCTAGCAGGAGAAGATGTCATCAAGCATCTTCGAGTGCAGCGGTTTTGCCGAATGCTCCCTATTTTGTCAGCTTCTCAATGCTCTCGAAGCTGTAATGCTTTCTCTTAAAGACCATATCCACCAGAAGCTGCAGATATTTCACAATAATCGTCAGGATTCCGAACAGCCCGAAGAAGGCCACCGACAGGAACAAAATGGTCGTCGTCCAGCCCTCCACCGGATGGATCACAAAATAAGTCACAAGGGAATACACCGTCATAAAGATGGACATCAGCATCATCACGACCGTCATCGTCATGGAGAAGCGGTATCCGACCTCCGTAAACAGAATCAGCGCATCCGCCGCAAGGTCCAGACGATAGCGCTGTTCCTTCCGGTCCCGTCCTCTTCTGTCCCGCGGTGACCGCGCGGCCGTTCCCTCCGGTTCGCCCTGGGAGCCCTTTTTCCCCGGATGCTCCTCCACCTCGTAGCGGATGCAGTCCGTCTTCAGGCCGCAGTTGGCATACAGTGCCTTCCGGTAGGGAGCCGTCTTGTTCATCGAGCTCACCCGGTTGATCACCCGCCTGCTCAGAACCCGGAAGCTCTCTGTATTCATGCGGTACGAAACGGCCGCAAACTTCGCAAAGATCCGGTAAAACAGCCGGGAGGACAGCCGCTCCTTCCGATTCGGCGAGGCGCTGACAATGTCATAGCCCTCCAGCGAGTGACGGTAGATTTTCATGATGACGGACGGATCGAAATCCGGAACCGTATTGTCGAACTCGAATACAAAATCCCCGATTGCAAGATCCATCCCAGCATCCATGGCCAGCTCCAGACCGTGATAATAGCTCATGTTCACAACGGAGATGCTGGTCTTCACCGCCCTTTTGCTGACATCCCGGATGACCGGAAGACTCTCGTCCTCCGAGCTGTCATTGACGCAGATGATCTCCGAATGCTCGAAATTCTGCTCCATAACCTCCATCACCATACCGAGAAATGCTGCAATCCGGTCCCCGGCATTGTGAACGTAGATGACGGCAGAGACGAAATTCTGCTCTTTATTGTTTACGATCTTCTCATTCATACCTGTCTGTATCTCCAAAGGTTCCCGCTTCGCTTTTTACGGAAATCAGTCTTCTCCCAGCACCGCATCCAGATCGTAAACGGTATTGATCTTCCCTGACAGGACGCTGACAAAGGTCGGATTTTCCGAGAATTTTCGGATCACCGTCGGCCTCGAATCGTCAATTTCCGAGCTCATCAGAATCGGCTTCATGGAAAAGAGCGACTCCCGGTAATCAAACTCATATTCATCGCGCAGATACTTGCGCGCAAGATTGGCCATGTAGGGGAAGGCCGTCTGCGGCCGGGCCGGGCAGTCATTGCAGTTGCCGAGTCTCTCTTCCGAGCAGTGTCCCCGGCTTTCCTTCTGACAGGAAAAGGAGGGAACCTCCGCATAGCTTGTCGTGTGCGGCGTGAAGGTTACCGACGTCAGCGAATGAAGTCCCGTCTTCCCAAACGGCATGATGGAGAAAAACGGCCCGTCCATCACGGTAAAGCCGATCTTCTTCAGCTTCTCATTCACATCGCAGAGAATGATCTCACACAGCTCATACTTGATACCAAAAGGCTCGAAGCCCGCCATCCGGTTGATCTGATTGGTTCCGGCATAGGTGGCATTCAGCACAAAGGGTGCGGAAGCCTCACATTCCCCCGACTCCCCGGCTCTTTGAAAACGGATTCGGTACCGGTCCGTGAGTCTTTCAACGGCCCCGATCTCTGCTCCAAAGCACAGATCGCACTCCTTCCCGAAGGGTTCCAGCTCCCGCAGAAAATAATCCCGCAGAATCCGCGCGTCATAGGTATATTCTCTCGTGCGGAATACTCCGTCGCACATTCCCTCTTTGAAATACTTCCCGACCGGCAGCTCCTCGCAGGGAATTCCTGCCGCGCGGCAGAATTTCTCAAACTGCTCCCCGCTCGACCAGGAATACTGGCTGGATGTGGCATAGATCTGTTCAAATTCGCGGTTGATACAGAAACCGTAGTCCCGGTTGAAGCGCTCGAAATACCCGGCAGATTTGATTGCGGTGGATAAGGACCGCGGATAATGATACCCCTGATGGACCCTCGCCTGATTGATGTAGGTCGCCCGCAGAAAGGGTTGCCGGTCACACTCCAGAACGAGCACGTGCTGGCCCCTTTTGCAGCAGAACAAAGCCGCATACAGTCCGTACAGACCGGCTCCTATGATGATCCTGTCATACTGCTTCGTTTCCGGCATTTCCGGCTCTTCCCCTCTCCTGCTCTTCGTCCCGATGCCGCAGGGCGTCTTCCGCTTCCTGCCGCATGATAGTTCTCTGATCGTTCCCCGACATGCCTGTCCTGTATCTGCAGGCACGCCTCATCCGGGCAAACACATTTATTTTACCACAAGCGCGAAGCGCAAAAAAGGCGGCGGAGATTTCTCTCCGCCGTCTCATTCTCATGATATGCCGTTCTGCACATACCGTCCTGTTTCTTGCTCTGCAATACATCTGCGCCGTTATGAATCCACGGAAGCGGTCCTTGCCCGGCTGTACCTTCACATGATACCGGAGCTGCCGTATTATGCCTTCTTCGCCAGATCCAGAATGGCGTGCTTGGGACACTTCGCTGCGCACTCGCCGCAGCCGACGCATTTGGCAGGATCAATGACCGCCACGTTGTCGACCACATGAACAGCATCGTGCTGGCAGGTCCGCTCACACATCCGGCATGCGATGCAGGAGGTCTTGCAGACCGCCATGGCTGCCTTGCCGAGATCCTTATTGGAGCACTGGACGAACACCTTCTCCGAAACAGGCTTCAGGGAAATCAGGTGCTGCGGGCAGGTCTTGATGCACTTGCCGCAGGCCGTGCAGACCTCCGGGTTGACCACTGCGACACCGTCACAGAGATGAATGGCGTCGAATTCACAGGCATTCACGCAGTCCCCGAGGCCGATGCAGCCGTAAGGACATTCCTTCGATCCGCCAAAGAGCGTCTTTGCCGCCGCGCAGCTCTCCACTCTTCCGGAGTATTCATACAGCGATTTTGCGTTCTGCTTCGTGCCGTTACAGGCAACGAAGGACACCTGACGCTCCACATCGCCTGCCGAGGTTCCGAGAACCGCGGCGAGCTTTGCCGCAACCGCCGGGCCGCCGACCGCACACTTCGTGCAGGGAACCGGCTCCGCAGCGTCCTTGTTCGCAAGGGCATGCGCATAGTCGTCACAGCCTGCAAAGCCGCAGCCGCCGCAGTTCGCGCCGGGAAGCTGTGCACGCAGATCCAGGAAAAGCTGGTCCTCTTTCACGGCGAACACCTTCGACGCATAGGACAGAAGGATTCCGGCAATCAGGCCGACCACGAGGATCAGAACAATTGCAATGATGATTAAGTTCATAATGATACCTCTCTTTTCAGATCATTCCCGAAAATCCCATGAACGCCAAAGACAATATCGCCGCCGTCGTCAGAATAATCGGAACGCCCTGGAAGGCCTTCGGAACCGCGGACTGATCCTGCAGCTTGGTGCGGACGCCTGCCATGATCATCATGGCGAACCAGAAACCGAGGCCGCCGCCGAAGCCCTGCAGAATCGCATAGACATATGCCGCGCCGAAGGAGCCGACCGCTGCCACCGTGTAGTCCTCGGTGTTGGAAATGCAGACACCCAGAACCGCGCAGTTTGTCGTAATCAGAGGAAGGTAAATGCCCAGTGACGTATACAGTGCGGGCATGTTCTTCTTCATGAACATCTCAATGAACTGTACCAGTGCCGCAATGACCAGAATGAAAACAACGGTCTGCAGATACTCGATGCCGCAGGACAGAAGGAGCTGCTGGATCGGGAAGGTCACGATGGACGCAAGACCCATGACCAGCGTAACCGCAATGCCCATGCCCTTTGCGCTGTCCAGATCCTTGGAAACGCCGAGGAACGGGCAGATGCCGAGGAATTGGGCCAGAGGATAGTTGTTGACAAGGACCATCGAGATGATGATCAGAATCATTTTCGTAAGGCTCATGATCACTTCACCTCCTTCTCAGGTGCGGCAGACGCAGACGCGTTTTTGGCTTCTGCTGCCTTCGCGATCTTCATGGCCTCTGCCGTCTTCTCATCGACCGCGCAGGAGCCGCTCTCCAGTGCTTTTCTCTCCGGAGAGCAGGAGCCCTCCATCGCGCAGGCGCTGCAGCCGAAGTCCTTACGGATCTTCGACTTGTCTCTTGTCAGATGATGAACCGCGGCCATCACGCAGGCGAAAACAAAGAATCCGCCGGGAACCATCGTCATGATGGACATGCCCGGTATGAAATTCGACAGGATGGGAATTCCCTTGAAGCCGGGCGCAAGGCCGAACCAGTCGCCGGCAAGCCAGGTGCCGGAACCCAGAATCTCACGGATGGAACCCATGATGCACAGCGTCAGCGTAAAGCCAAGTCCCATGCCGAGGCCGTCCAGTGCCGAATCTCCCACCGTATTCTTGGACGCAAACATCTCCGCACGTCCGAGGATGATGCAGTTTACAACGATCAGCGGCAGATACAGGCCGAGTGCCGAATACAGGGACGGCACGAATGCCTGCAGCAGCATCTGCACAATGGTAACGAAGCCTGCAATGACCGTGATGAAGCAGGGGATCCGGACCTTGTCCGGGATCAGCTTGTGAAGCGCCGCGATCGCCATGTTCGAGCATACGAGAACGGCCGTTGCCGCAAGGCCCATGCCAAGCCCCGTCTCCACGGAAGTGGAGGTTGCCAGAGTCGGGCAGGTACCGATTACCAGCACCAGAACGGGGTTCTCCTTGATGAGACCGTTCGTCAGGATGCTGAATTTTGATTTCTTCTGAACTTCTTCCATTACTGAGCACCTCCTAACGCCTTGTACTGTTCGAGTGCCAGATAAACTCCCTTATGAATGGCCGATCCGGAAACCGACGCACCGGTGATGTACTGGAAAGCCGCTCCGTCCGATGTCTCAGAGGTTTCCTTCTTGACATCCTCCGATGTCAGCTGGGAGAGTCCGTCATACTGAGCCAGATACTCCGGCTGTGCATCCTTCGAGCCGACACCCGGGGTATCCGAGCTGTCCGTCACCTTGACGCCTGTGATGGTCCCGTCCGAAGAAAGGCCGACCATCATCGTCAGATCGCCGCCGAAGGACTTCGTCACCACCGTGATGACATAGCCGGATCCGTTGTCCGCCTGATAAACCTCGGTCACCTTTGCGGACTGATCCTCCGAGGTCTGAAGGTCCGTGTCCACGCTCGTAAAGGAGTCGGCATCCGTCAGCAGCTCTTTTCTCGCTGCCGTTGCGGAAGCTTCCTGATTCTTCTCAATGATCGGCGCGGAAATGAAATTCGTGATCGCCAGAAGTGCCGTTGTCACCACGCAGATGACAACCAGAATCACAACCGGATAGATGTATTCTTTTCCGAAATTCTCTTCTGCGGAAGCCGCGTTTGTCTTCTTGCTCATGCCTTCGCACCTCCCTTCGCCTCATCTGCGGGAGCGCTCCCGGCTGCTTCCTTCGCAGCCTTCTTCGCTTCCTTCTCCGCCTTGGCGATGCCGTAATACTGGCGCTCCACGAAGCGGTCAATCAGAGGAGTCATTGCGTTCATGAACAGAATGGCGAATGACACGCCCTCCGGGTAAGAAGCAAACAGACGAATGATCATCGTGAACACGCCGCATCCGACCGCGTAAATGTATTTGCCGCGCTTCATGATGGGCGAGGTCACATAATCCGTCGCGCAGAAGAATGCGCCGAAGAACACGCCGCCTGCCAGGATCTCATAGACTGCCATGCCAAGCGCACCATACTGTCCGGCTCCGCCGACGCAGGCGTAATAAATCAGAGAAAAGACGAACACCGTGCCGATGAACGTCAGCGGAATGACCGGGCTGATGATCTTCTTCCAGATCAGGAAGATTCCGCCGATCAGGATCGCGATCGTGCACGTCTCGCCCATTGCTCCGCCGATGTTGCCCAGCAGCATATCCGTAAGGGACGGAAGGCTTGCCGCACCGTCTGCGAGTTGCCCGAGAGGCGTCGCTCCCGTCACCGCGTCCACACTTATTACCGCCTTCTGGAATCTTGTGAGCGGCCAGCTCGTCATATAGGACGTAAAGGACAGAAGCAGCACGATTCTGCCAACGATGGCAGGGTTCGCGATGTTCCTGCCGATGCCGCCGTACAGGCATTTCACAATCACGATGGCGACCACACAGCCGATGGCTTCCATCCACACCGGGAAGTTCGCCGGAAGATTCAGCGCGAGAATCACGCCGGTCACCGCAAAGGAGCAGTCCTTCGTGGTGTCTTCCTTCTTCATGATTCTGTCATACAGATACTCCGACGCCCAGCAGAATACGGCGCCGAGAATCACGCGCAGAAGCGCTCCGAACCCGAAGTACACAGTTGCCATGATGACCGAAGGAAGCAGGGCCAGAACCACATACTGCATAGTCTTCTTCGTATCTAGCTTCGTCACAAGATGAGGAGAAGCCGACACGGTCAGATTGGTTTTATAGTTATTTCCTTCCATTTTTGCTCGCCTCCTTTACCAGATTCTTCGCCAGCTTGTTGTAGAATGCCAGCGGTCTGTGCGCAGGGCAGACGTAGGAGCACGAGCCGCACTCCATGCACTGCATGACCTGAAGATCCTGCAGTGTCTTCACATCCTTATGCAGATACGCATCGGCAAAGCGGGTCGGCAGAAGGTTGAACGGACAGGCCGTATGGCAGCGTCCGCAGTTGATGCAGGCCGTCTCCTCCGGAATGGCTGCAAGGTCCTCCGAGAAAGCAAGGATCGCATTGTTCGCCTTGACAACGGGAACCGCATCCGAGAAAATCGCGCGTCCCATCATCGGTCCGCCGAGAAGGATCTTCTTCGGCTCCTTCTTGTAGCCGCCGCAGAATTCCACGATATCGTGAACCAGAGCGCCGTTGGGAACCATCACGTTCTTCGGCTGTGCAATGGCGTCGCCGTCCACGGTGAGACGCTTCTTCACCAGCGGAATGCCGTCCTTCAGGTACTGGCCGACAAAGGCCGTCGAAGTGATGTTGGACACAATGACACCGAGGGATGCCGGAAGAACGCCGGCGTCGCACTGCTTGCCCGTCACCTCATAGATCAGGACACGCTCCGCTCCCTTCGGATAGCGGGACTGCAGCGGGAAGACATGGAAGCCCTCGAGGTGCTGATCCCGGATCATCTGATTGAACTTGTCAATCGCGTTCTGCTTGTTGATCTCGATCGCGATGTAAACCTCCTCCGCGATCAGCCATTTCTTCAGTGCAAGTGCTCCGTCAATGACATTCTGCGCGTCCTCCAGCATCGTCCGGTGGTCCGATGTGATGAAAGGCTCGCACTCCGCGCCATTGACAATCAGCGTATCAATATCAATCAGGTTCTTCGGATTGAACTTGACCCAGGACGGGAAGGATGCTCCGCCGAGGCCGACCAGGCCGGATGCACGCATCGCCTTGATGAACGCGGGCTGATCCTCAATGACCGGAGCCTTCAGATCCTCCGCCATCTCCTGCTTACCGTCCGGCTCAATGCAGACCAGCGTGTCCTGACCGCCCATGGCATTGCGGACCGTCTCAATCCCCGTCACCGTACCGGAAACCGAGGCATGCACGGGAACACTTAAGAACGCGTCCGTATCGCCGATCAGCTGACCGACCTTCACATAGTCTCCCTTCTTCACGAGAGGCTTGCAGGGTGCACCGATATTCTCCGACATCGAGAGCTTCACGATGGAAGGAAGCGGCATCACCTCTGTTGCGGAATCGCAGGTGTGCTTGTAGTGCCCGGCATCAATACTCGTCAGATGTTTCTTCTGAAAGATCATGTATGATACCTCCTCATAGGATAGAGTATAAAAAAGCCGCGAAAGTCCGGATTCTCGATTCCAGACCCTCACGGCTCTCATTATAGCCCCTGCACTCGTCAATTTGAACAGGAAAATCTTGGCAGACATGCCATCTTTTGTAAACTTGTGGTCAGAAATGACCAGCCTTCCCATGGACATTTCAGGAGATCACATGCCCGGGCAATTTCCTATTCGCTCAGCTCCGTCCCGGATTCCTTCACAAAAATCCACCGGAACCGGTGCAGCATCCATTTCAGTCCCAGATATCCGCAGTAGATCAGAACTCCAAGAACAAAGGTCACAGCTGCCACAAGCAGGAACCGTCCAAGAAATGAAACAGGATCATTGTAAAGCACCGTAATCCAGTCCTGCATGTTCCAGAGGCTGTGAACCAGCGCATTCTCATGCAGGGGATAAATCATAAAAGTCGCTCCTCCAAGGAAATTGATCAGCCTGCTGTGCGGAATCCGGATCCGTCGGAAAATTTCAAACAGGGCGACGGCATGAATGGTTACCACGATGCTGAAATTATCATAATACACGGCACTCTGAAGGAAGGTATCCTCGGATCCCTGCCGAAGATACTGCTCAATGTTGGAGAGTGTTATGTTGTGATAATTCAGCAGTACGAGAAAATAAGAAGCCGCGATCAGCAGTACAAGAACATAGCCTCGCACCTTCTGAAACGGATTGTACCGATGAATATAGCCGCCCAGATAGTACAGAAAAATACCGTTTAACAGAATGCGCAGACCGGAAGCAAGGTTATCCGCCAGTTCCCCGGACCATCCGAACTGCACCACTGCCAGTAAAATCACAAGAAATGCCGTATATTTCTTCTGATCCAGCCGGACGACTCTCCGGTTCAGAAAAACTGCCGCAATCAGCAGCACGCAGAAATAATATCCGACAAACCACCAGTCCGTCTGAAAGATCGTAACCGGTATCAGCTCGAGAAGCTCACTGTTCATCCTCTTGAACAGAACCGCCGAACCAATCACCAGAAGGAGTGATGCGAATGCCAGCTGCTCCAGCAGCTTCTTTCCCGCCTTTGCGGCATTTACCTTCGGCTTCGAGGCAGTAAAATATCCGGAAATCATGATAAACAGACCATTTCCGACAAGGCCGAGCGGTGTCATCACGGCAGGGATGTACAATTGCTTATATAATAACGGATTATTGAACAGACCATTATTGTAGTAAGCCATATAGGTCCAGTTCGTCATCTGCCGGTAAATGACATGCTGCACCATGTGAAACATGATGATCATCAGCATTGCTGCAATCCGCAGCAGCTCAAAATTGGAACTCCTCTTCGCCTGCTCCATTCAGCTCCCCCTCGTAACTGTCTCAAACACTTCTCATTGCTTCGACGGACTCTTCATTCTCCGCTTACTCTCAGTTGAAGGCATCCCGCTGCTTACTCCGAGATCTTCACCACGGTCACGCCCCATACATTGGCCGTGGAACCGGCCGCCGGATAGACCGGCATCGCCGCTACCTCCGGCGAGTTGTAAATGGTCTCCAGGGTATCCCCCTCCGCATAGTTGACATTCACCCGCAGCTGCTGCTCAAAGAAATGAAACCAGCAGAGCCGGTTCCCTTCCGGCGTGGAAGCCCAGGTTCCATACTGTGCATATGAATTCGCACGGTAAAACAAATCCGATACCGAAAACAGCGGTGACTGCTTCGGTGCCCCGTAAACAAGAACCACATTTTCGGTATAATCCGTTCCCGTCACTGTCCACTGATTCATCACCTGTTTCGCAATCGCTGACGTGGCCTGTCTGCCCACATACATCGCATACTGATCCACCGCACTCTGCCCGGCTTCTCCGTACAAAAGCAGGAAAAGTACCACTCCCGCGACAACAGAAGCGCTCTTTCGTCCAATTCCCGGATATGTTTTCCCCGCCGTTACCGCCTGTTCACCAGGGATTCCATCGCTCTTCGTCAGAAGGCAGAACAGAAGCGGCAGAACCAGTGCCATGCCCATGGTCATCTGCATCATCGTCTCCGCCGATACTGCCAGAAGGAAAAAACTGTTGGCAAACACCGGAATCAGAAGAAACGCCGCGAGCATCAGTACAATGCGGACAGCCTTCTCTGCAGCGGTCTCTCCCATCCCTTTTTCTTTCCTGACGGCCTTCCACATGCAGAAAACAGCAATCCCCGCCGGGATCAGATACAGAAACCGGAACCACCCGTGCGACTGCAGGAGATTGAAATGATATCCGTCTCCGCCAAAGTAAAACCAGAATGCCGTGTAGGTATGCCGAAGACTCAAGGGAAGATTTCCCAGCACTCCCGTAAACGTAATGGCATCCGCTCCATTATAATCGGAAAGTGTCTGCCCGGTTGCTGCAAGACACAGGTGCAGAAATCCTTCGTACAGGCCCGCGCCAATCACAATGGCCAGCAGCATCCGTCCCGCGAATTCAAGCGCATTCCGGATTCTCTCCCTGCACTGCAGCATTCGGATCAATGCGAACAATGCCGCCACACAGGTAATGCCGAGTGATGCCTGATATCCGCCCATCATCATTGCAGTCACCAGCCCGGAAAGAAGAATTCTCTTCCAGCCGCCCTTCCCGTTCCCAAGAAGCCAGACGGCAAGAACGGCCAGCAGGAAAGAGACCGAATCATTGATGGACATATGGCTGTAGGAGAGCTGGCACAGAACCGTCGGCGAAGCCAGGACCATCATGCCGATCGCCCATGCAAAAATACGCTCCCTTCTCCCTGTCATCCGCACGCGCATCAGTGAGAACAAGAGCAGTACCCCGCAGGCAAAAACTGCCAGTGATACCACAGCCGGAAGCGGATCCAGAGACACATTCAGGCGAAGCTTGTCCAGGATCGGCCAGAACCATCGCCCCATGCGGAGCTCCGCCGCTCCGGTTACATGATCATCCTGATCCCACATGCCGTCCATGTTATTGGTAAGACGAAGAATGATCAGCGGAGAATACAGAACGATGCTCGCCAGATACAGAGACAAAAACATTCTTTGCATACGCCTTCGAAAACTTCTGATTTGTTCTGTCCGATTCCCCGTCATTTCCAGTCCCGCTCCGTTCATTTTTCCTGTTCAGTAACGCTCTTTACTGAAAATCAATGTCTGATTGTCCGTTAAAATCACATATCCCGAGAGAATATCCGCATATTGGTCCCACAAATCCTTATTCAAAACCAATACACAATCCGGCGTTTCCAAAAACGCCTGAATTCCACCCTCATCCACACAGTTCCAGTCACAGTATATCTCAGAATACACGCGCTGCTCATCACGCCATGAAGTCGTTTCCTGCGTCGGATCCGACATGAGGTGACTTTGGATAAACGCGGTCTTCCCGCAATATTCGCCGTCTTTCTCCGCTGACACCGCCATTGCATCATTGCGAAAGCCGGTGTCAGGATTCCCTCCCGTTTCTTCCATGGAGGAAGGATAGGAACGAATCTTCTGAACCGTGTAACAGCTGCACGCAATCAGCAGAACAGCTGTTACAGCCTTCACAACGGCTTTCTGAATGAGGCCGGAAGCTTCCCGACGCACTGCATCCTCAAAAACTTTTCCCCCAAAAATACCGGCCAATACAGCAGCCGCCACATGAGAGGGGTAACCATACCAGTCATAGGGTGTTCCGGCCACCGTATGAACAGCTAGTGGCACCAGAAACCAGAACCAGAATACACGGGTATCGCCGATTTCACATATCAGCTTTTTACCCCCTCCCAGCAGAGATCGCTCAAAAATCAGTAGCTGCACAAAGCGGCAGAACAGCATCAGATAGAAAAACAAAAACACCTTTTCCGTAAGCGCTTCTCTCAGGAAAAGTCCGGTAAACATAGAGCTGGTTTTCCTGCCCACCTCTCCTACGAACATTTCCCGAAAGAACGCCAAACCGTCGTATCGATATCGCAGAACAGCCCAGCAAAGTACCGGACCCAGAGCGCACAGAACTCCTGCCGCAAAGTCCTTCCATCTCCATTTCGAAAAAAGTCGCGGAAGCTCCAGCACTCCAATCAGAACCGGAAGAATCACCAGCGGCCCCTTGGTCAAAAAGGTCAGACCAAGTCCTGCACCGTATAAAATGATCCAATGAAAATTCTTTTCGGATTTATAAAGTCCAATGACGGAAACTGCAATGAAGAGATTGAAAAGTGAATCCATATTTGCCGTACGGAACATATGAAAATCAAAACACGCGTCCAGCAAAAGAAAAGCCATTCCCCAGAATACTGCGGCAGTTCTTCCATATTCTCTTCCCAGAAAGGCCATAAGGCCAACCAGGATGGCAATCCCGGCAAGCATAGAAGGAATCCTGGCCGACCAGAGGCTAACTCCGAAGAAACGAAACGACATCAGAATCATCCACAGACTCAGCGGCGGCTTTGAATTATAATAATCCGGTTGGTACTTCCAGGTATTGATCAGCCAGTTTCCCGACTTGAACATCTCAACCGCATTCCCGATATGCCAGGTCTCATCCGTATCCATCAGCGCTTCATACTGTATATTCCATATAATCCGCGCCACACCGAGCATAACCAGAACGATGCATATGCCCCAACCAATGATTCTCCGATTTTTCAATCTGTTCCTCCGCTTATCAATAGACACACGCATATAAATTCCCATCCAGAATCACAACCTGTTCCTCCGGATCAAAAGCATCCCAATTCTTTCCTTCAAAATACTCTTCATAGACTCTCTCATCCATCTTTCCACGTCCCAGACTCATGCCCCGCCAGGAAGCCACTGTCTCGACCAGAGAATACGTTCCCTGCCCCGCAATCCGCGAATTCGTCGCAGAATGACAATAATTGACCTGATCATAATAGGTGCTGTAATTGTTATCCACACAGAAAGCAGCCGCTTTTACCTTGCAGCCTGTCTCTTTCTCGTATTTTTCAACGACATCCAATATCTGATTGGCATACAGAATATCGAGATTCTCCGAGACCATCCGATTGGCAATCACCGCCTGAACAAAGAAGCATTGCAGGGCAAGATACCCAAGAACCGACAGGCAAACCGTCTTCCATGTCCAAAGCCGAATCCTCTCTCCCGCTCCGTTCATCCAATGCAGCGTCACCAGTGCATTCATCGCCTGCATGGTATAAAACGGTGCCATCACTCTGCATACGAACTCTCCCTGAAAAGAAACGACCGCCATGCCGCACATGAGCAGAAACGAAACGATCTTATACAGAAAATAGATTCCCAAATCTTCTTTTTTCCCGGCAAGACAGATCCCCCAAACAGCCATCACTGTCATCACCAGCGAAAACAGGAACGGCAGCCACAACGGCATCATAAGTCCCAGAGAGCTCTCATATAACTCCCTCATCTGCCGCAGTACATTCTGCACCAGCCAGGAAAGCGACTCATTCTGAATCTGCTTGCTCGGCAGAATTTCATAACCGACTCTTTTTGAAATGACTGCATCCAGCCAGGGCCCTGTCAGATAGTTCAGAATACCACCCGCCATTGCAGCACACAGATATCCGAATTCTCTCCTTACCACACGTCCAAAACCGGTTCCCTCACTCTCCAGGTATGCCAGCGTGCACAGCACCAGTGCAGCATAGATGCAGGACATCTGGTAAAACATCGGGGCAAGAAACAACAGAACCGTTCCAACTGCATAGTGCTTCCGGCTGAACAGAAAACAGCCCGCCATTGCCAGAAGAAGCGAAGCCTTAAAAATGAGCAGACTCTCCGTAAAGTAAAACAGTTCTGACGTCAACACATTCAGAAAGCAAAGGGACGTGGCCGCAAGAAATACCGCTTTTCTCCTGGAATTCCAGTTCTTCACCTTCAGAACACTTGTAAAGGTAAGCTGCATCAAAAGCAGCGCTGCTGCCAATACGAGCAGAAACAGCAGAACACTCAATGTACGATGCTCATAAGGATAATAGTGAAGGACATAATAAGAGAATGCATCTCCGGCATATCCGAGCCATCGAAAATTGCTTAACCGTGAGATCAGCGTTGCCCCCGGATCAATCTCTCCCCAGAGCGTATCCGAATTTGCCAGCCGGCATCTGGAAAAGCCTCCCCAGATCAATACCAGCAGAATCAAATTGCACAGATACATTTTAAGGTATCTGCCGTATCTCACCTCCCGCCTCTTGCCAATCTTTTTTCCCGCTTTCTCCATAACACTTTCCTCAAAGCTGCCGACTGCCGACATGTTTTCCCTTTACCGTTTTCTTCGAAAAATCATTGATTTCCCTCTGTTCCGGGATGCAGACCACAGAATTCTTCCCATAATACCGCGCATATACGGAGTTCGACCATGCAGTCTCATCCTCCAGCGGCACCATCAGCATAAACGGTCCCTGCACATCATTCATCGCCGGAAGTCTGGCATCTTTCACTGACGGATCTTCCAGGATGGAAAGCCACTCTTCCATCTGTTCATGATAGTCCGCAAGAGCACCACTTTTTGCAAACTGAACGCAGGTATAATCCACCGTATTTCCGATGATATGCCGATACATCAGCAGGCAGATCAGCAGTACCATGCCGAATGCATATGCTTCCACCGGTTTCGCCCTATGTCTGTCCTTTTCCTTCTCTCGTGCCGCATGACGCGCACTCTTCTCATAGTGCTGCCGGGCCCATCCTGTCAGTCCTGACAGACACACCGTAAGAATCGTAATGGAAATCATCCAATAGGAATCCGGTACCCCTCCCGAGGGATCCGCTTCTGCATACAGCACCGGCGCACGAATCAGGCAGATCATTGCAAACCCTGCCAGAGCCAGGAGCAGCGGATGACGTACCCTCCAATAGGCATGTTCCGTATCCGTGCATCTCCAGACAAAAACAATAGCCAGAACTGCAAAGAAAATCAGGGGCCGGACGCGAAGAAATTCATGAAGGGTTTCTGTAAAGCCCTCATGCACACATCCGATCAGGGCATGGGCAGCCCTTGAAACGGAAAAACCGAAATCTTCCCCCCCACGGTTCTTATTCCCCGGCGCTGCCGCACTGACCGCAAACCCGATCATTTCCAGAAGAAGCGGAACACACAGCCATGCCGCCTTCTTTCTAAGTTCTTTTCTGTCATGCAGAGAATTACTCTCTCTGCCGTCTCCCATCATTTCGAATAAAATCAGCAAAAAGAACCAGACCGCCGCCAGTACCACTTCCGGATACCCTGCTCCACCAAGATAAGTCATCCCAAGAACAGCCCCGATCAGAAAGCGCAGCTTTCCGCCTTCCATCCATCGAAGAGACCACCCCATGCACATCATCGTGATGCCATACGGAATACAATAATGTGCGACACTGGTCCACCAGAATAAACCGCATTTTCCATTCGGCAGATACTGCAGCAGAATGATTTCAAGCAGGAACGCAATGGTCCATCTGCCCGGCTTATTGACTCCAAGGAGTCTTAAAGTCACATGCAAGAAATACCAGGTTCCCAACACAATGCAGACAAGAGCCACTGCAATGGTGAGCGGGTACCACTGGTTGCCCCAGATTCCTGGCTGAAGTGAGAACAGCGCCACAGAGGACCAGGTTCCCTGCCAGGAATACCAGGTTCCACGAACTGTACTCCAGACAGACTGTAAAATTCCCATGCACCCGGTGCCGCTTTGAATCGCCTGATGAACGCCGGCACTGTAATTCAAATCATCTCCGGTTGAGCGGACATAAGGAGCCACGACAGCAATCGGGATCAATGAAATTGCAAATAAAACTGCTGCAAGTACAGTGATTCCGATTTGCCGTTTATACTCGCGTGTATTATTTACCATTGTCTTGTTATTTATTTTTTCTTCAAGGCGCACTTTTTACTTTCTCTCCACCTGTTTCCTGTATTTTTCACACAACTTTTCTGTGAACAGCTCGGCTCCTGTTCCACTCAAATGAAAATCATCATTAAAAAAGTTCGGATTCTCTCTGTCAAACGGATACCGAGCTGATTTCTCATCGAAATTTTGATTTACATCGTCCTTCCTGCCCAGATTAAAATCCAGATACTCAACGCCGCTTTCATCAAGTAGTTCACTGACAGTCTGTACATATCTGTCATAATTGGTTACCGACTCCGTAACAAATTCCGGAACCGGTGTAGCAAAAAAAGTCAGACGAATGTCATTGTTCTCGCAAAAATTCACCATGTCCTGAATCGCCCATTGAGACCGCTCCGGCAGGAGCACTTTTCCGTTTTCTTCCGGGAGAGATTCCTTTTTGCTCTGATACTCCTCCGACAATTCATCATAGGCATCCTGTGACATGCCCTCATGAGGCGCATAGCCGCCTGCATATTCTTTTCTCCGATAATCTCTTTCCGTCAGTACGGCTAGATTGCTCTTCCATTGCTCTTTCGATACAGAATACCCCTCCCCTTTTCGAAGCGGGAGAAGGCTGTTCAGGTAATACTCCTGCGGCGTTGCATGAAAAAGATAACGAATCTTATTCCACGAAGGAGCCATTGCATCCGATACAATATAAATGCTCTCCAGATTCACCTCGTCCGCCATGACCAGTGAATAATCCAGAGAAACACAGACCTCCTTCATTTCAGGATGGTGCTTTGCCGTCTCACGAAGAATTGCATCGGTCGCAGCAAGAGGCTGCTGTGAAGAAGTCAGATTAGCAGAGACCCTGCCCGTTTCCTCCTGCATCACAGAAGGCGAGACTCCATACAGAACCTGAGAGCCTCCGATGACACCGATTTCAATGGGAGAATCCGCATACATCTGATTCAGAATTTTCCTGCTCCAGGAAGAAATCTCTGTTCCAAACAGGCAGAATACCGCCAATTCGGCCAGATAAAACACTGCTGCAAAAAGAATCACTTTCATGCAGATACAGAGTTTTCTTTTTTGTTTTCCCGAATGAATCAAATCACAGATCCTTTCCGCCTTGATTTTAGAAAATTGAGAACCTTCAGATCCTGCCGGTCTCACTGCCGGTAAATGTTCAGCAGCTTCCGGCAGTACTCTTCCATGCTGTCAAATTTCAGCTCCAGCTCTCCCTGAACCAGTTTCCGACATCCGCGCCGGTATCGTTCCAGCCGTTTTTCATCCAGCCACAGTCCCCGGATCCTCTCTGCAAGCTCCTCGGCATTCCCTGCCTCAAAAAGCTCTCCGGTAACCCCCGGAACCAGCAGCTCCGGAGTGCCTCCCAGGTTGGAAGCCAGAATCGGCGTTCCTGCAAGCTGCGACTCAATCACGGAATACGGACAATTCTCATACCACTCCGAAGGAAACACCGTAAACGCCGCACCGCGGATCAGTTCGGTCATCTTCTCTCCGGAACAAAATCCTGCATTCCGGATGTTGGGCAGCGCATTCACCTGCTCTTCCAGTTCACCTTTTCCCGCAAACACGAAGGGAATTTCCGGAAGTTCTCCGGCTGCCTTCAGGAGTGTCCGAATGCCCTTTTCCTCGGAAAACCGCCCGAAATAGAGCACGTAACGCCGCTTCTCCCCGAATTTCTGTCGAACATCCGAATCGGCAGCATTCGTTTGTCCTTCACATGCGAAGGACCCTGCGTCGGTCCGCTGTTCTTCATTCGCATGTACTGCAGAGTCAATGACTTCATCCGGCATCGCATTCACCGCATTATGGAGCGTCACAATTCTCCCCTTCAGCTGAGGATTATGCGACAAGGTGCGATTCATAAACTCACTGGGCGCGATAATGACATCCACCTTCTCATATGTCTTCCTGCGCTTGTAGAACTCCGCCTCCATTGTGCCGATGATACTCTGCACCCTTGAATTATGAATGCAGCGGTTCTTCGCGCAGTTCTCGCTGGCTCCGTCAATGCATCGGCTGCAGAGCTCCCCTGTAGAAGGAATCCGCATCATATGATTCGGACAGACCCACTGCGGATCATGCGCCGTATATACGATCCGGATTTTCGGATCGAATGCCCTGATCTCATCAATGATAGACGGCGTAATCTGGAAATTGATGTTGTTCAGGTGCACCGCGTCCGGATGGAAATCCTCCAGGACCTTCCGGATTTTCCTTCTGGCATCTCTGGAATAGATAATTTTGAATGGATAAGTCAGCCTGCTGAGTTTCCGGGTAAGACTGCTGTGAGCTCCTGTCCCGCGGCCGTCTCCATTCCGGAAAGACATGTCTTCGGTATAGCTTTCAGCATGATTGCCGACAATCCGTCCTTCATGCTCCATGCCGAAATACTGGACCTCATGCCCCATCTTCTCCAGCTGTCTGCCAATGCTGAAAATATAGGTCTCCGATCCGCCGTTCGGATACAGAAACTTATTGACAATCAATATTTTCATTGCGTATCTCTCCAAGGAATTCCAGGAGGCCTCATTCGTTTCGCATAAAGGCCATAGAATGGTATAATATTAAGAATTATACTGCTTTCTGAACCATACAACAATTGAAAGCGCAATATCTCCCTGTACCCATTACTGTTTATGAGGTTTCACAATGCTCCAGACAATCCGTTCCAAAACTAAGGCCAGTTTCTCCCGGTTCTCCGTTTCCGAGTTCTGCTACTACATGTTTTTCCTCCTGATGCTCGGTGCCAAAGGACTCGGACTGGCGGAAGAATCCCTTCCTTACATGCTCCTTCTTGCAGTCGGAATGCTTTTCTGGCTGGGCAAACTGATTCTCACAGAATATACACTTGCAGAAAAAATCTGGGTCACCTTATTGCTCCTCCTCACAGCCATCGTGTACCTGCGAACCGGTGAACGCGGCATCGTATTCTGCGTTGCAATGCTCATCGGCATGAAGGGCATTTCCCTTCGCCGGATTTTTCACATCAGCTCACGTTTTCTGATGATCTGCTTCCTGCTGAAAATGTTCCTGACTCAGACAGGACTTCTCCCGGATCTCTATTATGTACACGCCAAGGGATCCCTTGGCTATGTCGTGCGCTGGTCATTCGGGTATTCGCATCCCAATGTTCTGCATATTACATATCTGGTCCTGGCCGCGCTGTGGATGTATGATCTGTCTGATAACCGCCGGAAGCTTCCGTTGGCTTCGATTCTCTTCATGCTGGGAAATCTGTACGTTCTTTTCTTCTCTTTGAGCTATACCGGTTTTCTTGTCGTAACCTTCCACCTGGCATGCAGCTGTTATCTGTCACTCCGTCCGTCGGTGCCTCTGCGTCACCCGCTTCTGCGGAAATGCATCAATTTCTGTGCGGAGCTGATCTTTCCCGTATGCGTTCTGTTCTCCGTCGCCGGTCCTGTTCTGCTGAAGGGAAAAGCCTATGAACTCGCCGATAAACTCGTACATCACCGTTTTGTTTTATCCAACTATTTCCTGACAACGGAGCCAGTCCGCCTGCTGGGTCATCGCCTGCTGACGACTCCGGATCTGAACAATTCCATGGACTGCTCCTATGTCTATCTCTTTGTTCACCTCGGAGTTCTGTTCTTTGTTTTGTTCTGCATTTTCTATTTTGCAGCAATTCATTCCGCTCTTCGGAACAACCACGGCGCGGAGGCCGCAATTCTGATCAGTTTTGCCATTGCCGGCGTAACCGAACCTTTTATGTTTAATACTTCTTTCAAGAATATCACCTGCCTGATCCTCGGCAGTTTCTTATTCCGGTTAAAAATGCCGTCATGTCTTCCCTCCGCTTTCCGCAAACACACTCATGTGAACCGTCTTGCGGCATTT
The DNA here is from genome assembly GCA_963655255.1 of bacterium. Taxonomy (GTDB): domain Bacteria; phylum Bacillota; class Clostridia; order Lachnospirales; family Lachnospiraceae; genus CAG-791. The sequence continues at coordinate 107,980 of CAVKEB010000005.1, forward strand.
GGGCAGAGGAATCTTTCGTTCCCCCGTCCCGCCATGAAGTCATTTGACCTGCATGACGTTCCGGCACAGGTGCTTCGCCGGATATGCCTGGGGTCCTGTATTCCTGCATTTCTTCTGACAATGCTCTTTGTCATCCGGACAGCATCCTTTTCCGCCGTACTGATTCCGGCCCGTTTTTGTCCGGACGGATCCGAACAGCCGCCGGTGGTATATACCGAACAAATGATCTCCGATCTTTCTTCGGATACGCTGGTTCTCTCCTGGTCAGCGCCGGAGGAAATGTGCGTGTATACAGGAATTACTCCTCATCTGGAATACATCCGCCGGGCAGTCTGCGCTTTTACATGGGGATGGATTGTTTCCTGTCTCCTGCTGCTTTTATTCACACAAACGCGATCACGGTTCATGAAACCGGAAGATCCGTCACCTCACAGGGATAAACTTCGATAGATTTTAAGAAAGGAAAATTTCTATGCGCCTTGCACACATTGATTCCGGACTCGGCAATCAAATGCTCGACTATGCGGAGTATCTTGCCATTCGCCGCAATAATCACGACACACCGCTGTATCTGGAGGATTTTCTCTATGATCTCCCGGATGATCGCCCCGGCATGTTCTCGAAATGGAACGGATACGAGTTGGATAAGGTATTCGGCATTCAGGCCCCCAGAATGAGCCAGCTGCTTTCCCCTTCTGAAAAAAAAGAAGTCCTTTCGCATATTGAAAAGAGCAGCTTCTGGACAAGCGGCTGGAATTATGCCGATCCCACCTGTGAAGGCCTTCGCGCCGCCGGATATCCGATTCATAACTTCAACGAAGGACATGCTGCGACAGATTCCATCGGCGTCAACTCCAACGGTTCCATCCCTCGGCGCATGCTGACCGATTTCTTCCGCACCTGTCCCGGCTATCATCTCAAACGGATTACGCGGCATGCACTCTCCGACCGTCTGGTCGCCCGGGAAAATGCCAAATTGGATCCCTTTCAGAAATATCCGGATCAGATTCTGACAGGGCACTCTCTTGCTTTTTGCCGCAAAGGCTTCGGCATTGAAAAAATAGATCAGGAGCTCCGTCAGGCCTTTCAATTCACATCACCGACGGACAGTAAAAATCTTCGGATGCTGGAAGAAATTTCTTCCGTGAATGCAGTTGCCATTCATGCCAGGAGAAGTGATATGCTGTTTGTCAACGGCTATTGCTATAAATACGGCTACTTTAAAAGAGCCGTTCGCTATATTCAGGAGCGGATTGAAAATCCGGTATTCTATTTCTTTACCGACGAAAAAAGCGTCGGCTGGTGTCAGGAGAATGAACGGATTTTCGGTCTGGATTTCAATAGGGACGCGGTTCATTTCGTCGACTGGAACAAAGGAGCGGACAGTTATCGTGACATGCAGCTGATGGCTGCCTGCCACCATAACATTTTCACAGAGAGCTCCTTTGGATTCTGGGGAGCCTATCTGAACAATCATCCCGATAAAATAACCTGTTCCCCAGATCCCACCTGGATTGCGACCAATGATTTCTAAACTCAGGAATTCCAGTCAGTGAAGGGCTGTTTGATACAGTTCCAGATGTTTCTCTACAAGTGCATCCATGCTGTACTCTTTTCGAATATAGGATGAAATTCGTTCTCCGGAGTATCTTTCCGAATGCAGCAGGATGAAAACAAGCTGTTCGGCCATTTTTTCTGCATCTCCCGGTTCGAACATTCTCCCCAGTTCCGGATGGCCTTCCATAATCTCCCGCGGGCCATCCAGCCTGCTTGCAACACACGGGATTCCCATTGCCATCGCCTCAATCAGCGCAATTCCAAATCCTTCATAGCGGGACGGCAGTACAAAAACATCCATGGCACTCAGAAACTCCGGCACATCATCTACATTTCCGCAAAATGTGACGGTTTCCAACAAGTGATGCTCCGCAACATAATCCTTCTGCTCCTGCATCGCCTTCTCTTGTCCGCGATACACTGCCCCCGCCAGGTATAAATGAAGCTTCAGCTCCGGATGCGTTCTCCGGATGATTTCCACTGCCCGGATCAGAATATCCTGTCCCTTTTTCTCCGGGAAAAATCTTGCAACGTTTGCAATATTCCATGTGCCCTGAGCAGTATGCCGTCTGGCAGGATATCTTTCCCGGGAGAATTTTTCGCAATTCACGGCATTATGGATCAGAGAAATCCGACTCTCCGGAATTCCCCGCTCTCCGATTTCCCGTTTTACTGTTTCCGAGATCGCAATATACCTGGTGCAGAACGAATCAGCCAGTTTCAATTGCTTCGCAGAATACTCCCGTGCCTCCCCGACGTCATGGACAGTCTCGAAAATGCGAAGTCCCGGCATGCACAATCTGGCCAATGACGCAAATACCACACCCGTCGGTTCCTGCGCGTGAATGATCTGAATATGGTTTCTGCGCACATAGCCGCAGAACTGCTTCATATAACGAAGCTTCTCACCTTTTACCCCGCGTTCCATCCGGTAGACCGATACCGACGGATCTAACATGTCAAACATCTGTGCATCATAAGAACGGTTGACCACGCACACATGTACCTCGTGGCCTCTGCAGACCATGGCATTTGCCATTTCCGCCATCTGCCTTTCAATTCCTCCAACATGAAAAGAGAATATCAAAAAGAGAATTCTCATGTTCTGTCATTTTCCTCCGGTCTTCTCCAGTGCCTGACCCTTCATTTTCAAATAGAGCGATCGAAATCTCTCATAGCTTCCGTTCCGGATCATTCGGCCAATGACCCGCTGCCTGCAATGAAACAGAAAGCCTCGATCAAATCTTATGTATTGTGCGTTGTTTCCCTCCCACTGATGAAATGCAAAGGGAATCACGCCTCTGTTCTCCGGCACAATCCTCTCCTGAGAAAAATGCGCCGCGGTCTCCTTGTCCGCAAAATAAAAGCCATGCTCCTCAAGCTCAACCCGCTCTTTACAGCATAAGAAGACATCCTCATTTTCTCCCGGCTCCCAGGGAATGCTGTGAGCCGCCGGAAACTCCATCAGCCGCCTGCTCCTGAGGGAAGACCCTCCGTTTCCAACCCGGCACAGTCTGCCCTTCGCATCACGGAAGTCAAGGTATTCCGGCCATAAAGCTCCAATATAGTCATACTCCAGAAAATGATCCGTCCACTGTTCCGGATTCACCACATATCCATCCCACTGGACGACCAGGACGTGGGATGTCTTGATATAACGCCACGCCTCGTACAGCATAAAGCGGCTGTAATCGTCAATGGACCGCATGGGCGGAATCTCCACACACCGGATGCCCGGCGGCAGTTTATCCGGCTTCTGATCTGTGAACAGGATCGTCTCTGCAAAGCGAAGCCTCTTCCTGCTATGCTGCAGAGCCTTCACCGTCTCCGGTACCCGGATGGAAGCTGCCGCGATCAAAGTCACCTGAGGAAGATTCCTGGCTTCAGGCATCTTCATACCATTGTCCTCTCATTCATATAATCCAAGGTCAAACAGATACACATCCTCATAGTCCTTCTCCTGCAGCAGGGCGCCATAGGTCCCGCTGACTCTTCCTGCCACCAGTCCGCTGCATTCCGCAAGGAGGCCAATCGTAACCGCATAATCAAATCCCTTTTGAAAATGATGCCGCGCGGGCGCCCCTGACGAGTCACTCTGCAAATCGGAAAATTCATTCAGGTTCTGCTTACCGATATCTCCGTACCGCTCATTATCATTCGAACACAGACAGGTTCCAAATGATTCCTGAAACTTACGAAAAATCTCACGGTCCTCCGTGGCGAGATAAATCCGATCGTATCCCTGCTCCTTCATCATCTCTTTTGACTTCTGAATCACAAGCTCTGCAGCAGGCTGCACCGGATGTCCCGAAGGTCTTTGCCCGATGTAATCGGTCCCACGGCACAAAACTCCCAGCACTCTATGATTTTCAAACATTTTCTTTTGTTTCAGAATTCTTCGGCCGACCTCCGGAGAGAAATGCAGGTACTGATGTGCGAATGTTCTCCACATCTGCAATGCCTCCGGATTCTGCTCCACACCTGTCAAAGGTGCCTCCCTGGGGGCATTGATCGAACTCAGAATTACATTCCTGCTCCTTTGAATGTCATTCAGCGAATAGCCGCAGGGCTGCTCAAAATAGTATTCCCAGGCATTGACCTTTCCCACCTGCCCGTGCGTCAGATAGGTATTATAGAAACTCTGCATATCAACAACCGGAACATATCCCTTGTCAACGGCGTACTTCATCCAGCCGAGATTGGTCAGTACAAAGGAATAAAGACCGGCATTGGGAGCATTCCGACGGATGACAAAAAAGGTTTTGTCCGGATTTTCATTTCCGTAGGACACTCTTTTCTCCCGCTCTTTGCTGCGGATCACGATCCGATTGATCCAGCCCACCTTCTGCAAGGCCTTCTTTACTGCAGTATCTTCCATATCATCTCTTCTGCTGTCAGCGTTTATCCGTCAGACAGACCTTTCCCTCACCCACCTCATAGACATAATCACAGTTCTGAATTGTGGAAAGCCGGTGAGCGATGATCAGCAGTGTCATCTCTCCATGCAGCCGCTCAATAGCAGCCATCACCGCCGCCTCTGTTTCATTGTCGAGTGCTGCCGTGGCCTCATCCAGTACGAGAATCTCCGGTTCCCGATAAAGGGCTCTGGCAATTCCGATTCGCTGTCTCTGCCCGCCCGAAAGCCGGATTCCTCCTTCCCCGATTTCCGTATCCAGCCCGTCTTTCAGATCATCCACCATCTCTCTTAACTGGGCGCGTTCAATGGCATAATTCATTTTCTTCGGATCAATCCGGTCATCCGGAATGCCGAAAGCAATATTTCTCCGAATGGTATCGTCCAGAAGATAAATCGTCTGAGGAATATATCCGATTTTTTTATGCCAGCCGTTCAACCGGCTGAAAATGCTGACGCCATCTACGGTGATATCGCCCCTGGTCGGATTCAGGACGCCCAGAATCAGATCCGCCAGCGTTGTCTTTCCGGCACCGGAATGCCCGATAAATGCCACAGATGAATTCTTATGAATGGTGAGACTGATCTGATCCAGAACCTTCCGGTCCGTTCCCGGATAGCTGAAATCAACCTGATTCACACGGATCTCATGATCGAAGACCATCGGCTCTTCCGTCTGTGTCTGCTTCCGCTCCTCTTTCAGCTTCTCGATTTCCTTCAGGTCCTCATAGACCGCATCCACAGATGCCTTCTGGTACATGATGGTACTCAGATAATCCGTGATCCGGTTAAAGGAAGGGAGCATACGGAAAGCGGCAACGGCAAATACCGACATCACCGGAAGGAAATAATCCAGATCCGCTCCCAGCATAACCTTGATTCCGATCGTTCCAAGGAGGCCGCCAATGCATACGGTCTCAATCAGGGGCTTCGGGATGGACACCAGACTGTGGTAGGTGCACTCCGTATCGGCATGTCCTGCATAGGCCTTGTCAAACTGCTGACAGAAGAAATCCTCCTCATTCAGGACTTTGATTTCCTTGATTCCGCCAAACCCCTGCTGAATCCACTTGTTCACTTCCATAAAATAAAAGCGGCTCTTCTGCCCCAGCCGGAACAGTATTTTCTTATAAACCTTCATGAACAGAACAAGAATGATCAGCATCAGGCCGAGGATTGCCAATGTGATGGACTTATCCTGAATCAGAAGGTACACGAACAGGGTCAGACAGACCATTCCCTCTGTGACGAGCTGGATTCCGGCCTGAAGAACACCGTAGAAATTGCCCGCGTCCACGTTGATATTACGCAGCAGTTCCGAGCTGCTCTTTTCTACATGAAACAGATACGGCTGATGCAGATAGCAGTCCATCATCTGATCCGAAAGGATGTGAAGATTTTTATAAACGAATTTATACTGACGATTGTACATGAAAATCAGATATGCGTTCTTCACAACATAGACCAGAATCATGAACACAATCAGCACAACCGCAAGCTGCAGCGCGCTCTGCAGATGCAATGTTCTGTAAATGAAGGAGTAATATTTCTGATGAACCAGCGCTTCCGGCTGCATAATCGCACTGATGACCGGCAGCACGGCCGTCACTCCCAGCAGCTCCAGTGCGGAACCGATCACGATCAAAACGGTAATTCCCGCCAGTTCCCGCTTCTGACGGCCGGATAAAATATAATTCAGTTTCTTGACAATTCCCATCTGCACACTCCATATCCATGCGATTTACACGATTTCCAGCCGGATCCCGCCGTACTCCGCCGAAAATTTGGAAAAAATGCTGGCGTACGACCCCAGGATATACTCCGTCTGTGACAAACAAAGCATATCAATCACGGCATCTTCCATCCCCTGGCGGCTGCTCCTGGTCAAAACTTTATCCGGATTCGTGAGAATCCGTTTTCCGAACAATTCCGTCAGCCTGCGCTGTTCCTCCCAGTCATCGGTCGCTACATAGAATTTTATCTCCGGACGGTCTTCCGCAATTTGCTTCATCCTTTGAATAAAATGGTCCGTAGAGCTTCCCTCTGTCGCCGGTCGATGATCCGTGCGCCGGATGTGTATGCCCACACATTTCTGTCCCTGCAGGATCTCCGCCGCTTTCATCCGGAACCTGTTCTGGAAATGAATGCAGGACAGATCTCTCTGACCGGTAATGCAATTATACGCCTCTATGTAGCTGTTCTGTCCCCGGATCTCTTCCGGATTCAGCAGACGATTTCCGTCCTCATAGCTGTTTTTGAAGAAAGTACATCGTCTCTTCAGCGTACTCCTGGTCCACCGGTACTTCACCGCAAACGTAATCCGTACCCGGAACTCCTGAATGATTCTGGTCCAATCCTTGCCGGTATGACCGCGCATAAGATCCCGCAGTTTATACTCAAACCGGTTGCATTCGATAATCCGGTGCGGCACATCCGCAAATTGCTTTTCGTCAAAGACGTCCCGATAAAAACAGTCACAGTCCGATGTTTTCTGCCAGACAATGATCAGCTCCTGTCCCTGGTCTTTCGCAAGCTGATAGGCATCCGCCATGACATAGATCCGGCTGGTCAGGCCGCTTGTAGGTTCACAGACAATCATGCTCTTTTCTTATTTCCCTTCTGAAGGCAGCGTTCGGCCAGCGGATCTATCCTGCGAAGCAATGCCCTTCCATAACGATATTTCCACAAACACTGCGTTTTTCTCAGATATCCGAGCAGTGCATTCTGATTCTGCGGAAAATCAATGTATTGAAAATAGCTCTCTCCATACTGCTCTATGAAATCATGAATTTCCTTCGTCCACCAGTACTCCTTTGTGTTTTCTCCCTGCTCTTCCAGATGGATTCCCGCGGAATGATATGCCTCAAACCACGATTCCGGAATCCTCTGCAGGCTCCTTCGCACATCCATGTGATGATACATCCGATAGATGGATGCCGCACTCTTCTCCGGGTGATGAATCCGCTCATAACACTGATACCACAGGTTCTTGCATTTCATTCTGTCCCAGTCTGTGTATTGGAAGTGCATCACTTCCAGCTTCTCCAGTCTCCTGGTCACCGCATGCTCACTGACCGGGACCCGGATGCTGTGCATTTCCCGCCCGTGATGCGGACATCCGTCATCCATCACCGCAAACAGATTGCTCGCTCCTTCTGTCATCCAGTAATTCTGAAAATCACTCGCGATGCAGGGCCATTTCATTTCAAAGACCGTTCCCGGCTCAGCCGTCAGCATCTCATTCCACTCCGGTTCCCCCTCAAAATTCCCTGTCAGAAATTCATCAGCATCCAACGCGACAAGGAGCTTCTTCCCGGGGATTTCACGGGCCGATCGGATCAGAAGATCCTGCCGCCCTTCTTCATTAAACTTCTCTGATGTGTTCTGAATCAGCTTCACCTTCGGAAAGGACCGGCATATCTCCGCCGTGCGGTCCGTTGATCCCTGATCGGCCACAATAATGACATCTGCCCACAGGGATGCCGCCTCCAGGAACCGCTTCATGATCCATTCTTCATTTTTCACCGGTGTCATGCACACCACCGCAGCTTTTTTCAGACTCATTTCACCGCTCCTGTCTGCCGGAACACTCTATCCGATCCGCAGCTTTCCCATAATTTTCCGACGCAGAATATCCAGCTTTCCAAGGGTCATGTTATACCGCATTCCCTGATTTCCGCCGTATCGGTCTTTGTCACGAAAGATTGCCTTTGTATTTTCGCCTTCTTTGAGGAGTTCTTCAATAGCAGCAAACTCTGGTCCCACGTATTGAATTGTGAACTCACTTCCAAAATGATAAAAGTATGCGTTTTCCATAGATTCATCATGCCAGACAGGGATGATACCGTTTCTTAAGTCTTCCTCTGTCCAATCTCTTAAAATCCGGGCCATCTCCAGCATCAGTTTCGTTTTTCCCAAAATAAATCTGCCGGATACATATTTGTCGATCTCCGCTCCGTATGGCACATATGCCTTTGATTGCAGTCGACGTTCCAATGGCATTTCATCTGGCAAATCCGTATCTTTCGTAGCAGACCACAGAGAAAAATCCGTTGATTCAAAGATTTCGGATGGAATTTCCTTTAAAAACTCCATATTCGCATTGCAGAAAACGACATAATCGTAGCCCATCAGCAGATCCTGAATGCAGCATATACGATCCCATCTCAGCATGGAATCATAAGGCCACCCCATTTTTCCAGCATAAAAGGAATGTACTCTGTCCTTTTTGCCTTGAATAATATTTTTTTCATCTGTGAAAACAAAATAGTCTTTCTGAGCGCCTGTCAGGAAAAATTTTTCTGCAGATACATAAAAATCCTCCCATAAGATACTATATCTGCCGGTGCATATATATATAACAGCATACTTGCTCATTGTATTTATTCCTCCTCAGATCATACTCTGCGGTATCCTCAAGAGTCATGCTGCAGCCATTCCAAATGTATCTCATCTCCATCATATCTGACAGCATAAAGTCTTCCATTTCCAATTTTGTCCATTCCATCAAACAAAGATGAATATTGATTCGTTGTTGTCGGAGTAATCAACTGTATGTACACATAATCATATCCACCCGCTTCCAGCAAACTCACAAATTCATCCTTGGTCTGCTTCATCACACCGCCCGAACCATTTATCAAGTAATTATAATCCGATCCAAACTGACTGCGCGCCGGACAGATGTAATTATAGAATGCCCGATCCGTATAGACATAATCATCCTTCTCATCAATCAGGTACACATGGTCCTGAGGCGTCAACGTGATTCCATTTTTTGCAAACTCATAAAATTCAATCGGTTCTTTTTTATGCAAAAGATTCTGCGTTGCCATTTCGTAATCAGAATAGGCATGTACCAAAAACATCATCCCAACCAAGCAGGGAATAACATATGTGTCATTAAATTTCAAAAAGAGAAAGAGTGTTGTCAGATACAAAGGGATCAACAGGGGGATAAAATATCTCACGCTCAATCCTCCTACGCCTCCATTTGCCGGGCCTATCGCTGTTATTTCCAGATACCACATCAAAATACAATAGGACATCATACAAAACAGATAAGACACTCCCACAGATATAATATCATGCTGTGTTTCATTATCAACTCTTGCCCTATGCATCCAAATCAATAAACCGTCAATAACCAGAAGGTCAATCACACTTTCAATAAAGGAGGGTTTGGGGAATGCCGACATCTGCTCCCACACATGTTTCCCAAAGGACAGATCCACGTCCAAATGACTATATATATAATACCCGGCAATTAACAGAACACCTACTGAAAAAGCAGCAATGACCACATTTCCTTTCTTATTTCCAAGAGCATTTCTAATGCCTCTGCCTATTATTCCATAGACAAGACTTCCAATCATAGCCAGAATTGCGATAAAAAAAGGCTGGCAAAAACCTTCCCAGGAAAAGAGCGCAACGGCAGATCCCAGACCGGCCAGTAGCAGCATTTTCCTATGGATCCAGGCATTCTTGCTCTGAAAACATACCACCAAGATAATGGCCAAGAAAACAGATCCGGTACGTTTTGTCATTGCAAGCGAAATGGATCCAAGCACAAAACATAGCATATTAAACCGCTTCATATCTCTATAATCGTTCCAGAACATATAGAAGCAGAAAAAGATCATAGCTCCCAACATTAAATCGGTTAGGAGTGTATGATACGCATCAACTATAATAGTAGGAATTAATAAAGTAATGACTGATGCCAACAATGTCTTTATAATCTTAAATTTTCCATTTATCGCAGAAAATAATGGTACAACAAAAGACATCATCAGTACATTTTGTGCCCAAAGGCATATTCCCTGGCTCGCCTCTCCATGCCAAGTCATAACGGCCAAATAATCCCATAGTGCCGTAAAGGGAGGATGATCTCCTAATTGTGTGCTTGGCACCCCTTTCATCTTCCCAAAATAAACCATATTTTTAATTCGAAGATTCCAATAATAGAAATCATCCGAATGGTCGATTCCTCGTCCAACACTATAGAACAAGAAAAAGATAATGCATATCAATAAAAAAAGAGTTCCCGGAGTAACAACGTTCTTCCTAAATTGTTTTCTTCTGCTCCGAAAAGCAAATAATAGATATCCAACAGAGATTGCAAGTACAATATAATAAAAAGCAATTCCTGGAATCAGTGAAAAATACATTCCTGGAATATAGAGAATCCACGAAAGTATCATTGCAGCAGCAGCGTAACACTCTTCCATTTTTTTATCATAATAAACCGCCATTGCTCCGGCAATGAATAATGTTCCAATGACACTCATAATATCTTCTTTCTACGACTTGGTAATTGTTTGCAGGCAAAGTTTAATATTATATGCCATCTGTCAACTCACATTTTTCGATTTCTATTTCCTTTTCTAATCTCTATACCTTATATAAAGGGCATTTACAAACATTGCAAACAATATGACAGCGCCAATATATTCACCATATGTTATCCAATATACACAACCATCTTCAATGGTCATTCCACTTTGCCCGATGACCGCTGTAATCGCAATCAATAAATTGTCCATACAACTTCTCGTAGGCTTAACACTCTCTAAGAAAAACAGGACAGTATCTATAATCTCAAGTAATCCCCATGAGGCAACTATCATTAACAAGCAAGCAAACAATGCTCGAAATGGTTTGTATCCATACCCTGTACAAAAATTTATAAATTTCCCACAAAGACTGTGAATGTTCTTTTGTTCATAAGTTTCTTTTACAATATGATATTGTGCTTCTGCACGTTCATTAAGTAGTCCTTGATTGGAGGCAGATTTTGATATGATGCTCCATGTTCCAACATTCATTTGTGAAAAATTATCTTTTGTAAAGTAATATGAATCATGTACACCTGCAAAATCAATATTTGTTATCTCATGATGACATCCACCCTTTGCTATCATTCTTAACACTGTACTTTCCTTCAGTTCAAAATCGCTAATAGCATATTGCATTGTCATCGTTCCAATATTACTATATTTTTCTATTAACATTTTTTCTATAGTAGCTGCCTTTGCTCTCATACTCCCATTCATATTGAGTACGTTGATATTGCATCGTTGAACAGTGAAATATTTACAATTGTGGAACATTTGCATGCAATGAATATTGCAGTCCATGATTTTGATCTCATCAAATTCGAAATTTCCTACATCACTTTCTTCAAGAGAGAAATTGTTAACTCCAGCATCAAATCGATTAATCTTGCAATCCGCTAATATGACCTTTGGACAGTCTATTTGTAAGTTATCAATTGTTTGTTTTTCTATCTGGATATTGATATTCTTGGCTTGTAAAATACTAATAGTAGAAGGTACATTATAAAAAGCATCAATATAGACGTTTTCCGTTAGTGAATAGTTCCTTATAATAACTGCCGCATCGCGTAATCCAACAATTAGCGTACAGACATCTATATCATCCATCTTTTTTTCTAACATAACCTCTTTTACCAGATCATCATTCAGTCTAAATTCCGCATCAGAAATTAAATATTTCTTTGTAGCTTCATTTCCTTTTTTGTCCGATATTTTCAGTTTTACCATGCTAAAATCGATATTCTCCATAAATTATTTTTCCTCTGCTACGATCAATATTTTTATATTTTTAATTATTCTTCTATATCTATAATAATGATTATCCAAAATAAGAATATTTTTTCATTCCATTTTCCTTAATAATTAGTTTTCTCTTCTCATCATATATTTAATATTAACTGCTATGTAATACCAAAAATATTTTTCTGATACCGTTCATTTGTTTTTTAGTAATTTTCAAGAAGCATGTTCTCCAAAGACCTACGACTTGTTTGAAGCTCTTTCCGCTATAAAGAATACATCATCCATAACATTGGATTTTCTTCTGTGCTTTAGAAGCTTCGTTCCAAATACAATTAAATTTGGCAGCAATAATTTAACCATTGTTTTTCTTAGTTCTATCTTTCCCGGATCCAAGTAACAGTATTCTGCAAATTTTACTTTTTTCCAGAATCACAACAATCGCTATGGTTCCTGCCATGATAATCACGGATTCAAGCAAAGCATTCCACCATGCAGCATTCATGTTACGAGCCAACTTTCTTAACCCATCCTGCACCAAATAGCCGGAAACAATATAGATCGGCAATGTCTTCTGACCAAACCACTCAACAATTTTTACTAAATCAAATACTACACTTCTTTTTTTGCTTCAACCATCTATTAGTTCCTTAAGTCAACATCACCAGCCCTGCTGGTGGTTTGTTGTCGCCCTTCCAAGGCGTCATTGTGTTTCCGTCTAAAGGCGGTCTAATAAACCGTTCCATCTGTTACTGGTGGCCGCTTAAAAGCGGCTTACAACATTTCTCACTTCTTTTCGGGATCTCCCCTTCCAGTCGATTCCTCTCATACTGCTCTGCAATAAACTTCATTCACCGCACCGCGCATCTGTTAGTCCCCTCCGCTCCGCTGGGGGATTAATGAAGGTTTCATTCACGAATTCCTTCGCATTCGTACCTGCTCTTGTTTTATAGTACCGGTACAGCACAATCAGCGACTGATCATCTTCGCCTCTGCGGAATGCCCATAAGACTTGGACTGCGGGCGTTTATCCTTCTCATTCAAAACCTGGAAAGAAATTTCATCCGCCATAATAAAACTGCGCCCAAGGAGTGTCTGATGAAAGTAATCAAACATTGGTGGTAAAAACTCTTGATCATTTTTGAGCAGCCAGTTTGATAAGATGGCTCTTCCGTTGGAGACGCTCACCTGCTCTCAGTCCTTTTCCCGGCGGTATAGTGGCACGCTCTGACAGAACTCCTGATATCCCATGCAATCTTGGATGCGAATGCCATTCCGTAGAACATAAGATCCCGTCCGTCAAAGGATTTGCACATATCCGTTTGGTCATAGACAATACATATGGCTATCTCTTGAAACATCGGCTAGCATGACCGATTTACCAGAAAAGACAGAATCTCTCCAACAAGAGCCAGATCCGTTCCATTGCACAGCCGTATGGAAAGATTTTCGGTCGTAATCTGAATCATATGTGAATTTGCATATGACTCCCCACCAAGGATGATTCTACAAGCGAAATTTCTCTCTTATTCGAATTTCATTTTCCAATTGATGAAACGCTCCTACCTTATCATCTCCGCTTGCCCATTTCTTAATTTCCTTATCCCCAATCCATGTACTAGCCCATGTATACTGATGATCCTTTTTATAAGTAACCGGATACTTTTCCTCTTTATAAATTATGAAATCTATCTGTTCCTTCTCATTTCTCTTCATCGTTAAATCTCCTTACCCCAAATACTGATGTTATCAACTGAAATTACCCACATTGAATAACATTTTCCTTAATCAAATAACAATTTTCCATGATATGCATTCTGTACGCGCTTCTCAGCATCATCCAAAGTCATTATTTGATAATCGCTCCCATACTCAAAAGATTGGCTTGCAACGCCTTTCTTATTGTAGCATAGGAGAAAGACTTTATTATACTGTTCGTAACAATTCCACTTACTTCATTCTTCTCAGCATGGGCGGAAGATTAGACTTTTCACTCATTCTCTCCCTACAAGCTTTGGATTAGACTCTTCATTACCATGTTATGCTTTGCCTTCGTTCAAATAATCCGGGCTTATTCAAAAAAGATGATGGATATGCACTAACAAAATCATCAAATCTACTGCGAAAGCGTTTTGAACCATTCATAATATAGCATGCATCAATAGCACGAGTAACACCTACATAATGAAGATTTAATAATTGAGTAACCTTATCTGTATCTTCTCTATCATCGGAAATGATATATTTATACATATCCATGTGAAATACAATATTAAACTCCAGTCCCTTTGATTTGTGAAGTGTCATAATGTTGATTTCATTATCCGCAGCTGGAGCATAACTTTGGATCATCTCAGCATCAGATAGTACATTATGAAGTAGTGTCCGCGCATTATCACTATCCCCTTTTGGATAAAGAAGTTTTGCAAGACATATAAATCTATCTTCAACAGTCAATATCGTTTCAGGCGTACAAGAAAAAATTTCACTACATAAGTGAAGTGCTTGCCGATATTTTTCCGGTTCTGCCTCTTCAGAGAATAATTCATCTGCATAATCCATTGCGTATACACTATTGTCAAAGCAAGAAACAAGAACATCCCTAAAAAGGCGGCACCAATCGGAAGTATCTTTATCTAAGGCTGTATCCACAAAAACTTTGTGTGGAGATTGTAACTCCTTATCTAAGAGGCTTATAGTGCCATTACCACGGCAAAGAATTGCAATTTTATTGTTATAAATAACGCCATATTTCTCCTTTATGCTATTCAAATATTTATCAATTTTTTGAGCAATTTCAATTTCTCCTCCATGCACATTAACAAGAAATACCCTCTTATCTTCTGGAACAGATTTCGATGCATTAAAAAGGCACAATGAATATTCGGAAATACTTGGATGACAACGGTAATTTTTGTTTAATTCAAAATGTTTAAATTCACTATTACCAATTAACTGAATTAAATATTTTGGAAAACGATTTGCAAATCCAAAAATTGCTTGATTTATGTCTCCGACAGCAACCCCGACAAGGCCTGCGTTTACAAGCTGAAGAAAAATATTATGTTGAATTTCTCCACAGTCTTGGTATTCATCTATGAATATATGTGAAAATCTTGCTCTAATGTACAATAGAGCACCAGGGACTTTTCTGAGAATATACAAAGCTATTTCGCCAGATTTCTCAAGGAAAATCTTGCCCTCAGACAATGCAGCAATAAGCAATATCTCTTGCTCACGACTCGGTTTAATGGAAAAGTCGGCAAGTATAGCGTATTTGGGATCATTTCTTACATCACTGCAAACAGAATATTCCACTATGGAATTTGTTAGATGGCTAGCAAACGGAATTATTATTTGCGAGATATAGAACTTATCAATTGTACCGAAAAAGGATCGCTTTGCAGAAATTTCTTTTTGATTGCATCTTTTCTTTAATTCGTCACTTGCCTTATTGGTAAACGATATTGCAATAACACCTTTATAATCCGGAAGAGACGTAAGAACTTTAAAGATTTTTTCAACAACAGTATATGTCTTTCCTGAGCCCGGTTTTGCAGTAACAACTGTATTCCGAGGATAATCAATAATCATCTGTTGTTCTATGGCTGGTTCTTTAGTCATTTTTGGGGTGAGCCCTTTCTTCAATTTTGATTTTCAGATTACTTAAAGGTAAAACAATATTGTCATCAACTAAACATGAAAGCGCATCATGATTTTGGGATAGAAAACACATCATATTTTCAGCTTTTTTTGTTTGCATGGCTTTAACAAGAGTATTTACCGCGCGTTTATTATAATGAGTTCGCAATACATCTTTCAAAGGACTATTAGCGAGATCCGTTTCTAGGTCAACATCTGACACATACAAGCCATAAGAGACTGCCTGTGTGCGTATATAGAAATTCAAATTAGCAGCAATGGCAGTGGGATTAGTTTTATATGTCCATTCGTTTTCTTTTTCATGCTGCTTCCAATAATCGCATAGATCATTATCAGTTCCAGAATATATATCTTTGAGAATACCCATAATGCGTGAGATGCCAGCATAATACTGTTTTGTAGGCTTTTGGATAGGCTTAGCAAAAATATCGTTGTCTGTTCTTAATGTCCAAGGTATATCCAACGCATTACATATAGCAACATATGGCTTAAATCCAATTCCTTCGACTGAAATAATAGAAATATTAAGCCGATCCAAGTCGATGTTAAGTGCTCTTGCTAATGCGTTATAGAATAACACCTCCGATGTCCCTTCTACGAGAAAAACACCATCCGCAAAAAACACTTCTGCCGAAAGAGCATTAAGCCTATAGCCAAAATCAATAATAACTTTTTGCAGCATTGCACTGCACCCACCACAGGCTGAATGGGTAAATTTAGCTTTAGCATACAATCGCACCAGACTTTTAGGATCAAATCTTGATGCAATATGAGGTGAATGCGAAGTAATAAACACTTGATCACTAAAATGATTTTGAATATACTCCGAGAGCTTGCGTTGCTGATGCGGATGAAGATGGGCTTCTGGTTCTTCTATGGCATAGAATGTAATATGATCAATGTCTTTTTGAATATTTTGTTTTGCAATCCATGTTGCAAGAAAAATTTGATTATTTCTACCATCGCCACCTAAGGTAAGAGCATGATCAGCAGATGAATATGCAAGCACTAAATTATCAAGAAGTTTTCCGGCATCACTTCCCCCAGCAACAAACTGTACCGTTTGATCCTCATTATGTATAGATAACTCATCTAGTTCTTGATTAACATGATCAAGAGCAGTAGTAATATAATTCATAGAGTTAACCTGCTTATTAATGAAGTCTAATTTTTCTTGAATTTCAACAGATTTTTGCTCATCCTCAAGAATTGCATCTTCAGACAATTTTTCTTTTGCAAGTCGAAGTATCTGGGCTCGCTCATGTTTTAAGAAACCTAAAAGATTTCGATTTGTATCAACACATTGCATATTCAAGCGGCGAATATATTGCCGTGTCGTGATTTCTACTAATGTATCTTCACTGAAACCATTGAATAATTGATAGGCCCCATTTTTAGAATTTGTATAACGAATCAGCACAGTTCCATCTTTCACAGCACCACCAAAAGCACTTAAAAGACATTCTTCAACAACATTTGTAACCGTAACAGTTATTTCAATCTTATTTGTCCCAGAATATGCATTATAGTCACTATCAGAAAGTTCCAAATCACGTTCACTAATGCTTTTATCAAACAGCAAACGTAACGCATAAATTAAATTAGTTTTCCCAACATCATTTGCTCCAATAATTAATGTTTTATCTTGAAAAGTAATTTTTTCATCTTCAAAATTTCGAAATCCTTTAATATGGATATTGGCAATTTTCACTATTGTCCCCTTCGCATGAATTTCCCAAGATAGAGTTCTCAATGGGTATCTATTTCTCTGCCTCTACATATAATCTGACAGGCTCGGTTGTCCTTCACTCTGTTTCATCAAGGAAATTCATCTTCTCTTGATCATTAAACTTATCTACTATTTCTTTCCGAAATCATAATTTATTTCATGCTCCCTTTTACAAAACTAGAAAGTCATCGGAGATGGTTCTAAGATTTCTTCAATTGTCTTAATTAAATTAGCTATATACGGGAATAACACGTCATCATCAAACTTTTGTAATTCACGTATTGCTTTTTCTAATGAAATTTCATACTTGACATCATTTATATCAGATGCAATTTGTGTCATCTCTCCTGATGCCTTATCTTCAACATATATTTCCATGACCTTACCAGACTTCAAATTTTCAATTTCTGAATATGCTGGTCTTCCTCTATGTTTACAAAAATTGTATATTTTCCTAATGTTTGACGTTGCAAATTGATTCCAGAACTCAACAATCTGGTCAATTGCTGGTATAAACTCAGGACACATCATTTTCAAATACTTAAATGGATTTTCTTCAGCGGTTGGAGAAGTTACATTTTTTTCGGCACTTCTTAACAATTCTGCAGCTTCCTCAATTGATTTCATTCCAGAGATATTTATACGTGTTCCTTTTTTGCTACAAGAAAATTCTACTGCAACATAGCAAAGGACCCACGATATATCTACAACAGCATTATAATAAAACAATGCAGTTTCATAAAAATGTGACCTAAAAGTCAAGCGAAATGCTTCTTCTGCTTTTTTATCATCAACCGGCTTAAACCAGTGATTCCAATCCTTCGTCTCTGTTTCACGCATAAATATTCGTGCTGCTAAATACTGTTTTATTAATTCATCTTGCTTTGATCGAAAATATAAATCATTGCTGCTTGGAAATTTTGTTCCAATCAACTCAAACTTAACACTTGATGGCTTTTGCAGAGTAAATATATCGTTTATGAATTCCATCTAAACACCTCACTAAAATCTATCTCAAGGTCACAACCCGCTTTTATCTAATCCGTGGTCTTCCCCCCCTTTAAACCGAATGTTCTGTCTTGTTATCATCCATTTCTACTTTCCGGAAAGCACGTCAACATGCCTGACATCTAATCCATTGCCTCAATTTTTGATATAATGCGTCAATTTTGCACTTATAATTTCATTACCTTTTCCTCTATCCGTTTGTATCAAATTTTACCGTTTCGTTTCTCATTCCAAAAGAGTGGCAGAGATTCGGTCGTCTCCGCCACTCTTCTCATATTTATACTTCGCTGAGGCAAAATCCACAAATGCGGTTTTGCCGAATGCGGCAGTCGGTGCGTCAGCACTGATGCTGCCGTTTGAAAGTGACATATCGATGTCTCTTTCAAACTTCTCAGCATTCAACATCAACATTCTTCTGACCCCTATTTTTCACCAGACATCTTTTCCTGCAGAACGCAATTCCGTAGCACAGGATCTGTTCATAATCTTCCTCATATTCCTTCGCATACATTCGCTCTTCGATCTGCCGCAGTGCCGCAGCACATCCGTATTCCAGCTGTTCCGGCTTTCTGACATATTTTACTTCAAAAACGGCGATCCGTCCGCCGCGCATGTCTTTGACCACCACATCACTTCGGCCTTCTCCGTGTTCCCGGTTCGATTCCACCATGAATCCGCCGCCTGCAAAAATCCCGGCCAGAAAGGCATGATAGAAATCCTCTTTATAATCATGATAACTGATGGTCTGCCGGAGCAGTACATTCATCTGAGATGTAAGGGATGCCACATCTCCTCTCCACACCGCATCAAACAATGCGGTTCTGTCCGACGACTGGGCATAATCCGCAAACCATTTCTGAATCGTTGTTTTGAAAATCTCCCGTACCTCTTCGTTCGGAATCACCAGCGCAAGTTCCCCGCTTTTCAGCCCTTCCCATTCCTCAGATGAAAGATCTGACTCTCTCAGTCTGGTTAAATACCCCGCCAGGTATAAAACGCTCCACAGATTATCCTCGGAAGAGTGCAGATAGTCATATGTCAAATCCTCAGCAACCTCCTGCCGGATATAACCTCCCGCCAGCAGTACTTCCAGTTTTTCCGAAATGGAATTTCCCTTGAGATCAATAAAAGAGCGAATAATCGCATTATCGCTTGTATTCTTCCAAAACCCCTCCGGCTTCGCTGCCGGATCTAGCTGCAATTTATAAAGATAGTTCAGGACATCCCATGGACAATAAACTTCAAATTCGCCGAAATGATAACCGTCGTACCATTTCTGCATGATCGGCTTTTTGTCTTCCTGGCTCATGTCCTTCAAAAGCTCATCAACCTCACTGGAAATAAAGCCAAAATACTCATCCAGTCTGGTATCCGAAACCGTATCCGAAACGAAATTATTCGTTCCCGTAAAAATGCTCTCTTTTGAAATCCGAAGGCATCCCGTCACAACCGCAAATTTCAATGAATTGTTATCCTTCAATGCAGTGCTGAGAAGCGAGCGGATGACCTCCAGCATCGGCGCATAATACCCATGCATACTCGCCTTCGCCATAGGAACATCATATTCGTCCAGCAGAAGAATGACTTGCTTTCCATAATAGGCCTGCATCATCCGCATCAAAAGAGCCAGGCTCGTTTTCAGTGCCGCATCTGACGGTGTTCCGTAAACCGTATCTGCAAGCTGCCGGAAAACCGCCTTGTCGTTCTCGCTGACTTTTTTCCCGTCCAGAAGATAAAAATGCTCGTTGCAAATCTGTGCAATCTGCTGCCGCAGCATCTCTTTTGCAGATGCGAAGGTCAGACCGTCCACATCCTTGAATGTCAGAAAAAGAGTCGGATACTGATTCATCCATGCATTGCAGAGTTCCTGATTCTCCATAATTTTCAGGCCATCGAACAGTGACCTGCTGTCCCTGCGGATATCGAAAAAGCTCTCCAGCATGCTCATTCCAAGTGTCTTGCCAAAGCGCCTGGGTCTGGTGATCAGAGTCACCTCCGCCTGTTTTTGTAAAAGATCCGCAATCAGACCCGATTTATCGATATAGCAATATCCCTCTTCCCGGATTTTCGTAAAATTCGAAATTCCAACCGGAATCTTCAAGTCTGCCATTTCTTTCTCCACTTTATTCTTCAAGTCGGTGTCAGGTACAATTCAAGCAATCCTCAATATCCCGAACCGCGTAATTTCAATGCGTTCATTTGCCACTATACGTAAAACCGATACTGAGCAACAGATAGAATCGGTGCTAGGCACCTTTAAATTCCTATAAGTCAGCGAAGAACTCTCAGAAAATCAGCTTTTTCTCCCTTGCTTTTACATCGTTGATAACCAAAATCGGTCGCGTGTTCCACATATTCCTGACAAAATCCAGCTTTTCCCGGAGTTTGTCCTGCAATTCCGGCTCGGGCAGCCAGCCTGCTCCCTGTGTATTAATAACCAGGATCGGACGTATCTTGTTTCCGGCAAGTCCCGCAGCGCGAATCTCATCTGAAATACCGCTTTGTTCATGTCGTTTCAGAATGATGGTTCCGTACAGTTCTATGGAATCGGTCATTTTCCGTGTAATTTGCTGTACAAAATCCTCATACTTCTCCTTACTTTCTTCTGTGGAATCCTCATGTATGGTTCGCGGACAAGACGATTTTGCTTCAACGAAGCATAGTATGCCATCTTTCAGCAGGACAAACTCACAGGTAGCTGCACCGGATGTCTGCAGGCCATGGTTCAACGCCTTATACTGCTTGCTCTTTTCAATATGAAAAATCTGTGACTCTTCGTATTCTCCAAACTTCATGCCGGATTCTTCAATCATCACGCTCATTTCATAATTCCTCATCAATCTCCTGTTCATAAAGTTTCACCGCTGTCTGAACAATCGAATTGTCGGGTATTCCATCATAGAGATTGCTGATCAATGGCTCCTGCTCTTTATTAAGTGAAATGCAAGTAACCGCATCCGGTTGTTTCAGCGCGATCAAATACATTTTTTTGATAACAAAATAGGAATGCGTGGAAATAAATACCTGTATTCCCATTTCTCTGGAGACAGCCGCCAACATGTCCAAAAACTCACAAATGGCAGTTGGATGCAGCGCAGATTCCAATTCATCAATAAAAATTACGGAATCTTTGGTGATATATCCGTTTGCCAGCAAGCGGTCCATAATAGATATTTTTTTCACACCCTCCGCAGTGGTACCTATTGAGAATTTCTGACCACTGGTGTTCTTGTAGTACCATTTCCCGGAATTGTCATCAAAATCCACTTTACCATCCACAACATGGCTCAATTTTTCTCGCGCTGCGGCGAAAGCAGAAAAGTTTTTCCCTCTCGAAGGTGCAATCTGAAGTGCCTTTACTAAGTCATAATAGGTATCATCGAAGCCAAAGCTCCGATCCACCTCACGGGATTTCAGAATAACCGCAAACAGTGATAGCACCTCCTTGGCCGGTAGAAAAATGGAGTTTCCCGTTTTCTTGTCTTCAGGTGCAGTTACCGCGCCAACCTTGGTAACTGCACTCTGAGAAAACTGATACGCCAACGCCATGTTTTTCTGGTCAGACTGCATAGTAAAAGTCAATCTCTCGGCCGCAGAACGGTTGACAAGATCCCCCAGTTTATCCGTCTGAAAAGTCCACCTCAATTTATCTGAAAGAATGTCCACCATGGGACGGACGTCATCGCCGCGTTTATAGTTTTCCATTGCACGGATCGCCGAATAAAGTGATTTCAGCAAAAAAGTCTTTCCTGTTGCATTTTCACCGATAATCAGATTCAAGCCAGTGAACTTATCACAATGAAATTCGGGCAGACTGCCATAATTATTTAAATAAAGCGAGCGGATTCGAAAGCTCATATATTCCCTTCTCCCATAATCTTCTTACAACCTATGAACACATAAATGTCAGGGCAACACGCCTCGATGTGTCTTATCTGTTACTCTCCAAAAGGTTCAATAAAGATATCATTTATTTAATATTCCACTATTCTTTTCTGTTTCAACTAAATTCAGAAAAGATACTCTGATTTTATCAATCCGTGCTTCAAAGATCAAACACAGGTGCCCGCCTCAGAAATTCGCATACACGAATTTCACCGGATCATATCCCGGTCCGTAAACGCCGAGAAGGACAATCGCACTGATGCACAGAAGGATCAGAAGCCCCCACGAGGAAGCACGGTCCCTTGCCACATCAAAAACTCTCTCTAACTCTTATGCCGGTCCTACCCCAGAATCTCCATCAGATCCTCCCTGGAAAGGACTGCGCTTCCAACGCCTTCTCCGCCGAGAATGTCTTCTGCAAGCTTTGCCTTCTGCTGCTGCATTGCAACGATTTTCTCTTCAATCGTTCCCTTCGCGACCAGCTTGTAAACAGTGACCGCCCTCGTCTGCCCGATGCGGTGTGCACGATCGCTCGCCTGATTCTCCGCCGCCGTGTTCCACCACGGGTCGAAATGAATGACACTGTCCGCGCCGACAAGATTCAGGCCCGTTCCGCCTGCCTTCAGCGAGATCAGGAAAACAGGCACCTCTCCTTCGTTGAATGCCTTGACACGCTCCATCCGTTCTTCCTTCGAAGTGCTCCCGGTAATGAGATAATACGGGATTTTTTCCGCACCCAGCCTTTTCTGCAGAATTTCCAGCATAGACGTAAACTGAGAGAAAACAAGCGTTCTGTGCCCGCCGTCCATCAGGCTGTGCAGCAGCTCCATGCACAGCTCGGTCTTGGCGGATTCCCCGTCATAATTGGTAAAACACAGGGACGGGTCACAGCAGATCTGCCGGATTCTGGTGAGCTCCGCGAGTATCTGGATCCTGCTCCTTCGGAAGTCACTCTCACTCTGCTGCTGCAAATCATTCCGCATACGGATGACCTGCGCATCGTAGAGCTTCTGCTGTTTTCCCTCCATACCGGCATAGCGGATCTCCTCCAGCTTGTCAGGAAGATCCCGAAGAACATCCTTCTTCAGTCTTCGCAGAAGGAACGGCGCAATCATCCGGTGCAGGCGTTCCATGACCTGCGTGTCCTCGTTTTTGACGATCGGCGTCTCAATCCCGGTGCGGAAACTGTCATAGGCAAACAAAAATCCCGGCATCAGGAAGTCAAAAATCGACCACAATTCCGAGAGACGGTTCTCAATCGGGGTACCGGTCAGCGCAAACCTCGTCATCGCCTGAATCAGCTTCACCGACTTCGCTGCCGCCGTGGTGTGCGTCTTGATATACTGCGCCTCATCCAGAATCTCGAATCGGAACCGGATGCCCTCGTACAGAGCGATGTCGCGCTTTAACAGGTCATAGGACGTAATCAAGAGATCGATTCTCTCCTCTCCTGAGGGATTCCCCTGCTTCGAGGAGTCCGCAACATGGCGAATGATCTCGGCCCGCACAGCCACTGTTCCGGTCACTGCCACTGCATGGAGAGACGGCGCAAAGCGATGTGCCTCCTCCAGCCAGTTATAAACAAGCGACGCCGGACAGATGACAAGAGACGTAACAGGAATCGCACCTTCTCCCTGGGTCTGCATCACATTGGTGTCAGCCTGAGCCTGCGGACTCTTTGAAAGCTCCGGCAGTTCCGCCCCGCTTTCTCTGCGCACTGCATCCAGCATCGCCAGCACCTGCAGGGTTTTGCCAAGGCCCATCTCATCCGCCAGAATACCGCCAAAGCCGTAATGATCCAGTGTCCGAAGCCACCGGTAGCCTTCCTTCTGATACGGCCGCATGACCGTTCTCAGATGCTCCGGCACCTCATAATCGGAATCCTGAACGGTCTTGAAGCCCTTGATCAGCTCCTTAAAATGCCGGTTGCGATCCGCATAGAAGCTCTCCTGTCCCTCCAGCATCTTGTCCAGATAAAGAGCCCGATAGGCCGGAAGGTGCATTTTGCCCTTCACAATCTCCTGCACCGGGATGTGCAGATCCTCCATCATCCGGGTCAGCTGCTCCAGCGACTCGTTGTTCTCCAGCCGGAGAAAATCGCCGTTTTTCAAAACGAGGAACCGGCGCTTCTTCTGATACTGATAGAGCACCTGCAGCACCTCATCCTCCGACAGCTCTCTCGCCGTGACGGACAGATCCAGAAGGTTGCTCTCCAGTGAGACTCCGATATCAAATTTGACAGTTCTGCGCAAGCCGAGCCGCCGGAACCGGTCGGTCATCCGCACCTGGCACCGCGGGATCTGCGTCAGTGCATCAAGTCCATGGTCCAGAAGGTCAAAAGCCTCTTCCGTATCCCGCATGACATAGAAAATTTCCAGTTCCTTGTCATAATTTGGAAAATACTTCCCGATCTCCCGGACAATCTTCTCTTCCTCTGCGCGGTCCCGGTACTGCTGATAGACGCCGCTTTTCTCAAAAAGCACATCGCTCAGAGAGAAAATTTCCTGTCCGTAAGCTGCTTCCGTCCGACACAAAAAAGCATTATTATCAATATCCAGATAAATGGTGAAGGCCGGCTCCGGGGGAAGATATTCTGTCACCAGCGTGCTGTTCTCCTCCGTCACCTCCGCAATCCTGCGAAGCTGCGGCAGCGCCTTATGATAGAAATCCGCAAGGCTCATTCTCCCAACCGGCAGCGATATGCTGTTATCCGCACGCACCGCTGCAAGGATCGGGCGGAGCGCCTGCATTTCGCTTCTACCAATCCGGTTCAGATAACCATTCTCGAACCAGCAGGCAGAACGGATTCCGCAATGAATCTCAGGGAACCGGCCTTCCATCCGGATTCCGTCCAGCTCACCCGCAGCCGTTCCTCTCCTGCCCGCAGCATCCTGCCTGGAAAAAACAGGCCGTATCGTCAGCCGCGGCATCAGCTTTTTATTCCGAAGGAGCAGTACCTCCTTTTCTCTTCTTCCGGAGCGGTGAAACTGAACGGGTATCTGGCTGTCGAGAGCCAGTTCAAGGAAACGGTCCAGCCGCTCTCCATACAGCTCAATTTCACCCTTCTCCGACGCGGAAGCTCCCACATAGCGGTCACGACTCATTGCGTACTGTACATGCTGGTCCTCCCGAACCGCACCGCAAATAAACGCATACCATTCGGCTGCCTTTTCTGTCAGATACTGCTCCGACAGTTTCAGCGTCATTTTGGAGGTGAAAAACATCGACTCCTGAGTGTCCATCTTCGAGCAGAATTCCTGCAGATTCCGAATTTTATACAGCTTGACATTCCCCGCACGGAACGAACAATGCAAAGCGCCGCCATCCCAGACCTCCAGCTGCGGTTCGAGCTCAATATTCCGCTGCTCCCGTTCCTGTCCGGCAGTCAATTCTGTTCCTGCCTGGTCACTCAGTGCCTGAATCACATATCTGGATGCATCCGTTGTCGCGTCCACACGGTGTTTGCTCAGGTAATCGCGGAACAGCAGAATCCCCGCCACCTCATGGACGCATAGTTTTCTCCGGCATCCGTTCTTCGCCTGGTAGATTCCTTTGTGACACCCCCAGTTCCCGCATCCACTCCGCAAAAGGTGCCTTTGCCCGATGATCATATCCACATAGAACGGATACATTCCGTAATCGTTCTCACTGACGGCGAGCCGAACCTTCCCCACAAGCATTGCCGGATCATCAATGCCATCTATCGAAAGCATGTTCCGGACTCCGAGTTCCTCCGTCTCAATCCAGTCCGGACGCACCGCCCCGATCCGGATCAGCCGCGCCGCCTCCCGGTACACCGATTCCGGAATCTTAAGTTCCTTTTCCATCTCATTCAGATGGAAATACTGATACTCCGAAAGCCGGGCCGCAGCCGCCGTCTCCTTGTCGTCTGTGCCCGCTTCTTCCCTTCGGTTCTCCTCTTCCTGTTTCATCAGCTGCCGGATTCCGCTGCAGTCCCGGGCGGCCATTTTCACCGGTGCCGGTGCTTCCTGCCTTTCCTCATCCCTGCTGCTCTTTCTCATTGCGCTTCCTGCTCCTTCCGGTTTGTTCCGGCATTCCAAATACTCCCGTACTTTCTCGTTAAAAACGGGCATACTATTTTTATAGTATGCCCGCCCCATTCATTTATCAACACAAGAAAGTACTTTCCCTGCATACTCAGCCGCTCTACTGCGCACTCTTCCCCAGCACCATCTTGGCGATCTCAACGGCTGCAGCATCCAGCGTATAAATCCAGGAGTATCCATTCTCCCGATAGATCTCCGCCTTCATCCGGATCCGGTTCCTGACCTTGCTCCATTCCTTCTCATTGTTGCTGGCCCCGCCCATGGTAAAATTCGCCAGAACCTCATTCACAACCTCGATATGATATCCGTGCCGGTGAATCCACAGGAGCATGTCCAGATCGTCAAAAACCGACTGATTGCGGTACAGCTTCTTCTGATAAATCTCCCGGGACGTAAACTGTGTCGGATGGTTCCAGGTTCTGGAGGAAACAAACCTCGGATTCGATGCCTTCTTGATAAAGGAATGTTCCCCATTATGCATCCGGATATCCGCGTAGGCCATATCAAAATGCGTTTTCTCATAGAGCTTCTGCATTGTCTCCAGCGCAGCCATCTCATACCAGTCATCCGCATTGATGATCCCGATGAAATCCCCGGAAGAACGACGGATTCCCTTGTTCATTCCGTCATAAATGCCGTGATCCTTCTCTGAAATAACCTGATATCGGATGCCCTTCTCCGCGAACTGCTCCCGGTAGGAATTGCAGATCTCCACCGTCCGGTCCGTGGAGCCTCCATCCACGATGTTGTACTCATACGGCGGCACCGTCTGATCCAGAACCGATTGTATAGTGCGTGCAATTGATATCTCACCGTTGTAAACCGGCGTCACAATGCTGAATTTTATCTGATTCATCGTTCTGCGAAACCTCTTTCTACCCTTCCTCAGAAGCTCAAAGTACACGATGTTTTCCAGCCATAGTCATCCATCTGTATTCTTTTCCATCACACTAGAAGGAATGTCATTTTCTCTCTACAGCGCACTTTTCCCGACTCACGCCGCAGATCCGGGCTGCATCCTCTCTACCATAACCCGGCATCTCTTCTTATAAAAAGCGATACCATACGCCAGAATATCCTCCCGGCCTTCATTCCGCAGGATCATATCGTATCTTCGTTCATGAATCTGTCCGATCGCCTGTCGGCAGGCTCTGTCCAATTCCGAAAAACGGTCAACACTCTTCAATTCAATGATGATCCCGAAATCCGGATGATCCGTTTCCACAATCAGATCTGCAAAGCCGTCTCCGGCCTCCCGATTGGATTTCACCCCCCAGGCCGAATTTCCGACCAGCATTCCCAATAGAAATGTATGATAAGAGTTTTCTCGTTCTCTCCTGTCTCCTCTGGTATCAAAAACACTGATGGAATTGTCCAGTATCCGGTTCAGCTGCTCTTCCATCACTTTCCCATCTCCATTCGAAAGTGCTTTCCAGAAGATTTCCAGCCCCGCCGTATTATTTATGACGCTCTCCCGGAAAAGCTCCCGGATCTGGTAACGGAAAACCTCCCGCACTTCCTCATTCGGAATTCGCAGCCTGCAGATTCCCTGCACCGGCTCTCCATCCAGAGTAAGGTAACCTGTAGTGAACAGAACGCTCCACAGGTTGTCAATGCTCCTGTCAATCTCCTCATAGGTTAATTCCATGCGGATTTCTTTTTCAATGGTCTCCCCGGCCAGCAGCCTCTCGATTTCATCTCTTGTTGTCTTATCCGCCTTGCCGATAAACCGTTTCACCAGTTCATTGCTGCTCGTATTGATCCAATACGGCTGCGGCTCTGCCTCCGGATCTTCAACGAGCCGATCTGCGTGTCCGATGACATCCCATGGGCAAAAGATATCCGCATCTCCAAAACGATATCCGTCATACCATCTCTTGATCTCTTCCATATGAGACCCCAAATGGTAGGACACCAGCAGTTTCTCTACTTCCCCTTCCGTGAACCCGAATTGCTCATCAAAACGCGAGTCCGTAATGGAGAGCACTTTAAAATTGTTAAGACCGGTAAAAATACTCTCTTTGGAAACACGAAGGCACCCCGTCAGAACCGCGAACTGCAGGCAGTCATTGGTCTTAAGCGCCTGCCCGAACAGGCCGCGTATCAGAGCTGCCATCTGCCGGTAGTAGCCATGCTGAAACGCCTTATCCAGAGGCACATCATATTCATCTATCAGGATAATGACCTTTCTCCCGTAGTGCCTGTACAAGAGCTGTGACAATACCTGCAGCGAAGAGATCAGAACATCCTCACTCATTGCGAACTTTCCATCACGGAGCGTGGTCAGTGCCCGATATCTTTCCCTCTCATTCTCTGCCAGCTTCTCACTGTTCTGCAGAAAAGAAAAACGCTCCGCCTCCATGCCAACCAACTCAGTCAGGCGATACACAGCCTTCTCATAGGTAAGTCCATCGACATTTTTGAGAGACAAAAATACAACCGGAAACTTCCCCAGATATTCTTCACAGAGTTTCTGATTCTGTGAAATATATAATCCGTCAAAGAGTGACGGATCCGTCCCGATTTCGAAGAAATAGCGGAGCATACTCATATTCAGGGTCTTGCCGAAACGCCGCGGCCTGGTGAAAAGGTTCACCTTCCCCCACTGATTCAGCAGCTGCTCAATCAGTCCGGTTTTATCCACATAATAAAAGCCGTCCCGACGAATCTCTTCAAAATTCTCGATTCCAACCGGGAGCTTCAAGGTATCGTTCAAGAACGCTCGTCTTTCTATCTTCTCGTTGTTTCTCATAGGAATTCAGTACTCACCGTTTAATTTCAGACATCAATCTGTGAAAAATTAATCATTTCCGCCGTCAACTCATATATGGTCTAAATAACTCTGACATCGACCGATCGAACTCCTCACAAGCTCGCTCTCTTTAAAAATTGCAAGCTCAAGAGAATTTCGTCTTTCGAAATCATCTTGAGCCCAATGTAGTTTAATCTGTCCTATCCAATTTTAACACTATAAGTATGCCTTAATTTTCTGGACAAATTAACATCAGTATGCGGAACTTTCTGGTCTTTCATCAGTCTCCCTAACACAATTCCAGGATCTCTATCAATCGATTTGGCAAATTCTCTAATTACCGACTCATCAAAATAACAATGCTGATGAACAAAAGTCTCATATTTATCCGTTGGAATCAGTGTACTTTGCGCATACAAATCAGCTTCATCCTCCTTTTCATCGCGAAATGATATTCCCAGATCTCCGTTCAGAACATGTCCGATTTCATGAAAAAGTGTAAACCAGAAAGTATCCGCGTAATGTCTCCGATCATCAACCATAAGCATTACCTTTCCGTCCACTTTTTTCGATGCGCCATTCACACCGGAATTTTTAAGATTAGGAAGTGCTACGAGTGCAACTCCCGCTTCGCCGAACGCCTTGGTAATCGCATCAAAAAAGCCATTATGATTCTCTGTCTGAGTAAGTGCAAACGAAACTGCCTCTTCAAATTTCTTTTTATTATATTTCGGTATTTCCCTTTTCAGAGTCTGATTCACAGCAATCTGAACCATAACATTTGCATTCACAGTATTCGATTTACTCAAATGCTCCGCATAGCTCCTGAAATTAACTGCAAGATTCGCTTCTTCCAATACGGTAAGCGAAGAAATCGACAAGAATTCTCTCACACGTTTAATCTGTTCATCAACCTGTCTCGGGAGATCCGGAAATTTGAAATTGTCACGGAAGTATTTATAATCAATCAATTTAAATACTTCCCGTTCTCTCTTCAATTCCTCGTCAGATTGTATCTCTGCTCTTTTTTCGTCATATGCCTGCTGAAGATTTAACCAATATGCAATGGTGGTGCCTAACATTCTGGAAAGCCTGGTGGCCATATCAATCGACAGACTCTGTTTCCCATTAAGCAAAACACTTAAATTCTTTGCTGTAGTCCCAAGTCGTTTTGCAAAATCCTCCTGTGTGAGTCCGCTGTTCTCCACAATCTCTTGAAGATAATATCCCGGATGAAATGCCACCTTATCATTGTATTGAATATAATTACTCATAATGCGCACTCACCTCCTTGATCTCAATAATTCTGGCAGAAGCTGCTATCACATCGATATGGCATGGGACAAATAGGTGCTCATCCTCATCCAAGGGCTGTAAAATAATTCTCCACTTATCTCTTCTGGTTTTAACATCAACGGCAAAAAAGCCTTCCAATTTCCCGTGCAGATTATGGAAGTGAAACGTTGGCATAACAATGATATCCCTTATAACATCCGCGCTTTCCATTGCATTGATTCTCGCCAGCAAGCTGATAGCCAGATTTCTGTCTCCACCAAACAATCTTATGGCAGCTTTCAGACTGGTGCATTGCAATTCTACTTTACTGCTTGCATAGGTGATCTTCACGCATTTGTCTCCGTCGATATTACCTGTCAGGTAATATTACTATAATGGATATTTTCACTCTGTCAAGTTGTTTCTAATGTGTATACTGCACTGAAGCAAAATTTCTCAAACTTCTCACCGCCAAGCTATACAATCATTACGCCTTCATTCCCCGAATCACTCCGCAGATCCGGTCCACATCCTCCAATGCAAGATCCGCATACAGCGGCAGCGTCAGAACTCTCTTGCTGATATGTAGCGCCACCGGAGTCTCCTCCGGATCAAACTTCCCTCGATAGCATTCAAAAGAATTCGTCAGCGGATAGAAATACTTCCGTGCCCCAATCTCATTCTGATCCAGTGCGTCAAAAACCTCATTGCGCGTTGCGCCGAACTCCTCTTCATGAATCACAATCGGGAAATACGCATAATTCCGTTTCACATTCTCCTGCAGCACATTCAGCTGCAGTCCCGGGATACCTTCCAGTCCCTCCCGATATCTCTCTGTTACCTTCGCACGCTTCTGAATTTCTTCCTCCAGATGGCGCAGATTGCAGAGTCCCATCGCCGCACAGAACTCGTTCATCTTCGCATTTGCACCAACGCCGTCCACCGTCTCCGGCCCCCGGATTCCGAAGTTCTTCAATCGGTACAGTTTCAGGCCATAGTCCTGATCGTGGAAGCAGGCCGCACCGCCTTCAATCGTATTGAACACCTTCGTTGCATGAAAGCTGAAACACGACACATCTCCAAAGGACGCGATGCCCTTCCCCTTGTAGGTAACGCCAAAGGCATGCGCGGCATCGTAGATCACCTTCAATCCATATCGGTCCGCAATTCGCTGAATCTCTTCTACCTGGCAGACATTACCGTAAACATGCACCGGCATAATCGCAACCGTTCTGTCCGTAATGAGCGGCTCGATCTTCGTGACATCCATCGTAAAATCAACCGGATCAATGTCACAGAACACCGGCGTCAGGCCATTGCGAACGATAGCATGCGTGGTCGAAGCAAAGGTAAACGGCGTCGTGATGACCTCACCGCCCTTCGGGAAATTCATCGCCTGAAGAGAAAGCTCCAGGGCCATATGACCGTTGGTAAACAAATCAATATAATCAACTCCAAGATATTCCTTAAGTCTCTCCTGAAGTTCTTTGTGCTTTGTCCCCATGTTGGTCATCCAGTGCGTTTCCCAGATGTCCTTGATTTCATTGACGTATTCGTCCAGAGGGGCGATTGAAGAA
>CAVKEB010000006.1:0-99999 GCA_963655255.1 bacterium
GCGGTTTTGCCGAATGTGGCAGCCGGTGCGTCAGCACCGATGCTGCAGTTTGAAAGTGGCATATCGATGTCACTTTCAAACTTTCTTTCAGAAAGAAATATAGGGGCTGGTGGGCTTGAAGAGGCAGTCCTTCGTGATTTCATTCAGAGAAGAAACGCCGCACATCTTCATTGTAGAAGAGAGCTCTCCGGCAAGCTTGTCGGTCAGAAGCTTTACGCCCTCCGCACCGCCGCCGTAAACCGCGGTGACATAGGGACGGGCGATGAGAACGCCGTCTGCGCCGAGCGCCAGTGCCTTGAAGACATCTACGCCGGTGCGGATGCCGCCGTCCACGAGAATCATCATGCGTCCCTCCACGGCATGGACGATCTCTTCCAGAACCTCTGCGGTGGAAGGAGTCTGATCCTGCACACGGCCGCCGTGATTGGAAACGATGATGGCGGAGGCTCCGGCCTCTGCCGCGTCAAGAGCACCCTTTACCGTCATGACGCCCTTGATGATGAACGGCTTTCCGGCCTTCTCAATGACTTCGCGGAGCTGCTCCACGGTTTTGCTGCCTGCCGGAGGCGTGAGGCCCTGCAGGAACGGAAGACCTGCCGCATCGACGTCCATGGCAACGGCAAAAGAACCGGATTCTTCCACCATGCGGAATTTCTCCTGAAGCGTATCAATGTCCCAAGGCTTGATGGTGGGGACGCCGACGCCGTGATTGGCCTTGATGGAAGCGGTTGCCGCCCTGACAACGTTGGGATCGGTACCGTCGCCGGTAAAGGCGATGATGCCCGCCTCCGCCGCTGCGGGAACCAGAATGTCGTTGTACTCGACATCATTGAATTTATCGCCGTAGTGGAGCTTGACTGCGCCGACGGGGCCTGCCATCACGGGGATGCGCAGATCCTTTCCGAAGAAATGGAAGGTGGTGTCCGGCTCCTTGTTCTCGGCGATGGTGTTCATGTTGATGCGGACCTTCTGCCATGCCTCGTAATTGCGGATGGCAACGTCGCCGACTCCCTTGGCACCGGGGCCGGGCATCTGACTGCCGCAGGCACGCCCGTTGCAGACGGGACAGGCCTTGCAGAAAGGACCGCTGCAGGTCCTTGCGTTTTCAAGTACTTCCTGATAGGTCATGGAATCTTCCTCCTGAAAATAAAAATGCTTTTGGAAAGTATCTGTTCCGCCATTCCGATATCCTGTGTCAATCGGGATGAAAACGGACAGAGGCGCGGACACTCGAAGTCATCTGATGATGACTTCTCCTGTTTGTTGTGAATTGCAGGCAATTCATAACGTGTATCGGAGAAACCGCCTTTGCGGATTTCTCCTCACGCTCTGTCCGCCTGCCTTGTTTCCTCGCAGAAGCGTTCGCAAGCGGCGCTCTGCTCGGAACTTCGGCAGGCGCGGAACAAGATACCGGGTTATGCCTGTATTCCCGTTCCGCCATCCCGATATCCTGCGTCAATCGGGATGAAAACGGACAGAAGCGCTGCGCGTTTTGTCCGCCTGCTGTGTTTCTTCGCAGAAGCACCGCAAGCGGCGCTCCGCCTGGAAACCCGGCAGGTGCGGAACGGAGATACAAATTATAAACAAAGTATAAAACAAAATATTGATTCTTGCATTCTATCTGTGTCAGTACTATTATAACTAATGTGAATTAGCACTCGACAAAAAGGAGTGCTAACAACATATGAAGAAGTTCATCATTCTGAGGGCAGCGGATCGCTGTTCCCAATATTTTAAGGAGGCAGTTATCATGAAGTTAGTTCCGTTGGAAGACAGAGTTGTTCTGAAGGCACTGGAAGCGGAGAAGACTACCGCATCCGGCATCGTAATTCCCGGCGCAGAGAAGGAGAAGCCTCAGCAGGCTGAGGTCATTGCTGTCGGCCCCGGCAAAACTGCAGATGACGGCAAGGTCATCCCGATGCAGGTAAAGGCCGGTGACAAGGTTGTTTACTCCAAGTATTCCGGAACCGAAGTGAAGCTGAGCGATGACGAGACATATACGATTGTCCGCCAGAGCGATATTCTTGCAGTGATGGAATAAGACACTCGGAAGCGGCTGATGCCGCTTCCTCCTGTGAGGAGCGAACACACTGCGTGTGTTTGCTCCTGCATCGGAGAATTCACCTTCGTGAAATTCTCCTCGCATGCACTCGAAGATGCCTGATGGTATCTTCTCCCACATCGGAGAAACCGCCTTCGCGGATTTCTCCTTGTGCACACTCGAAGAGGTGTGACCGTTTCACGGCATAGAAAAGTGCCGATGAAAGATCAGACATGAACAGATTAGGAGGCTATGAATTATGGCTAAGGATTTGAAGATGGGAACAGATGCAAGAGTCGCTCTTGCAGAAGGCGTTAACAAGCTTGCAGATACCGTTAAGATTACACTGGGACCGAAGGGACGCAACGTTGTTCTGGATAAGAGCTACGGCGCTCCGACGATTACCAACGATGGTGTTACCATTGCAAAGGAAATCGAACTGGAAGATGAGTTCGAGAACATGGGTGCACAGCTGATTCGTGAGGCTGCTTCCAAGACCAACGATGTTGCCGGTGATGGTACCACAACCGCTACGGTTCTGGCTCAGGCAATGATCAATGAAGGCATGAAGAACCTGGCAGCAGGTGCCAACCCGATCGTGCTCCGCAAAGGTATGAAGAAGGCTATGGATGCCGCTGTTGATTCGATCAAGAAGATGAGCACCAAGGTCAAGGGCAAGGAAGACATCGAGAAGGTCGCTACCATTTCTTCCGGTGATCCGGAAGTCGGCAAGATGATCGCCGATGCCATGGAGAAGGTTTCCAAGGATGGCGTTATCACCATCGAGGAGTCCAAGACCATGCAGACCGAGCTGGATCTGGTGGAAGGCATGCAGTTTGACCGCGGCTATGTCAGCGCATATATGTGCAATGATACCGAGAAGATGGTTGCAAACCTGGAGGATCCTTACATCCTTATTACCGATAAGAAGATCTCCAACATTCAGGATATCCTTCCTCTGCTGGAGCAGATCGTAAAGATGGGCGCAAAGCTTCTCATCATCGCTGAGGATGTTGAGGGCGAGGCTCTGACGACTCTGATCGTCAACAAGCTGCGCGGAACCTTTGATGTTGTTGCTGTCAAGGCTCCCGGATATGGCGATCGCAGAAAGGCAATGCTGCAGGATATCGCAATCCTGACCGGCGGACAGGTGATTTCCTCTGACCTTGGTCTGGAACTGAAGGATACCACTCTGGAGCAGCTCGGCCGTGCAAAGAGCGTTAAGGTTGAGAAGGAGAACACCACCATCGTTGACGGCGAGGGCAACAAGGACGATCTGCATGACAGAATCGAGCAGATCAAGAAGCAGATTGAGGACACGAAGTCTGACTTCGACCGCGAGAAGCTTCAGGAGCGTCTTGCAAAGCTCAGCGGTGGCGTAGGTGTCATCCGTGTCGGTGCAGCTACCGAGACCGAAATGAAGGAAGCAAAGTATCGTATGGAGGATGCTCTGAATGCAACCAAGGCTGCAGTAGAAGAGGGCGTTATCTTCGGCGGCGGCTCTGCATACATTCATTCCCAGAAGGCTGTTGAGGAAGAGATCAAGGATCTGTCCGGCGATGAGAAGACCGGCGCAAGAATCGTTCTGAAGGCTCTGGAGGCTCCGCTGTACAACATCGCGGCAAATGCAGGCCTGGACGGCTCTGTCATCGTCAATAAGGTAAAGGAGTCCAAGGAAGGCGTTGGCTTTGATGCTTACACTGAGCAGTATGTGGACATGATGGAAGACGGTGTTCTGGATCCTGTCAAGGTTACCAGAAGCGCACTGCAGAACGCTACTTCCGTAGCTTCGACCTTCCTGACCACCGAGGCAGCAGTTGCCAACATCAAAGAGCCTGCAAACACTTCGACACAGCCCCAGGGCGCAGGTATGGGATACTAAAAAAGCCCGGAAATACAAGGAAAAACAGGAATTGCGCTAGCGCAAGTCCATAAGGAAAGAGGAGACGGATTACACCGCCTCCTCTTTTTTTACGCCGTGAAAGTCCAGTGAATATCTATGTGGTCAGGATAGATTACGATCTTGTCAATCAACGTTCGGAGAATCTGTCGCTTTTCCTGAAGCGTTCCGGAGGAGAAAACAGACGGGAAGGACGTCAGGGCATCAATGGCGTCATCCGCGGAGAGTGCCGCACTGGAAGGGGCTTCCTCCGCGAGGCTTGCGGACAGCTGCTCCTGCTCTTTACGCAGATCATCCATCCGGCTTTTGATCATCTG
Source organism: bacterium (assembly GCA_963655255.1). GTDB lineage: Bacteria > Bacillota > Clostridia > Lachnospirales > Lachnospiraceae > CAG-791. Next base: position 4,259 of record CAVKEB010000006.1, read on the forward strand.
CAGATCGATGCCGCCGATCTGATACAGGTCGACCAGCTTGCTCTCCTGCCGGTGCAGATCAGCCAGGCGCGAGCGGATCGCATTGGCGGCCTCGGAAGAAGAGACGGATGCGGCAGCAGGAGCGGCAGCCTGGCGGATCAGATCAGGATTCACGGAGAGCTTCTGCACTTCTGCAGTAACAAGGCGGTCCAGCTCCTGCACGGGGATCCGGACACCGTCACCGTGAGAGCAGCGGTATATCCTTTTCATGGGAGCATCGGGGACCGAGTGCTTGCCGTGATTGCGCCATGACTTCGTGTGACAGCGTGCACCACACTGACCGCAGAAAACCATACCTGTAAGCAGCTGTGATCCCCTGAAATTCTGCGAGAAGGTCCCCGCAGTGGTACCGAGGTACAGGTCATACTTCCTCTGCACACGGTCGAAGGTGTCCGGGTCGATGATGGCCTCATGCGTGCCGCGGTACCACTTGCCGGAGAAGCTGACTTCTCCGATGTAGATGCGGTCCCGCAGAATCCGGGAGATGGTAGACACGTGGGACCAGTCCCCGTATCGGGTCTTATAGTGATCGTGCATATAGCGGCAGATCTCTTTCAACGTAAAATCAGATTCGAGGAAAAGAGAGAAGATCTTCCGGACCTGTGCGGCCTCATAATCATCGATGACGAGTGTCTGCTTGTCGGATCCGGCAGCCTTGGCGTAGACGTAGCCGATGGGAGGGCGCGATCCTCCGGAGAAATATCCGGCTTTGGCGCGGCCGATCCGGCCCATTGTCATACGCTCCGTGATCTGGTCACGCTCCAGCTGGGCAAAGACGGACAGAATGCCGATCATCGCCCGACCGAAAGGACTCTGCGTGTCGAAATTCTCACACATCGATACGAGGCCGATGTGGTTGGCATTGAAAATATCCTCAATGAGATACAGGGTATCCTTTTGGGATCGGGAAAGCCGGTCCAGCTTATACACGAGCACGGCGTCAAAAAGACCATAGGAGCAGTCCCGGATGAGCTGCTGGATGGCTGGACGCTGCAATTTGGCACCGGAATAGCCGGGATCCGAGTAGATGTGTGCAACCTTCCAGTCATGCGCTTCGCTGAATTTCGTCAGCCGGGACTGCTGTTCCCCGATGGAGTAGCCTTCTGCGGCCTGCTCCTGCGTGGAGACCCGACAGTAAATCGCAACGGATTTCATGGTCCACCTCCGGAAAAATGAGCGCAAAAATAGCGCTGAGTTTGATTCAGCGCTCCGAAGATGGTACCATGTATACGATTCGGCCAAGAATCACATATGGTCACTCTTCGGAGTGCGGACCGCTCTGGTGCTGGTAACACCGGGGCGGTTTTCTTATGCAAAAAGGAGCTGCAGATTTCCCTGCAACTCCTTCTGTGACCGATCAACAGTCATCGCGTCTTCTATACTGCCTGTCAAAGGCTATGTATCAAGAAGGGGCGCTGCTGATAAGATGGTTACCACACAGGCAACTTATGCTTCAAAAAGTCGCACATCTTATCAGGCTTACACGCCGATCTGATACAGATCTTACAGAAGGAAATTTATTAAGTCAAGGGAATAATCAATACTGGCGTAAAAGAAGAACTCTCCAATTATCGGGGAACCCCATCTGCCTTCGCACATCTTTTTCAGACAAAACGGCATTTTTAGAGAAAACGCCAAGATAGCCGGATATACGGTTCACAAGTGCCCGAAATGATCTGGAAGGAAGTAGGACTTTAAGCACAATCATGACGGCAAAGAAGTCCCTTTTTCCATATAGATATTCGTGTGTGCGAACATTACGTTCAATGCCAAGAGATTCGTGCAGTGCCAGATCGATCAGAGGTCTCTTGGTACGGAAACAATAGAGTCGGTTGCTGTGGGCGCAAAAGTTTCGTACCTGTGTAAGCAGCGTGAGCATATTAGTAAGTTCAAAATCGTGGACCTTCAGAATCTTTGCGATTGCTGCGCGTTCCGATGGAAGCATCAGACTATAAAATTTGCTGATTTGTCCGAAAGTAAGAATATTGTTCAAAACCCACAGTGGGACATATCCATATGAATTTAAGTAGTGACTGATACTGGGATCACTTGTACGACTGGCAAGCTGTTTCTGGATATCTGCAATGAGTGCAGTGACTTTGGCAATGCCGTCGCGCTGAGTAGTATCAAAATTCTGGAGAAGAAGATAGTTCTGGTGACCATGAGCTTCAGAAAAAGTGTATGAAATCAGGCTCTTGATGTTTGTTTCGATGTCAAGAGTGCTCTGTAGTATTGAATAACGAAGGTTTCGATCAAAAGAATACAACTGATAAATGTCGTCAACGGTTGTTGAGGAAATATAGGTTTCAGGGACAATGGGTTTCCCTGTCTCATCACGGATCAGAAAAGGTTCCTTGTATCCATTGATAAGATTGTAATAACCGTTGTGCTGAAGAAGCACCTTAGCGTGTCCGCGCAGATCGCTGGTAGAGAGATCAATTCCCCTACTGCGAAGAAGGTCAAGCATTTCACTATAATTCTTAAATGTCTTATCCATTGTGCTTATCTCCAGAAATAAAAAAGACCCGGGGCCCGAAGGACACCCGAGTACGTTCCAAAATGTGACCGATGATCTCTCATCGGACCTTAATGATAACAGGTGTACATCAGAATTTCAATAAAAATATTTCTATTTCGACACTTTATGCTTCAAATCTGAGCTACATACTGGTTCTATTCTTAGCATCATAAGTCTGTCGGAATATGCGACAGGCAAGCGCGGCCGATCATATTGTTGATGTCAACAATATGATCAAGGCAGTTCAGTATCATTTTTCCCACGCAGGAAAAATGGTCTTATGCATCAAGTCTTGAATCTGATAATTCTAGTTCTTCTTGTCTTCGAACACCGAGTACAGCGCAGACGGCAGATTTCGTATCCTCAGAAGCGGAGCGGTACCGGCGGACCAGCTCACCCTCTTCACGTGAGAGCGGGAGGAGAGGATCGGCGGCAGCAGGAGAAGTCTCTGCAATACAAACCTCTCCGTCTATTTGACGAATCAAGTCATTAAAATCTACGTGCATACCTTCCGCTGCTTGACGGATAACTGTGATTGATGGAATGACCGGTTTCCCTGTTTTGGGATGCTGGTTTTTTTCCAATATAGCTATATATGATTTACTCAATCCGCTTAACGCTGCAAAAGCATCCATACTAAGTGAATGCTCCATGCGATATTTTTTTATGATTTCGCCCAGTGACATTTGGGAACCTCCAATCTATGTACAATATAGTAAACACAACGCGAACATTTTGTCAAACAAATTAGACGAAAATGCTTGACAACTTTGGCAATGGGTTTTAGACTTCAAAATGTACAACATGTTAGACAACAGAAAGGAGGTGATTAGATGCGCTATACAGTAAAAGAACTCAGAGAGAAAGCAGGATTAACTCAGGAAGAGTTGGCCAAAAAGGCGGGAGTGAGCAGGGCAATCGTATCAGGTCTGGAATCTGGAGCAATTACGGTCACAACAACCAAAACGCTCGTAAAGATTGCAGAAGCATTGTCTGTAAAGGTAAGTGAACTTTTTTTGAAACAAATGTCTAACATGTAAGACAGTAGTAGATATCTACCACAAAGAAGAAAGACCTTGACGGTCTTTCTTAAAAAATCACTTCGAAAGGGGAAAAGAAAAATGAGTGTGCGAAACATTCTCTCGGACGGCTCCGTCCGAGAGTCAATGGAAGGAATCATGATTCCGGCCAGCAGTGAGTTTTACATGGTCCTGATGGCCATTATGAGAAACAGGGGGGGAGCAGCATGAAGAACATTGTGGCGTTTGCAGGAGAAATCTCGATGCTTATGTCGGTCATTATGATCGCGTTTTTCGAGAAGACCGGTGCGGCTATTGCATTTTTCACGATCGGGGCCGGTCTGACGATCTTGGCAATCTGGATGGAGGACCGGGAAGAGAAGAGACAGCGCGAAGAGGCACGGGCCGAAAGGCTGCGGAGCAGGTACCAAAGAAGATATCAGGGCGATGACCTGGACGATGCGGGGTGAGCGATGCGGGAAATGATAATCGGCCTTGTGCTGGCAGTGGCGGTTTATTTGATTGCTGCATGGTTGTGGAAGCTCACGGAGAAAACGCCGACGAGCTATGAAGAACTGGAAAGGCAGGATCCAACCGTATGCGTCATTCTGCTGACGCTGATGATGCCTCTTCTTATGGGGATGGTTCTGACAAAGGTACCGGAGTGCTTTTTCGCGGTGCTGGTGCCGATTTCGGCGATTGTCTGGGTGCAATGCGGGGCAAAGCGTCCGAGTTCATGGGCGTGTCTGGTGTTCATAAACGCAGTCGTGGATATTTTGGCGGTTCTTCTTTTAACAAGTCGGACAGATCTGATGCGATAGAAGGGAATTCGGATTGAGCATTGGAAAAATCCTGATCGACAACAAGAGATTTGTAAAAAGCGTCCAAGCGAAGGCGAAGCTCATCAGAAATATAGGGATACACACCGAAGAAGTCATGACCGAGGCCTTTTTGATCGTCTGTATCTCCGCAGGCAAGGGCCTTTCCGACAGAAGACATAAACGAGCAGATGGCAATGCGACGATTTTGAGAATAGTCTTCGGCCAGCTTTTGCTGGATGTCAATGGTACGCAACTTGCTCTCATGATGATTTGTCATTGCGGTCGTAATGATGGGGCCAAGGATTGTACCAAGGATAGAAATGAAAAGAGCAGCCCACGGCAGAAAAGAATTATGCATATGAATTACCTCCATTAGAGGAATTTTAACAGATTTGTTGTTTAAGGAGAAAAGAAGTGCAGGCAAGAGTAAAAAGAGTGGCACTGCCGGTGCCGAAGCTTCCGGCGACACATGAATACAGGGAGCCGCCGAAGCCTCCGGAAGGATGGGAAGAGCAGCGGGCCGCACAGAGAAGGCGGAAGGCATGGGAGAAGACCATGCAGCAGAAGCGGAAGGCCGGGACAATGGCCGCGGCGAAGAAGACCGCAAAGGATAGTACAAGGACGGGCTTCCATATGTGGACGGATGAAGAAAGGGAGTATCTGCGGCAGCAGAAAGCCGCCGGGAGAAGCTGGGCAGAGCTGGGAGCGGAGTTCGGTGTGAGCAGGGGAGCCGTGCGGATTCAGGCAGCCCGCAGAAAGGAAGAGCCATGACCGTGCGCTGTATCTACGGCGGGACGATTCAGGAGACCGCAGAAGAGAAGGGCCTGAAAGAATGGTGTGACCGGAACTGCGCACATCTCGGAATGGAGCGCGGCCACATCTGCTATGACCGGCTGAGGCGGGCCGGGGTCTTCCCGGAAAACGAACACAAAAAATGAAGCAGTGACTCGGGAAAGCCACTGCTTCGGGGAATGCTATCAACATTCAAGATGTACATCCAGTATAGCATTCCCGACCATAAGAGACAAGAGAAAAGCCCGGAAAAACGGGCTTTCTCACTCGATAAGGACAGGAAAGTTAGAGATGTATCACCGAAAAATCTATGACTGCGGAAGAGCGGTCATTGTGACGAAGTACTATCCGACCCGGAGAGGGCCGAAAGAAGAAAGAGAAAAGAGGGCAAGGTCACCGGACGAAATCCGGAAGTGGGACAGCCAGAAGAGAGCCAGAACGGTCCAGCGTCTCATTCTGGCCAACTTCGGGGAAGACGACTATCACCTGACTCTGACCTATCGGCAGGAGGAGAGACCCGAAGATCTGGAAGAGGCAAAGAAAAGGCTCCAGAAGTTTCTCGGGAAGATGCGGGCGGCCTACAAAAGGCACGGCATCCTGTTCAAGTGGATTGCCGTGACGGAACAGGGGAGCCGCGGGGCCTGCCATCATCATCTCATCATCCAGAACGTGGACATGGAAGATCTGAGCACGGACAAGGCCGTGCGGAAGTGCTGGCCATGGGGAAGACCGATGTTTTCCCTCCTGGACGACGGGGATTATGAGCAGCTGGCCGACTACCTGACGAAGCAGGAAACAAAAGCCAGGGAGACGGAGCCGGGGAAGAACACAATGTACTACTCGCGGAGCCGGAACCTGATCGTACCGGAGCCGAAGATCGAGAAGATCTACCGGAAAAGGTGGAGACCGGAGCCGAAGGCGCCGAAAGGATTTTATGTCGAAAAGGGATCCGTCATATCCGGCGAGAACCCGGTGACGGGGATGCCGTGGCAGCGGTACATCCTGATCCGGACAACGAGGAGGAGACCATAGTGCAGACGAACATTTATCTGGTGACGGACAACCGGACGCCGAAGAGAAAAGACTGTTCCTATGGGTACCTCATGGAGGCGGTCGACATGGGGAATCGCATAGGGACAGCGAAAAACTGGCGTGGCTGTGAAGAGGACCGGTACGGCGCTCTCCTGCGGGCACTGGTGGAGGCGTCGGGGCGGATGAAGCCAAATTGCGCCGGCGCAAGCACTGTTCTGATCGTGACGGACTGCCAGCCGCTCGCATCGGGAGTTCTCAGCCTGAAGCGCTGGGAGCGGGACGGATGGATCCGGTCCAAGGGAAGGCCGGTGAAGCGCAAAGCGGAATGGAAACGTGTGGCGGATGCCCTTCGGGGATATCAGATCGCCGCACAGGTGAAGGGAGTGGACTTTTACGAGGATCTGCTCCGGAAAGGGGAATGCAATGGCGAAAGATGAAAAATTGTTTTCCATGTTTGGCGAGATGGATTTTGAAGAGCTGAACAAGGCGGCAGAGGGATTGAAAGAGGAGGGCGATCTGGAGAGTCTGGAAGACCTGGCACTGGAGAACGGGCTGGATCCGGAGGACGCTGCGGATTATGCAGACGGGGCCGTGGGCCAGCTGGCGACGCTCCGCCAGGCGGCGCTCGGGCGGATCAAAGTACAGGAGGAACAGACCACGATTCCGAAGGCAGCGGCGGGGGTCATCTACGGTATGGCCAGAGCTATGACGGCGGATCCGGAGGCGTGCAGGGCTTTCATGAAGAGGGGCAGCAGGATTGACAAGGTATGGTCCGCACTGGAGAAAAAGGCAAGAGACAGCAAGCAGGGATCCGTGGGCGTAGCCTGCGGCACGGACCGGGACCTGAAAGAGATCATCCTGAAGGTGGTGACGGGATGAAGAAGAAAGAGCTGTTAAAGCACATCCCGAAGGATCAGAAGGAGCCTTTTGCAAAGAGGATCCGGACGCCGGACGGGAAGGCACTCATGACGGTACTGCCGGATTCCGGAAGAGTGCACTTCACATGGGGGAATGGCTACCTGTCGTACTATCCGGAAACGGGAATATGGGCCAGAGAGAAGATCACAGCCTGGTGCTATGTCGAACACTGGCCGAACGACGAAGATTCCATACGCGAGGTCAGGGAATTCTGCGGCGGTCTGTACGGGAGCCCGAAGGACGAAATCAAACGCTATGAGGACAGTGTGTCCTGGCAGAAGCAGCGTACTGCATATGACAGAAAGTTCCAGAGGATCCAGCAGATGATGAAGGCGGTCCCTGCAATGCCGCCGCACTTCATTGACTGGCTGAAAAGGCGGTATCAGTCAGCCGGGGATAAGTATCAGCACCTACACTTTGCATCCCTTTATCAGAGGATGCCGGACGGCAGGATCGTGGAGCGTGTTTTCTGGGTTCAGTTTTTCCGAAGTCCCGAAGAAGTATCCATAACGGAAATCGTCCGCGGGTATTCGGATGAGATCGGGACCGAACGATGGAACGACTGGTACTACGGGACAGATCAAAACTGCTACGGGACGCGTCAGCGCTGGTGGGATAAGAAGAGCATCATAACCTGCACGCCGATGCAGACAGATTTTTATCCGGGGAATCTCGAGGAGCTGGGGATCGGAATCCAAGCGCGGGAGATCATCAAAGGGATTCCGGGGCCGGTTTACCGGTGGAAGCTGATGAATACGGTGCGCCGGTCGCCGGACTTTGCAGAGAGAGCAGTGAAGGCCGGGCTGGGGAAGTGCCTGATGGAGTTTATAAACGCGGAAGGAGCGCTCGGGGCAGACGAGATGGCAGGTGCCCTGGAGAGGATCGGCCGCCAGAAGGCGAAACGCCTGATTGAAATGGAAGCGAACAGAATGATGCTGATCCTGATGGACCTCTGCCCGAAGGTTACGGATGAGACGCTGCGGAAGATCGGAAAGATCAGAGGTACCGATACGCTGGACACCATTGCCAATATCGCGGGCCGCGGCCTGAATATCAATCACGTCTGGACGCTGATGATGAAGACCGGAGAGAAGGAGAGCCTGCATCAAAAGCTGACGGAGTATCGGGACTATCTGGATATGGCCACACGCAGGGGCTGTGACATTCACAGTGAGATTATTTACCGGAACAAGAGATGGAAGCATTTCCACGACTGTTATGTTGAGGAGCTGAATCGGAAGAAGGACGAGGAACGGGCCGCGAAATTTCGGGCGATCCGTGAGGATCTGGAACGGAACCGTAGATTGTTCCAGTGGCAGCAGGACGGGTATCTGATCCGGCCCGCGGAGTCCGCAGAGGACATTATCCGGGAGGGAAGAACGCAGCACCATTGTGTTGGGGCATCCGATACATACATGACGCGGATGGCCCGGCGGGAGAGCTGGATTGTATTCCTGCGGAAAGCGGAAGACCCGGAAACGCCATGGTACACGGTAGAAGTGGATGAAAACGGAATCCGGCAGGCCTACGCCGCCTATGACCGGAAACCGGACTGGGAGGAAACGGACAAGGTGCTGAAAGCCTGGATGAAGCAGGTAAAGAAGAATTTCGCGGCCGTCGAAGCGAAAGAGAGCGCGGAAAGCAAAGCACAGCCGGAAGCTGCGGAGCTGATGGCAGCAGGATAAGGAGGAGCGAATGGAAGACAGCTACATGGGAGAAGTGAAGATTGAGCAGAAGGAAGAGGAGACGATTGGATATAGCCATCCGGTCATGATTGGACAGGAAACCGCCGCGAGCGCCATGCAGGTGAAGTATGGAGGCTACAAGGGATTCAAGGCAAAGATGGACTATCTGATCGGGAGAACCGCGGGCGACTTCGTGGAGATCGGCCAGATGCTCAAAGAGGCACGGGACACGGACATCCTGAAAGACTCCGGGTACTCAGGCATGGGCGAATTTGCCGAGAAGGAATATGGACTCAGGCCGGACCAGACAAGCCGGTTCATCGGGATTTTTGAAAAATTCGGGAAACCGGAGGGCGGCCTGAAGGAAGAGTATCAGCAGCACGGCCTCACGAAGCTCTCCGAGATGCTGTCACTCCCGGACAGTGTGGCGGAGGCAATCCCCGCGGACCTGTCCAGAGAGGAAATCCGGCAGATCAAGGACGAAGTGAGGGAAGAACAGGCCGTCACGCCGCTGGAGGTGGCGATGGAAGGGCAGCAGGCTGACGATCCGCTGACGGCGATGCTGAAAGCATACTTCCACGCGAGACCGGAGGAATTCCGGGATCTTTTCCAGAAGTGGACAAAGACGGATTCGAAAGGACCGGAAAAGAGGCTGATCAGAGAACAGAAACAGGCAATTTTTGACATCCTTGCGCCGTCCGGCGTGGCCGTACTGGAGTCCAGACCCGCGGGGCTCGGGAAAATCCTTCTGACGTTCGACGGAGAGGACAAGGAACCGAAGCTGACGCAGATCCGCGAAGATCAGACACAGGAGATTGACTGGCTGAATCTGCAGAATACGATTGACGAGATCCTGCAGGGACCGATGACGGAGGAACTGGATCTGTTATGGGAAACGCCGGAAGAGGCGTGGATCGGACTTTTCGGGGAAGACATCCCGGAAACCTCAGAATCCCCATGTGAACCGGGAAAACCGGAAGCAAAAGTGAAAATTGCGCCGGCGCAAACCGAAAAGGCCGAAAAACCTGAGATTCCCCATGAAGAGGAACACGCAGAGGAAGCAGACCTTCCGATGCCAAAACCGGAAAGCGAAGAGGATCCGGCAAGGCCACTCCGGGGAACACCAGAGGCGCGGGAATCCTTGAAGGTGATCAAGGACAAGATTGCCGTGTTGAAGCTGCAGCTGTCGGCCATCGGGCATATCCGGGCCGACGAAGAACAGTATGTGATTCAGGACGCCATGGAGAAGTATGAGAGTGCGTCGCAGGAGTTACAGGATGCACTGAATGATTTGAGCATGCTCCGGCTGAAAGAGGAGCAGGAAGAAGGGACGAGATGATGGAGGTACATGGGATCTGCCAGAAGTGCGGCCAGTACGTGCTGGTACAGGCAGACGAGGACGCGACCGAGGAAGAGGTTAACGAAGCGGCAACGCTCGCCTGCGGATGCAGCGAGTCAAAAGCCGAGAAGGAACTGCAGGAAAGCATTGGGAAATGCCGGGAGAATATCGAAACGATTTTCGGAAAGGGCCGGGTTGCGGAGATCCTGCAGGATGCTGTCGAGGATGTCCGGAGCGGAGAAATCGAGCAGATGACGCTGAAACTCGACAAGCGGACGACGGCGAAGCTGTGGGTGGATGCAACAGGGAAAGTGGCCGTGGAAAAGAAAATCATTCAGAAAGTGAGCGCGAACGCATGAGATTTTTGAAGAAGGCGGCAAGAACCGCGGGGGATATCATTGCAGGCGCTTCGATCATCGGAATGATCGTCATCGGGATTGTGATGACGCTTGCAATCCGGCAGGAGGATTTCCGGATTGGGGGCGGAGATGGCTAAGAGCATTGTGACGTCCTACATGGGGATTTCAGCGATTTCCGGAAGTCCGGCACAGGAGACTCATCATCTGATCTGGGGGCGCGGCGGTGCTCTCCGATCTCTTGCGGACAAGGACGGCCTGACCATCCCGCTGGCCACCAGGGAACACACGGGGGCAGCAGGCGGAAGGGTGATCGAGAGGATCCACGATAATCCGATGGCGGAGCGTCTGTCCAAGATGCTCGGGCAGATGGCATGGGAAAAGGAATTTTACAGGAGGATGGCAGTGGCCGGAGACGCTGATCCGGCCAGAAATGCATTCCGGAAGCGGTACGGAGAGAGCTTTTTATAGCGATAAAGGAGGGCAGGATGAAGAGACAGAGCATGGAAGAGTACGTGCGGGAAATGCTCAGCAGGAAGGAGAAGGAACGATGAACAGAGTGGTATTGATGGGAAGACTGACCAGGGATCCGGAAGTACGGCAGACACAGGCCGCGGAACCGGTGACGATTGCGAGGTACACGCTGGCCGTGGACCGAAGACGCGGGAAAGGCGAGGAACAGTCTGCAGACTTTATTTCCTGCGTTGCATTCGGCAAGGCGGGCGAATTCGCGGGGAAGTACCTGCACAAGGGGTCCAAGATCTGTATTTCCGGCCGGATTCAGACGGGAAGCTATACCAGACAGGACGGAACCAAGGCTTACACGACAGATGTGGTTGTGGATGGTCAGGAATTTGCAGAGAGTAAAGGCGACAATGGCGCCGGACGGAATGCGATGGATGACCAGATGGCGGCGCAGTACAGCGGACAGGGAAGCTCACAGGCAGCAGGATCCGGGCCGGGACAGCAGGAAGGCAAACCGGGGCAACAGGACGCTGGCGGATCGTGGCAGCAGGGAGCGTTGGAAGGCTTCATGAATATCCCGGAAGGCATCGACGAAGAGCTTCCGTTCAACTGAGAAAAGAATGAAAAAAAGCACCCTGAGAAGATTTCCTCTTCTCAGGGAATTTGTGCGTGATGGGGGACAGGGAATGAATGGAGAAAAGTACAGCGATCCGACTGCGGACCATGCGGTGCACAATGCCATGCGGACGCCGGACCATGTGATAAAGGTCATCAACATGATGAAGAGCATCGCGGAGTTTGCAGGATTTGAGGTTGTCGGCCACATACATCTGAAGGACAGAGCATCAGGGAGAGAATGGAAGTGAGAAACAGAGTTTTGAGCGAGAAAAGTGAATTCTACCTGCCGAAAGAGGAATTTCTGACGGTGCTGCACTTTGCTCTTCAATATCCGAGCTGGGTGCAGGAGCTTCGCACGGAACCGGACACCAGCAAGGCCATTACCTACGACGGGGAGAAAGTACAGACTTCCGGAGGCTATGATGCCGCGGCGGAAACGGCGATGCGCCGGTACACACTGGAGAAGAAAAAGAAACTGGTGGAAGACACGGCGCGGGAGGCTGCGCCGGAGATCTATGAATATCTGCTTCTTGGTGTTGCGTATGGCTGGACCTTCTGGCAGTTGCAGGCAAAGGGGATGCCGTGTAGAAGTACGATGTACTACGAAAGACGGCGAAAATTCTACTGGTTTTTAGCACAGAAAATTTAAGGTGGAGAGAAAAACGTAGCTTTATTATTGACATATATACACAATGTGTATATAATAGAATTATCCCAAAGGAAAGGAGGTGAGAGGATGAGATGAAGAAAAGAACAAGAAAGGACTTTGATTCAGTGGCGAAGCTCCTCGCAAGCATCGCAGCCGTTATCGTAGCGATAGCGGAACTGATCAAAGCCCTTACTTAAGACAAGGCGGGGAGCAAAGCTCCCTGCTGATTTCATTATATCTCATCCCAAAGAAATGAAAAAGAAAAACAGATGGATTGTAGAACTGGCGGCAGTGTTCGTTCTTTTCTATGTGACAGACAGGAGTGTGCCAGCAGCAATTTTGTTACTGGCAACAGGCACGATTACTGCGATAGAAGCGATCTTTGAGCTGCTGAGGAGGCATAGAAGATGACAATCAAAGAAGCCAGAGAAGAAAAGGGGCTGAGCAGGAAGGAAGTATGCGATTGGTTGAAGATCCCATACAGGACATTGCAGAGTTGGGAGCTTGGGGACCGCGAGTGTCCGGAGTGGGCAGAGACACTTATTGTAGAAAAAATATTACAGTCTGAAAGAAAAAATGAAAGTGCGGCACTCAGGGGACAAGAAACCGTGTTATGATGGTAAAAAGCGAAAGGACGGAGAGATGAAAAAGAGTATTAAGGCGCTCATTGAATGCGTTTTCTGGTTTTCATTGCTGATTGCCCTTATCGTGGGATCTGATATTGTCCGGGTAATGGTCATTGTATTTGCCTGTATATACTTCGGTTTCGTGGCCTATGTGTGGATTACAACGAAGTGTGTCAGCGGGCTGGTTGATCTTATCCGGAAGTTCCTCTGAACATATGATATGACTGATGATTGAGAACCGCGGCGGAAGCCGCGGTTTTATTATGCCTTGAAAACAGACGATAGATTTTACAAGAGCAAAGCCTGGAAGCACAAGCGGGATGCGATTCTGCGGCGTGACGGCTATGCGGATCAGATTGCGAGAAGATACGGGAAGCAGAGGGAGGCGACGATCGTCCATCACATCTTTCCGTTTGAAGATTATCCGGAGTATGCCTTGAAGGACTGGAACCTTATCAGCGTGAGCCTGGCAAGCCACAATAAGCTGCACAATCCGGATGGAACATTGAGCAGGGAAGGGGAAGATCTTCTGCAGCGGACCAAGAGAAAAGCGCAGAACAGTGGATGGATTCCGTGAGGATCCCCCCGCCTGACGGCGTGCTTTCTGGCCGGAAGGCGATGGGCTGGGTAACCTTTTCCCTCCCCGGAGAATTTTCCGGAGATTTTTTTTCAGGATGAAAAAGGGCGCATGGAAGAAAAAAACAATCGAACAGATGAAAGGTGTCGGGACTTATCGTGAAGAGTTTCTTCCTACAGTAGAAGACCTCGCGGAGCTGCTGGAATACCGCGATGATCTTCTTTCCCAGTACAAGAAAGAGGGCAGGCAAAAATATGTCGAAAAGATCAAAACAGGGGGCATAAAAGATATTGTTTTGAACCCTTTATTGACAGAATGGAAGGATGCGGACCGCCGGATTCTGGAATATCGGCGCGAGTTGGGATTGACGGCAGCAGGATTGAAAAAGATCAATGAGAAGGCGATGAAACCGGTGAAGCGCTCATCTCTTGCGGAGGCAATGAATGGCATCAACTAAAAGCTATCGAAAGGATGTCATACAGTATGCAGAAGATGTGGTGAGCGGGAAGATCCGGGCCGGAGGCAATATCAGGGAATGTAAAAGATTCCTGAATGACTTGAAGCGTGACGATCTGGAAATGAAAACGAAGGACCCGGATCTTGTGATCAACATCATTCAGAAATTGATTGTTCATAAGCAGGGCGAAGACATGGAAGGGCATCCGCTTCTCAACACTCCGCTGATGCTGCAGCCCTGGCAGAAGTTCATTGTTTACAATCTGGTTGGATGGTACTGGAGGGGAACGAACCGGAGAAGAACAACGGAAGCGTTTATCTTCGTTCCCAGAAAGAATGGAAAAACCATGTTTGTGGCGGCGCTGGCGTTCGGCCTTGGCATCCTGGAACGACGGAGCGGTTCACAGGTGTACATTTCGGCCGCGGCATTGAAGCAGACGCTGGAAGCCTTTGACGATATTCTTTATACGATCCGGTACCGGGGAATTGACCAGGAAGAAACCTGCACGGTCCACGACAACAACATGGGGCATGACATCTCCATTACGTTCCCGGATGAAAACGGCCTGCCGGACGGATCCATCCGGATTGATGCGATGGCAGCAAACCCGGATGCGCAGGATTCTTTTAACTGCAACATTGCGATCTGTGATGAAATCCATGCCTTCAAAAAGGCTGCACAGTACAACCGGTTCAAGGAAGCCCAGAAGGCATATACCAATAAGCTGACGATCGGCATCACAACAGCAGGGGATAACGTGAATTCGTTCGGATATCAGCGCCTCCAGTATGCGGAGAAGATTCTGGACGGCCTTGTGACCGATGATTCCACGTTCTGTTTTGTATCTCATGCGGATCAGGACGATAAAGGCAATGTGGATTATATGAATCCGGAGCAGCATGAGAAGGCCAATCCATCCTATGGTGTGACGATCCGGCCGCACGACATGATGGATGATGCCAATCAGGCAATGAATGACCCGCAGCAGCGAAAGGATTTTCTCAGCCGGTCGCTGAATATTTACACCAGCGCGATGCGGGCATGGTTCGATATTGATGAGTTCAAGGCCAGCGATAAAAAATACAACTGGACGATGGAAGAGCTGGCAGGACTGCCGATCCGGTGGTATGGTGGCGCGGACCTGTCACGAATGTATGACCTTACGGCAGCGGTCCTGTATGGGCACTATGACAAGGCGGATGTGGATATCGTAATCAGTCACGCATTCTTCCCAATCGTCATGGCGGCGAGAAAAGCGGAAGAGGATAACATTCCGCTGTTCGGCTGGGCGGATGACGGCCTTCTGACGATGTGCAACAGTCCGACGGTGAACGAGTCGGATGTAGTGAACTGGTTCATTGCGATGAAAAAGAAAGGCTTCCGTATTGCGCAGGTAGGGCATGACCGTAAATTTGCCAGGGAATTCTTCGTGCAGATGAAGGCGGCGCACTTCAACATCGTGGATCAGCCGCAGTATTTTTACGTGAAATCGGAGGGCTTCCGCCATATCGAGAAGGCGGCGAAGGACGGAAGGCTGTATTACCTCCATTCGGAGGCTTATGAATATTGTGTGTCGAATGTACATGCCATTGAGAAGACAGATGACATGGTACAGTTCGACAAGATCAACGCGAAGCAGAGGATCGACTTGTTCGATGCCTCTGTTTTTGCTTGCGTCAGAATGCTGGCGAACATGGAAAAATCGAGCAAGGCAAAAGAGTGGTGGGGTGATGAATGAGCAGAAAGAGACACAGGAACATCAGAGCGAGCGATGAAGCCAAAAAGAAAACATCTGCGGCGTTTCTGACGACAGCGGAGGCGTGGGACACACTTTGTGTGACCGGATACACTCCGCTCGATCGGGTACCGGCGATTGTGTCCGGATATCGGAGAATCGCGGAACTGATCGGCTCCATTACCATTCACCTGATGGAGAACACAGAAAACGGAGACAAGAGAATTATCAATGAGCTGTCCAGGAAGATTGACATCAATCCGTGCAGGAGAATGAGCCGGTCAACCTGGATGGAATTTATCATCATGACGCTGCTTCTCTATGGAAAGGGCAATGCGGTTGTAAAGGTGAAAACCTCCAGAGGAATTCTGGACGATCTGCAGCCGATCCCGGCAGAGAGATTTCAACTCCTGCCGGATGCCACCGGATATGACTATACGGTTCGGATTGACGGACAGCTGTTCAGTCCGGATGATGTGCTTCACTTTACCTACAATCCGGACAAAAACTATCCGTGGAAGGGCGCAGGGGTAACGACAACGCTGAAAGGTCTTGCCGAAAACCTGACACAGGCAGCGGCGACGGAAAAGGGTTTCATGGCGTCGAAGTGGAAGCCTTCCCTGATCGTGAAGGTGGACGCACTGACAGACGAATTTTCTTCGAAAGAGGGAAGAGAGAAGCTGCTGAATTCCTATATCAGCGCGGGGGATGCCGGAGAGCCGTGGATGATTCCGGCGGATGCGATTGATGTGACAGAGGTCAGGCCGCTTTCCCTTTCGGATATCGCACTGAATGATTCCGTAGAACTGGATACCAGGAAGGTGGCTGCACTGATCGGGGTTCCGTCGTTTCTTCTCGGAGTGGGGACCTTTAATCAGCAGGAGTGGAATAACTTTGTTCAGATGAAAATCCGACCGATTACGGTCATGATGCAGCAGGAGCTGACAAGAAAGCTGATTCTGTCACCGAAATGGTATCTGCGGTTCAACGTGCTGAGTCTGATGGACTACGATCTGAGCACACTGGCAAGTGTATTCACAACGCTGCAGGATCGAGGAGATGTCAGCGGGAATGAGGTTCGTGACCGGATCGGGCTGAGCCCGGTGGATGGGCTGGACGAATTCAAAGTTTTGGAGAACTACATTCCATGGGATATGAGCGGACTGCAGAAGAAACTGATTCAGGGAGAAAAATAATGGGAAGAACAGAAAGGCAGATGCGGACCATCGCATCACAGTTCAAGGTGAGGGAAGACGAAAACGGAACGGAGCCGAGAATTGAAGGCTATTTTGCCGTTTTCGATGGAACATATGACATTGCGCCAGGTATGAGCGAGAGCATTGACGCCCACGCATTTGATAATGCGCTCAGCGGAGATGTGCGCGCTCTGATTGACCATGAAACGAGACTGGTTCTGGGGCGGACCGTTGCCAGAACATTGGAGCTGAAAGCAGACGCTCACGGATTATGGGGATCCATCCGGATCAATCCGAACGATCAGGATGCAATGAACCTCTATGCGAGAGTCAAACGCGGCGATGTTTCACAGTGCTCGTTTGGATTTGACATACTCGATGAGGAAACCGATTTCCGGGACGACGGGTCAATTCATTGGACAATCAGGGACGTGAAGCTTTACGAGGTGAGTGTCTGTACCTTCCCGGCGTATGACACAACGGCGGTCGCTGCCAGATCCGCGGAGCGCGATACGCTGAGAAAACGTAAACTCCAGGCATGGAAGGAAACCATGCGGGAAAAGCATGAATTTTTGAAGGAGGAACAGAATGCTTAAAGCTTTGATTCTCAGAAAAAGAATTGATGACATGAAGAAGCAGCTGGCGGAGCTGCGTGGGAAGGATGCGGACTTCAAAAAACGTGAGGAAGAGCTTTCCCAGGCGTTTGGAGAAGTCACGGAAGAGACCCCGGAAGAGGACAAGAAGAGCATTGAGGACCAGATGACGCAGTACGATGCGGATAAGCAGGCCCACGAGAAGGAAAAGACAGATCTGGAGCAGTCCATTCAGGACACAGAGAAGGAACTGGAGGACATTGAGAAGGCGCAGAAGGACAAGGAGCCGGAAACTGGCCGCGAAGGAACGGCCCCGGAGAATGTAAGAGGAGGATATGCAGCGATGAAGACCAGAGCATTCAGAAAGATGACCGCAGAACAGAGATCTGCATTTGTTGGGAGGGAGGATGTCCGGAAATTTCTTGATACCGTGCGGGCGATTGGAAGCGGATCCCAGCAGAGAGCGGTGACGGGATCGGACCTTCTGATTCCCGAGATCGTACTGGGATTGATCAAGGATAATGTGGAGGACTATTCCAAGCTGTACGGTCACGTCAATGTGCGTCCGGTTGCCGGAACGGCACGCCAGAACATCATGGGAATGATTCCGGAAGCAATCTGGACGGAAGCCTGCGCAAGTCTGAATGAGATTGACCTGTCGTTTACGGCTGAGGAGGTAGACGGTTATAAGGTTGGCGCTTTCATTGCGATCTGCAATGCAACGCTGCACGATTCGGACATCAACCTCGCCGATGAGACGATCAGCGCGATCGGCAAGGCAATCGGATTCGCCCTGGACAAGGCGATTCTGTACGGCACCGGGAAGAAGATGCCGGCCGGCATCATGACAGCGCTGGAAGGAGACATCAATCTCAAGGCCACGAACATCATCTCTATTCCCACGGCGAAGACGGACAAGGAGCTTTACAAAGAGCTGGTGCTGAAGACTGCCGTCGCGGACAGCAAGTATTCCACCGGTGCAAAGTTCTGGGCGATGAATGATAAGACCAAGGCGAAGCTGGTGGCAGCAGGACTGTCCATCAATGCGGCGGGCGCAATCGTGTCCGGGCAGGGGAACACACTGCCGGTTGTCGGCGGAGAGATCGAGACGCTTTACTGGATGCCGGACAACATCATCATCGGAGGCTACGGCGATCTGTATCTGCTGGCAGAGCGTGAGGGAACCACCCTTGCCACTTCGGAACATGTGCGCTTCCTGCAGGATGAGACGGTGTTCAAGGGAGAGGCAAGGTATGACGGAAAGCCGGTGATCAAAGGAGGCTTCGTGGCAATCGGCATCAACGATGCAACGCCTTCGAAGGACGATGTAACGTTCACGGAAGACAAGGCGAACAAGAAGAATGCGACGAACACGGAGAAGGCAGGCTGACGGGAGAAAACGGAGTAAATGAAGACAGATAATGTATACGAAATGCTCATGGCAGATCTTGGCAAGCTGAATCCGCCGGAAGCTACGGTGAAGTATCTGAAACAGCTGATTGAAGCGGCTGTTGTGGAAATTGAGAGAATGGGGATCATTCTGGAGCCGGATGAGACAGGAGGATCGTATGCAGCAGCGGACGCTCAGACCATCGAGATGTACGCTGCATATCTGTATCGGAGAAGGGCGGATGCAGATAACGGGATGCCCAGAATGCTGGATTTCCGTCTGAAGAACCGGCTGATGTCTCAGAAGGGAAGGTAGCAAATGCGTCTGGATGATGGAGTTGTCAAAATCTGCGAACTTGAGAATACGGCGGATCCGGGCTTTATGCCGAAAAGAAGGCTGAACGTGAAGACGGAGCAGTATTTTGAGGAGCGAGGAATCAGCCAGAACAGGCAGTACCTTGCCAAGGGAGTCAGTGAGCAGGTCGATATGGTGATCCGGATCTGGGATGATGGAACCCGGCCCGGAATCGGCATGTATGCGGTTCTGACCAACTATGAAGGACAGGAAAACACCGGAGGAGATCAGTTCCGGATTGATAATGTGCAGCCTCTCATGAATGATGAGGGGCTGCGCGTTTTTGATCTGACACTTTCAAGGATGGAGGACAGATATGATGTCGATGCAGGACAACCTGAGACAGATCGGTGAGCACCTGGCCGGGATATCGGAGAATTGTTATCACTACTGGAGAGAAGAGAAGAAGTTTCCGTGCATTATCTGGCAGGAGAATGCAGAAGACGTGGACTTGAAGGCGGATAACAGGAAAGCGCAGCAGAAGATTTCCGGGACGATTGATTATTTCACCGGGAAGGAGTTTGATCCGGTTGCAGATGAGATCCAGAAGCTTCTTGATGGCATGGGCGACGTCTCATGGTCGCTGAATTCCGTACAGTACGAGGATCAGATGAACCTGATTCATTATGAATGGCTTTTTGAGGTGTGGTAATGGCACAGTTCATTGTGGGTGATGGGCTGGACAATTTTGTTGAGAGCCTGGAAGAGCTGAATGAGGCAACGGAAGATATCCTTGGAAGTGCAATCTATGAGGGAGCCAGAGTGGTGGCTGACAGCGTGAAGGCGGCAATCTATGCGCTTCCGACCGTGGATGATGCCTACGGGACGGAAAGCAAGCCGATCAAGGGACTGCGAAATTATCAGAAGCAGGGGCTGATTGACGGTATGGGCATTGCCTCCATGCGAAATGACAATGGCCTCCTGAATGTGAAGATCGGCTTTGACGGCTACAACGGACACGCTACAAAAACATGGCCGAACGGGGAGCCGAACATGGTGATCGCAAGATCATTGGAGAGCGGAACGTCATGGAGGGAGAAGCATCCGTTTGTGACGAATGCGGTGGCAGGCTGCCGGGAGAAGGCAGAGAAAGCAATGGAAGATAAACTGAATGAAGAGCTGGAAAAAGCGCTCGGAGAAGGAGAATGAGATGGCATTGGCAGCAGGAAGAGTAACGATTGGTTTCAGCAATCCGTATGTGGCACTGCATAACGTAGTGGGGAAGGCATGTGCATATTCCAAGGCGAGGAAGCTGGCCAGAGGCGTGGATGTAAAACTTTCCCCGACTACGGACGATGGCAATGATTTCTATGCGGATAATACAGTGGCAGAGAGCGGATCCGGCATTCTGACCGGCGGGACGCTGTCGCTGACGGTGGACGGCCTGAATCCGGATGCGGAGGAGATGATTCAGGGCATTCCGGAGAAGGAAGACGGTGACGGAGGCTTTGAATACGGCGATGATCAGCAGAAGCCGTATGTCTCTGTCGGATATATCCGTGAATGGAAGTCTAACGGGGAGATCGGCTATACCTTCTACGTCGTGAAGAAGGTAAAGTTCGCGGTGATTGAAGATTCCGCATCCACGAGGTCGGGCTCTGCCAACTACCAGACGCAGGCGCTGAGCGCTTCGATTTATCGGTGTGCGGATGAAAAGCATACCTGGAAGTATGTTTCGAAGGACTTCACCACCGAAGATGAAGCACTGACGGCCATGAAGAAGCTGATGGGCGTGACGGAGGAAGTAGCATGAGGATCCATGGAAAAGAACGGAAGTTCCTGTTTGGAATCGGGTCCTTCGGTGTTGTCGCAGAGTTGTGCGAAGACAATGATGTGACAAAGATCGGGAAGCTGCTGGGAGGAAATGATCTCCAGCAGCTTCGTGTTTTTTCCAGACTGGCATTGTCGATGAACCATGACTATGAGTACTCGAGGATCTATGAAGAGGACCGGAATTATACTCCTGACTGTCTGACGGAACAGGAACTTCGGACGCTGAGACCTTCCCGGCTTCCGGCACTGAAGGCGGAGATCATGGAGGCGATTGACGCCGGACTGAGCCGGGAAGTGGAGACGGAGGAAAATCGCGAAAAAAAACAGGAACCGGGGGACAGCGGATCACGATGACCGTCCCCTGGTTTCTGTTTTACGGAAGGAAGCACTTCGGGATGCAGAAACAGGAGATCATGTGCACGAGATACGGCGAAATGATGGACATGATCGCATGTGAGGCCGTAGAGAATGGGACAGCCAGGGTAAAAAGAAAGGGACATTCGATCGGCTATGATGACATATTTGCATTGAATTGAGATTTGAGGGAAGAAAATGGCAACTGGAATCGGACCGAAGATAGGACTTGACGGAGAAAAAGAGTTTAAGCGTGCGCTGTCAGAGATTACGCAGCAGTCAAAGACATTATCTTCAGAGCTCAAGCTTGTGAAATCAGGCTTTGATGATGAGACCAGTGCGCAGGAGAAAGCGGCCAAAACGGCGGAGGTTCTGAATAAGCAGATCGAGAACCAGCAGAAGCGGGTGGATCTGCTGAGGCAGAAGGTAGAAGAGTCGGCGAAGGAGTACGGCGAGAATTCCACGCAGACACTGAAATGGCAGGAGCAACTGAACAAGGCGGAAACTGCCATGAATTCCATGCAGAAGGAGCTGAAGGAAACAAAAACCGGCGTAAAGGATGTCGGAGATGCCGAGGACAATGCTTCCAAGAAGACAACGGACTTCTGGAATATTGTCAAGGCGAATGTAACCAGTGAAGCGATTACTGCAGGAATCCAGAAAATTGTATCCGGGATCAAGAGCATTGCAGCGTATTCCAAAGATGCGTGGATGGAGATAGATGAAGGATCCGACACGATCGTTACCAAGACAGGAGCTTCCGGCGAAGCCCTGGATGATATGGTCGGGAGGATGAAGGACCTTGCAACTAACATTCCGACAGATTTCGCAACGGCCGGAACCGCGATCGGTGAGGTAAATACCAGGTTCGGATTGACTGGAGATGCCCTGCAGGATCTTTCCAAGCAGTTTATTGAGTTTGCCGATATTAACGGAACGGATGTGAACAGTTCCATTGATTCCGTGCAGAAAGCAATGTCGGCGTTCGGAGTGGAAACCAAAGATGCCGGAAAACTCCTGGATACGATGAACAAAGTCGGCCAGGATACCGGCGTGTCCATGGATACGCTTTCATCCCTCATGGTCTCCAATGCGACGGCATTTCAGGATCTTGGCCTGAACGCGGCAGATGCGGCAAACCTTCTCGGAACACTGGAAAAATCCGGCGTGGACACTTCGACAGTTATGACCGGACTCTCGAAAGTGCAGAAGAAGGCCATGCAGGACGGCGTGGATTCACAGACTGCCCTGAAGAATGCACTTTCCTCTTCCCAGAGTGCGATTGATATCTTCGGCAGCAAAGCAGGCCCGAAACTTTACAAAGCGTTTCAGAATGGCACTTTGTCCGTGAAGGATTTCACGGAGTCCACGCACAGCCTGAATGACAATCTGAACAACGTATCGGAGACGTATGAGGCGACGCTGGATCCGATGGATGAGTTCACAACGGCCCAGAATGAACTGAAAACAGTCGGCGCCACTCTTGTGGATATCGTTCTTCCGAAGTTTACGCCGCTTCTTCATACGATCATAGATAAGGTGAAAGAGATTGATCTGGATGAACTTGCGGATAAGGCAGAGAAGCTGTCTGATGATCTGGCCGGGAAGTTCAGTGCAGCCTGTGATTTTGCTGCGGATCACGGGAAGGAGCTGGGGATTGCCGTCGGAACAATTGTAGGAGCGCTGGTCACCCTGAAAGGCGTCAAAGCTGCAGAAAATATTGCGGACATCGGCTCACAGCTGCTGTCGCTTGCAACGAATCCAGCGGCACTGGCGGCGGCAGGAATTGCTGCTGTAACAGCTGCGACGGTAGCGCTTGCAACGGAAATCCGTAATTCGGATCCGGCATATCAGCAGTATAAGGCAGATATGGATTCCATTTCTCAGGCGCTGAAGGATGCAACAAGCGCGAATGACAGCCTCTCCAGCTCTCTTTCTTCTGCATCAGCAGATATCGCAACACAGGGGGCGGATCTCGATCTTTGGAAAAACAAGCTGAACGAGTGCTTCGATTCTCAGGGAAATCTGAAGGCAGGATGTGAAGAAACTGCGAATGTGATTATCGGACAGTTGAATTCCGCAATGGGAACAGATTATTCCGTTTCAGCCAGCGGGTTCATTCAGAACACGGACGGATCCCGGGTATCACTGGAGCAATTGAATGACACAATCGATGCGACCATAGAAGCAATGAAGCGCCAGGCTCTTCAGGAGGCATTGAAGAGCAGCTATACGGATGCACTGCAGGCACAGGCAGAGGCGCAGCAGGCGCTGACATCAGCAGTGGATGCATACAACAATGCAGTGACCGAAGGAAATCCGCATCTGGATGAATACCGTGAGAAGTTGGTGGAAGCATCGGATGCGGCCGGTCGGGCTAATGAGACGGTGGCCGGGCTTTCCAATACGATGAGTATGGCGGCGGATACGGCAAACTATTCCGAGGAGCAGGTAGAAACCGCTTTCGGCGGAATTTCATCAAGCGCGGAGTGGGCGGGAGCAGCCTATCAGGCATATGCGTATACGGCCACGGAATCCGCGAACACTGTTGAACTTGTCAATGGGCAGGTGCAGGAATCCACGTCCGGAATGAGTGATTCCGTGAGAAGCAGTGTGGACAGCACAAAAGGGGCATGGGAAAAAATTCCGTCCACGATGGACAAGGTGGCCTCAAGTTCATCTTCCAATACGGCGAAAATCTCCAAAGATGCGTCCAAAATGCAGTCGGATATTTCAAGCAGCATTGCAACGGCATCCGGCAACATGAAGAGCGGCGTGAGCAGCATGGAATCTTCCGTGAGGAATGCAAAATGGGAGTGGCCGCATATCGAACTGCCCCATTTTTCAATCAGCGGAGAGTTCAATCTGTTTCAGGGACAGATCCCGCACGTCAATGTGGAATGGTATGCCAAGGCCATGCACGATGGCATGATTTTGAATTCTCCGACGATATTCGGATATCAGAACGGAAAACTTCTGGGAGGCGGAGAGGCAGGACCGGAGGTTGTTGTAGGTGCCAATAATCTGGTTGATATGATCGGCAAGGCGGTTGCGCAGAATACATACGATTATGGAGGGTTCAACATTGTGATCAATGCGGCACCCGGGCAGAGTGAAGAGCGTATTGCAGAACTGGTGGAGGAGAATATCAATGATGCGGTTGCAAGGAAAAGGATGGTGTATGCATGAGGTCAATCGTATTCAATGGCCGCTCTCTTGCGGATTTTAAGTGTCTGGTGGATGAACGCAGCTCTCTGGTTCATCCGGAGATGGATATGCAGAAGGTAGAGGTCCCCGGAAGAAACGGGGAACTCTATTTGTCCAATCACAGATACAAGAACCTGACCATCACTTACAGCTGCATGATCGACAAGACATTTTACGAGAACTATAACCCGATGATGTCCTTTCTTTTACAGGATGGGGGATATCACCGGCTGGAAGGGAATGCGGAGAAGGAATTCTTCCGGATGGCGCGGTTTACAAAGTCATCGGACCCTGTTGTGGGTGATTTTTTCCAGCGGGGGACCTTTAAGCTGTCGTTCGACTGCAAACCGCAGAAATGGAGAAAAGATGGAGAAAAGCCGACAGTTTTTACCGGGAACGGGGTGCTGTACAACGAGTTTTTATATCCTGCGAAGCCCCTGATCCGCATCTACGGATATGGAACGGTGAAGATCGGAAGCGGCGCCATCACGGTTTATGATGACGGTGAATATGTCGATGTGGATTGTGACATCAAGGATGCCAGCCGGGGATCGTTAAACATGAATTCGGCGATCAGCGTGGGAACATGGCCGGAACTGGCAGGCGGAGAGAATCGCATAGAAATACCGTCTACCGTATCCAAAATTGAAATTACACCGAGGTGGGTGACGATATGATACCGATTTTGTATGAAAAAACAGAGACGAAGTTTGAAACACAGGGAATTGGTTGTTTATCGGATGTGATCTCCTGTACGGTGACGGAAGAAAGAAATGGATCTTTTGAACTGAAGATGATCTATCCGCTGGATGGACTGCATTATCCGGATATTCGGTATGGGCGGATTATTCTGGCCGTTCCCGCTGATGGCGCGCAGGCGGAACCGTTCGACATCTATAAGATCAGCAGGCCGATCGGCGGGAAAGTATCGGTGTATGCCAGGCATATCAGCTATCGGCTGAGTTATACAGCAACTCTCCCGTGTGGGAATCAGACATCCGCAGCAGCGGCGCTGAATGCCCTGAAGGCCAATGCAGTAAGTGCCTGCCCGTTCACCTTTGAATCGGACAATTTCAAGGCCGGAACATTTCATAATGACAAAACGCAGTCCATCCGTTCCCTGTTGGGAGGGCAGACCGGATCTGTTCTGGACACTTTCGGCGGTGAATATCAGTGGAATCATTGGAAGGTGCGCCTTTGCGATGCGCGGGGATCGTCCCTTCCCGTAACTCTTGAATACGGAAAGAACATTACTGACCTGACACAGGAAGAGAATATTGAATCAACCTACACGGCTGTCATTTGTACATGGTCCAAGGAACAGGAGGACGGGACAAGGAAAGAAGTACATGGTGCATTGGTTTATACCAGCAATCATGAATTATTTCCGTATGACAGAACATTGGTTGTGGACCAGACAACTGAATATGACGATGAGCCGTCTGCAGAACGCCTGACGCAGGATGCATCCAAATACATCACCGACAACAATGTGGGAGTGCCTAAGGTCAGCATTAAGGTATCGTTCATCAATTTGAGAGATACGGAAGAGTATAAGAATGTGGCGCCGCTTCAGACGATTCACCTGTGTGACACCATCAAGGTCTGCTTTGAAAAACTTGGTGTAAATGCTGCCGCGAAGGTCATTAAGACAGAATACAACGTACTGAATGAGCGATACAACTCTATTGAAGTAGGAGAAGCCAAGACATCGCTTGCGTCTACGATTGCCGGCACATCAGCGGAGATTGAAAAGGCCGAAAAAGACATTACGGCGGCTTACAAGTCAGAACTTGCAAAGGCCACGGCCATGATTACAGGAGGGCTCGGCGGATATGTCATTATCCGGCGAAATGAAGATACCGGGTATCCGGATGAAATTCTGATCATGGATCAGCCGGACAAGCAGACGGCAAAGAATGTGATCAGGATGAATAAGAACGGAATCGGTTTTTCCCAGAATGGATATAATGGACCGTTCAATTCAGCCTGGACGATCGACGGGGTGTTCAATGCTGCATATATCGGAACAGGTATTCTGACTGCCATTACCATGCAGACAGCCAAGCCAGAAGAGGGTGTGGAACGTGTGGCAATTGAAAAGGGAACATCAGCAATTAAGGGATTTACCGGAAATTCGCATCTGATCAACCTGATCGACATGATGAACGGAGACGATGACTCCGCGAATATGGTTCTGGATTGCAAAAATCTTTTGGCAATCCGCTCTCCGAAGATCGGTGTTGTGGCTCAGTCATATGGAACCGGGGAGGCGGAGGTTAAGCAGTGCATCACCGGAACATCACAGTACGTCACAAGTGTGGATAAAAACATGAACTTTGGCGAAGGTGAGCAGGGCACGCATGAAGGATATGTTTTTGATGGGGCGGTATTTTGTACACTTCCGGTTTATCTGGATGTCCATACGTCCGGGATCCAGTACATTAACGGCATGGTAGTGACGGAACAGGGGGCACATACTTATACGATCTGAGGAGAAAACGATGATTATTGACAGAAACGGGAAGATTTATTCCGGCGTATATATGGGGTGCGGAACAATTGTACAGGATGGAGATTTTTCTATTTTTCTTCCGTATGAACGGTCAGAAGACTGCGTGAGAGCTGAAAAAATTCTGTCACTCAAGCGAAATCTGGCAGAAACGGATTATAAGCTGATGAAGCATATGGACGGAGCATTGACAGAGGAAGAATATAACGCCGTTAGAGATCAGCGGGCAGTCTGGAGAAAACAGATCAATGATCTGGAAGCAGAGATCAAGATGCCAGAGATTAGCCGCGTGGAAATGGATGAAGCGGAGAAAATCGCAATGAAGGAAGTGAAAAAATGACAGAGAATCATACACTGCAGCTAATCCCAGGAGGTGTCCCGTTAGTGCTTCACCTGTCGCAGTATGACGCGGACAGGGAATATATTTTCACACCGTATTACGGATCGTCCGCTTACGCCAAACAGAGCGGAGCTTCTGCCCTTCTCGAAGCAACAAAGCCGGATGGTACGGTCGTCGCGGACAGCATAACATATAACAGCGACGGAACTCTGCAGTTCACTGTGAAAGAATCCATGACGCAGGCAGCAGGAGATGTCAGAAGCAAGATTATCATTCAGGATTCTTCCGGGAACAGACTGGCATCTGCAAATGTGGTTTTTGCAGTGGACCGGGCCGGAATTGATACCTACGCGAGAATATCTGAGTCGGATCTTGAGCTGCTGCACGAGGCGGAGAAGAAACTGATCAGTCTGGATGAAAAGGCTACGGCAGCCGCAAATAGTGCCGCGGCAGCGGGAGCTTCAGAGGAGAATGCCAGAAACAGCCAGACAGAAGCAAAGGGATATGCAGACTCCGCATTGAAATCCGCCACCGCAGCAGGCAACAGCAAAAGCGCAGCGGCCAAAAGTGCGGAAACCGCGGCGGCTGCGGCATCTGCGGCGGTCAAAAGTCAGGAAGCAGCAGGAAAGTCAGAGGAGAACGCAAAAACAAGCGCCTCGAAGGCCTCGGAATCCGCATCTGCGGCATCAAAGAGTGAAGGCAATGCCGGAGCATCAGCGACAAGGGCCGAGGAAGCGGCAAAGAAAGCAGAAGCCGTCAGTGCCGTCAAAGTCGCAACGAAGGACATTGCCGGGATTGTGAAGCCGGACGGCGCGACTATGGTTGTGGCAGCAGACGGAACATTATCAGCTCTGAAGATCGGGATAGATGAATCGACCGGAGAGATATATACGCTTCTGGGGTGAAGATATGAGAAGAGGAACAACGGTCAGGAAAGTATTTACCTTGACGGGCAACATAGATTTTTCGTCAATCAGGAGAGCCGTGGTGACAATAAAGCAGGGAAACGTCAGGCTCCATCAGAAAATTTCCTTTGATGCTGACGGAAAGGGCGAAGCAACGTTCCCGAGGGAGCAGACCCTTCATCTTCGGCTGGGAGAATGCCAGGAACAGGCTGCAATGCTCATGGAAGACGGAACGGTGGTTGCGACCGATATTGTCCGCGATGTTGTCAGCGGAGACATTCTTTATGAGGGGGATCTTTGATGGAAGGGGTACATCTGGAGATCAGAGGAGATCCGCAATATGCAGATCTATGTGTGGACATGGAACCGACAGGTGGCATTGGATTGAAGGTAGATGACAGCAGCGGTCCTAATGACTATGAGAAGCTCACGCATAAACCGAGCCTGAATGGGGTGATCATCCGCGGAGAGAAAACATTTGAGGATTACGGAGAAGGGACCCTCACCAATGCGGAAATCAAAGAAATCGTAGATAAGCAGTTTAAGGAAATCTTTGGAGGGAGATAATGGCACAGACCTATAAGAGAATTGACTATGACCAGTTGATTTTTCTGACCAACTATATTTTTCAGAAGCTGAAGGGAAGTTCGCTGAATGACAATACTACGTATACACTGACGCAAGACGGAAAAGACGGGCATAAGCTGGTTTTTACTCCGTCCGTGGGGGATTCGGTAACCGTCACGATCCCGGATAATGATACAAAGTATTCAGCAGCCACAGATTCTGCAGATGGTCTTCTGACGGCGGCGCTGCACAAGCAGATCGGAGATAATGCCGGAGCAATCAAGAAGCTGCAGGATGCAGGAGCAGAAAAGAACGTCATTACTGCGGTCAAGGTAAACGGAACCGCAGTAACGCCGGATGCAAATCGGGCGGTAAACATCACTGTGCCGACCAAGCTGTCTGGCCTTACGAATGACAGCGAATTCCAGACTGCGAATGAAGTGAAGAAGGCAATCAGCAATGCGATGGCTGGAAAGGCAGGAGTTGATATTGTCGTATCTTCGACCGTCCCCACTGCCGCGCCTTCCAATCCGGACACGATGCTGCATATCCGGTACGTGGCGCACACGCACACCGATGCGAACGACAGCTTTGATGAGTACATCTGGCTGAATTCAGAAAAGAAATGGGAGAAGATCGGAAATACGGACATTGATCTCAGCGGATATGTCAAAACGTCTGATATGAAGACGATGACCAACACGGAAATTCAGACTGCCGTAGATGAAGCATATACGATGGTCTTCGGAACCTGATGGCAGAGAAAAATGAAAAACGAAACTTTGAACGAGGGCGGCCATAAAGAAATGGCGGCTCTCATTTTTTCGAAATTAAAGTCATATATAGACAGCAATTCCTATTCGTATTATATCGACGAAAACACCGGTGAGCTGTTTGCTGTGAATAATGCGGGAGGAACATCGCCGGATCTGAAAATGGATGAAACATCCGGAGATATTTATTATCTGATCTGAAGGAGATGAAGAGAAAATGAGTGTGAAAACACCAATCGGGAACGTGCTTAATGCAATTTGGAATAATGCGTTGACACTGCCAGAAATCAGATCATCGAGCAACCTTACCAAGAAGTTTGCAAAGGCGGAAGCGGTTAGGTCCCTCGACGATAATCTCGGTAGTGTGTGGCTATCGACTGCATCGTATGTTGCTGGGCAGTATGTGATCTATCAGAGCTATATCTATAGATGCATCAAAAATACAGCAGCAGGTACAATACCGACGAATGCAACATATTGGGAAAAAACGAATCTGGCGACGGAGATCACGTCATTAAATACCAATTTAAAAAGTGGTATTTCAAAACTTCTTCCCGCGCAATCTCTGACAGCGGCAGGTGGATCTTTGACCTTTAAAGATTCAAGTATTACGACCGATTCTTTGATTGTACCGTATGCGACTTTATACGGAATCTCACCGTCCAACATTACCACGGAAACAGGATCATGCACTGTAACTTTTGACGTACAGTCAGCGGCTTTTGATGTGTGTATCACAGTAAGAAATTAAAAAGGAGAAGAGAACATGAAAACACTCAAATTCAAGAATGGAAAGACTTTTGATTTTCGCGACACCTCGACCGTAAACACCCTTGTTTACGACTGCACTACCTTCGCGGATTTGGATTTTATCAAGGCGCAGTTTGAGGTGGAGAATAATCTGATCGGCGGCACTTTTGACGGTGAGCCGATCTCTGAAACCGTATATACCGGCGCAAACGTGGAGCTTTCCGCAGACGGCAAGATTGTGGCGTACTTCGCCACGAGGGCATATACGGATAAAGAAATCGTCAACCAGAGGCTGTCTGATCTTGAAGATGCCTTTGCAGACCTGATGACAACTCAGGATTAAAGGAGGTTTATATGGCATTTTATCGTTGTGGGGGGGCAGTCTGAAACCGTTTAAAATCAGAATGCACGCCACTTCCGGCTCCGCTAATACAGCAGGCAAAATCGCGGCCAGTGTCACGTTCCCGTTTTACATGGTCAAGAGAGTAGAGATATTCCACACGCAATCAGATTCGAGTGGTGGAACAATAACGTTGACGGCATACGGAATCACAGACGTTACCGATGCAAACTACACGAATAAAATTGTGGGAGTAACCGCAAATAGAGCGGACATTTCGGAGAAAAATCCACTCGTATTAGACTTAGGAAATTCTGCTAAATATGATTATGTGAAGTTGTATCTTACGGGGACACAATTTAATTATGTCCAGTCGGCAGAAATGACAATTTATCCAAGATAGGAGGTTTATCATGAGCAAAGCAAAAGCAAGAATTTTAGCACGCTGCATTTATCGCGGCAGTAAGACAATCGAAGATGTAGATGAGCAGTATAGAGCAGACGTGAGAGAGAGTATCTCCTTCTGTTCGGAGAGGAGCTTGCATGAGCTTCTATCCGTGCCGTGGGGGGGTAAGAAACCGTATCTGTTAGCGGCTAACGTTAGTGGATCTGGTGGGACAATAAATTACAATATATCGTCACTGGTAAAAGAATACGCATCACTGACGAAAGATAATATTCTGATCGTGCCGAAAACCGTATATTTAACATTTTTGGGCGGCAGGCATAGCGGAGAAGGATGGAAGTCAGGAAGTGCGAGTATTGGGTATAGCTATACTCCATCCAACGGGCAGATAACTGTCAGTGGAACAGCAACAGCAGGCGGTGGAGACAACAGTGCGTATCTTACCAGTGTTGATATTTGGATAATACCAACATAAGGAGTAAATATGTCTTTTTATCCAACAAAGGGTGGCGGGGAAGATAAACTAGAAAATCATTATTATATCGGAAATTTCAAAGATACGGATAATAATAGAAGTACGGTTTTAACGATCAATATTCCAGCCAGTGTTCGTAAAAATAAGCCAATACAATTCGCTTTTGCAGTATCACATTACGAGAGCGATGGAAGCGCTGGCGACGTTACATCAAAAGATATGTCACAGAACCAAAACGAACGTTCTTGCACTATTACTGGAGAGGGAACTTTCACAATCAATACAGCCAGAGTGGCATTGAATACAACGTATAATGCAAGATATGTTTCTGGTACATATATCGTATTTTTCTAGAAGGAGGCTTATATGGCATTTTATCGTTGCGGGGGGCAGTAACAAGAAGCAAGAGGTAATTGTTGAGAAATTCGTATTAAGCGGAAACAATAACTATATTGCGGTATTCGATTTTGGAAAGTATTTCAGCTCGTATGATGAATTTTTAAAAAATACAGTAGTATCACTCTGCGGATCTGGAACGACTGGAAGCACGGTGCGGAATACCGGTGGATATCTTGTGTATAACGGAGAAGAACACCTTGTAGACGTGGCAAGAAAAAGCGTCACGGGGACAAGAATTCAGATTTCTCATTATCAGCAAGGAGCCATTGGAAATATTTCAAACTTTATTCTGATTAAGCAATAAAGGAAAAATGAAGAGCAGCCGCGGATTACACCGTGGCTGTTTTCTTCCATTCAATATGAAGTTCACGTTTCTGCTGGGCACAATCGGTCAGATATAGGTTGATCAGTGTCTGATAAGGAATACCGGATTCTTCCGACTGATGTTTGAAATAATCAATCGTATCAGCATTGATATTTATGGTAATCTGCTTTTTGAGATTCTTGGTATAAGGATTCTTCCGGGCATTCGTGAAATCATATTCGTTTCTCATACATATCACCTCCAGTATTGTTCGGATTCGGTAGAAGTCGCTTTTCTTGCGGAGATAATCCGAATGACGGAATCAGATTCGCAGTAGCAGTGGCAGACGATGAGGAGCTTTCCGGAGCTGCTGTTTCCGAGAATAATGAAACGATCTTCCTCTATGGAATGATCTGGATCATCTATGACAAGAGCATTGTCATCATAGAACACGGAAGAAGCCTCTTCGAAGGAAATTCCGTGTTTCTTTTTGTTTATGGAGTTTTTGTTTTCATCCCACTCGAAACGAATCATGTTCATAATTACATTATAATTATGAGTGAAAGTTGGTCAAGTGCGCGATGGGGAAAGGTCAATCAAAAATGAATACAGTAATAACAGTAGTACTGGGCATCTTCGGCTCCGGGACCTTCTGCAGCCTGCTTACGCTGGGATTAAATCGGCACTGGCAGCAGAAGGACAGTAAGGCCGCAAGATCTACGGCAGAGAGCAGGATGATCCTCGGCTTGGGACACGACAAGATCCTGTATCTCACAGATCGCTTCGTGAAACGGGGAGCGATTACGCTGAAGGAAAAGCGGAACCTGGAATATCTCTATGTTCCATATAGGGACATGCTTGGGAACGGCGATTGCAAAATCGGATATGATGCCTGCCAGAAGCTCCGGATTGCTTCGGAAGATGAAGCGGAGGTTCTGGACTGGGAAATCCGTAAGAAGAACGGCGAGGCATCATGAAAAACAAAATATGCGGTACGGATATCGTCCTTGCGCTGATCGGCGTGGGGACGATTCTTTTTATCCGAAAGGTCTTTGAGGTCTTTGCTCTGACCGGAATGGAGCCGGATGCTCTGGTGACGGGGTTCTTTGCGTTTGCCACGGCGGAGGCGGCCATCTGCTGGCGGATCCATACGGACAAGAAAAAACGGCAGAGCAGGGCGGAGACTGCGGACGAGCTGGATCTGGATATTGAAGCGGATCCGAATGAATACGATGAAAGAAATGAGGAAAGGAACGGTGAAGGGTAATGAGTGAAAATACATTTCGAATTGTGGAGCTTGCGGTCCGGCTGATTGTCGGCCTGCTTGCGGTTTATGTGATTCCGGTAGTGTCGAGGGCCATCAGGCAGAAGCTGGCGCAGAGCGAAGTCGGAAAAGCCGTCCTTGCGGCGCAGCAGACGCTGTGGGAGAAGTCCGGTCAGGAGCGGAAAGAGTTCGCAATGAAGGCCGCGCGGGCGGCTCTGGATGAATTGCATATCAGTATGTCAGATGAGCAGCTCTCTTTATTGATTGAAGCAGCAGTGCAGGAGATGCACATCAGCAAAGGTGATTATCCGGAGGACAAGAGCGATGACAACACAGCAGGTAATTGAAAAAGCAGTCACATGGGCGGTGCAGACCGCGCAGGATCCGGCGCATGGCTACGATCAGACGCACCGGTGGGGGCCGGACTATGACTGCAGCGCCTTCCTTATTACAGCCTGGCAGCAGGCGGGTGTAGGCGTGAAGACAGCAGGAGCGACATATACCGGCAACATGCTTCCGGCTTTCCTGCAATGCGGCTTTGAAGACATTACCGCAGAGGTAAATCTGAACACCGGTGCGGGACTGCGGCGCGGCGATGTTCTTTTGAACACGCAGCATCACACTGCGATGAGCATTGGGAACGGTCAGATCGTCCATGCGAGCATCAACGAGAAGGGGACGGCAACCGGTGGCAGGACCGGAGACCAGACCGGGCGTGAAATCTGCGTGAGGAACTACTACAAGTACCCGAAGGGATGGAACAAGGTCCTTCGGTATGTCGGATCCGGGGCGAAGCCGGAAAAGAAGGCAGACAGCCAGACAGGAGGTGCGGTCGTGAAACAGTATGCGGGAGTGGTCAGTGTCAGCTCATATCTCAACGTTCGGACCGGTGCGGGAACACAGTATCCGGTTGCCAAAATCGGCGGAGTAGATTTTCGCCTGCCGGACGGAATGGTAGTGTCCATCGAAGCGGAACAGGAAGGATGGGGAAAACTCACCGGCGTAGCCGGATGGGTGAGCCTGACCTATATCAGGAAGTAAATTGCGCTGGCGCAATCGGGAGGAAAAATGGGAGCAATCGTAACAGCGGCGGTGGCCGTCGTACTTGGGAGCCTGTGGCTGATCGGCATGGTCGTCCTTGTGGCAGCAGGCAGCATGATGCTGGATTGAGTATAGAAAAGCAGAAGTGATTTAATTGGGCCGTCGCCTTCGGGTGGCGGTCTTTTTTAATTTTGCGAAGAATAATGTTGACATGGGGTGCACCATATGATATTATAATTTCAGGTCAAGAAAGGAAGGAGGTGATGAAATGAAAAAGAGGAAGAAAAAGAAAAACGATAGCAAGAAGCTTCTGTCCGGGATTCTTCTTGCTACCGCAATTCTTAATCTTCTTCAGGCCGCAATTGAACTTGTCAAGGCTCTGAAGTAGTAAGGCGGGGGCGAAAGCCCCTGTCTACTTCAGAGTATACCAGAGAAAGGAGAAAATACAATGAAGTATGTTGAAATCACATTGAGCTTGGCGCAGATAGTATTGTCGTTGGTAACGATCGTGATAGCAATAAAAATTTTAAAAAAGAGGTGAGATGTTATGCCGGTAGGAAGCCCTAAAAAGAGCACACTGAGAACCAAAAAGTATCAGGAAAAGGTTGGCTATATCGCAAAGAGCTTCAAACTGAAAAAAGATATCACGGACCGCTTTGCGGATGCCTGCCGGGAGCGTGGCGAGAGCCAGGCCGCAGTTATCACGAGGCTGATGGAAGGCTATATTGCCGAAGAAAAATGAACCAGTTCCTACTTATTAAATACATCTGTGTCGAAGTGTTTGCAGGTATCAAAGAGCCTGCACCGGCAGCACCGGCACAGGGCGGCGCAGGAATGGGATACTAAAAAAGCCCGAAAATATCAAAAGGGGTCTTGCGTCAGCGTAAGACCATAAGAAAAGAGGAGACGGATCACACCGTCCCCTCTTTTTTTTTTACGCCGTAGAGGATCGGACGTTATCTGATATTATAGCATCTGCAGGTGAACCTGCCGGCCGCAGGGAGCCACCGCCCATCCAACAAATGTTGTGCGACCCTTGGAGCTTGTGATAGAATCGTCTTTAATTATGGGGCAGTCTTGGGTACAGGAGCATTTGGAACGGAAATGGATGATTCTGTTAAAACACAGGAAACGAACATCAAATTGACGGAGCAGCCTGCGAAGGATGAGGCAGAAGCGGCTTCTGCCTGTAAGGCAGCGGTGAAACCTGCCGGGCAGAGCGGAGCAGACATGCCTTCGGAGAAATCCGGCAGTATTTTCCGTGAGCGGGAACGCATCGGAAAATCGGAACAGCGTCCGGACGAACCGATTGTGGGTAGTGAAAAGCCCGCCGGCTTTGATAACGGAACCATTGAGAAGATCAATGAATTCTTAAGTCCCGATGAATTGTATCAGGACCTTCTCGTTCGCGTGCGCAAATATCATCCGAGCGATGATATTTCCATGATTGAGAAGGCCTATCACCTTGCGCGGGTGGCCCATGAGGGACAGAAGCGCAAGAGCGGAGAACCCTACATCATCCATCCGCTGGATGTGGCCATCATTCTGGCCGACCTGGAAATGGATCAGGAAACCATTGCGGCAGGACTGCTGCATGACGTGGTGGAGGATACCATTTACACCAAGGAAGAAATCGAGAAGGAATTCGGAACGGACGTCGCCAATCTGGTGGACGGCGTGACGAAGCTGAAGAAAATCAAGCTCTCCGGGGATTATGCGGATAAGACCCAGGCGCAGCAGGAGATGCAGGCGGAGAACCTGCGCAAGATGTTCCTCGCGATGGTCAAGGACATCCGCGTGATCCTGATCAAACTGGCGGACCGCCTCCACAATATGCGGACGCTCCAGTACCAGCCGCCGGAGAAGCAGAAGCGCATCGCGCAGGAGACCATTGATATTTATTCGCCGATTGCCTCGCGTCTTGGCATCAGCAAGATCAAGGTCGAACTGGACGATCTGTCGCTGCGCTATCTGAAACCGGAAATTTACAGAGATCTTGTGCAGAAGGTCAATGAGCGCAAGATGGAACGCGAGCAGTACGTCGAAGAGATTGCCACCAATGTCGCGAAGGCCATGAAGGAGTCCGGCATTGAGGCGAGAGTTGACGGCCGAGTCAAGCATTTTTTCAGTATTTACAAGAAAATGGTGAATCACCACAAGTCGCTGGATGAGATTTATGATCTCTTCGCGGTCCGCATCATTGTCAACACGGTGAAGGACTGCTACGCGGCGCTCGGCGTGATTCATGAGATGTATAAGCCGATTCCGGGCCGCTTCAAGGATTACATCGCGATGCCCAAGGCGAACGGCTACCAGTCGCTTCACACCACGCTGATCGGCAAGACCGGCCAGCCGTTCGAGATTCAGATCCGCACCTTTGAGATGCACCGCGAGGCGGAATACGGTATCGCGGCGCACTGGAAATACAAGGTTGCCAGTGATGGCAGGAAGGTGGACGAATCCGAACAGGAGAAGCTCATCTGGCTGCGCCAGATTCTGGAATGGCAGCAGTCCATGTCGGACAACAAGGAATTCATGCAGCTCTTGAAGAGCGACCTGGACCTGTTTTCCGACAGCGTGTACTGTTTTACCCCGAACGGCGAGGTCAAGAACCTTCCGGCGGGATCCACCCCGATTGATTTTGCCTACTCCATTCACTCGGCAGTTGGCAACAAGATGGTGGGCGCGCGGGTCAACGGCAAGCTCGTCAACATTGATTATCAGATTCAGAACGGTGACCGCATCGAGGTGATGACCTCGCAGAATTCGCGCGGGCCGAGTCTGGACTGGCTGAGCATCTGCAAGAGCGCCTCGGCGAAGAACAAGATCAACCAGTGGTTCAAGAAGAACCAGAAGGAAGAGAACATTGTCCGCGGACGCGATGCGTTCGATGGCTACTGTAGGACCAAAGGTCTGAAGGAGGAGCTGCTCCTCAAGCCGGAGTACATGAATGCCGTTCTGAAAAAATACGGCTTCCGGGAGTGGGATGCGGTTCTTGCGGCCATCGGACACGGCGGACTCAAGGAAGGCCAGGTCGCCAACAAGCTGGTTGAGCTCTATGAGAAGGACCACCTGGCGCATCTCACGGATGAGGAGATTCTCCGGCAGGTGGAGGACAACGCGGCATCCCAGCAGCCCAGAGGCCGGCGGGGCTCCGGCATCACGGTCAAGGGCATTCACGATGTGGCCGTACATTTCGGGCGCTGCTGCAATCCGGTGCCGGGCGATGAAATTGTGGGATATGTCACGAGGGGACGCGGCGTGACCATTCACCGGACGGACTGCATCAATATGATGAATCTTCCGGAGATCGACCGGGCGAGGCTCATTGACGCGGACTGGGAGAACGGCGCACAGACCGTGGAGGACAGCGCGTTTGAGGCGGAAATCAATCTGTACGCAACGGACCGCGCGGGACTTCTTTCCGATGTCTCGAAGGCATTCACGGAGCGCAACATCTCCATTATCGGTGTGAACACGAGAACGAATAAGCAGGGCTTTGCCACGATGAACGTGACATTCCGTGTCAGCGGAAAGGCGGAACTGTCGGCGATCGTTGAGAAGCTTCGACAGATTCCGAATGTCATTGACATCAAGCGGGCCTGACGGGCAGAAGGAAAGCGGAACGGGCGCTGGCCGGTCTTTTGCACTGGAGGCCGGGCGGGGATTTCAGGTGGGAATCCGACACAGTATCAGGGGAAGGCGGCACAAGCCATCTTCCCCTCAATTTATAGTTACGGCTTCGTGGAGATGTATTCGAAATGATGTGAATAAAGCGGCGGAAACTTTGGACGATGCGCAGCCGGAGACAGGGCGGGAGGACCGCGGTTTCGCATCAGTGAGGTATAAAGTTTGAACGTGACATTGATATGTCACGTTCAAACAGCAGCATCGGTGCAGATGCACCGGCTGCCACATTCGGCAAAACCGCCTTCGCGGATTTTGCCTCAGCGAGGTATAAGAATGACAGCAAAGATTTTGATCAAAGGCTATGTGGTCGGAATGATTCAGACCAATGTATATTTTCTTCACCGGGAGGGGGAGAAGGAGGCGGTTCTTGTGGATCCTGCGGATCATGGAGAAGCTCTTGTCCAGGAAGCCGGGCGGCTGGGACTGAAGATTACGGCGGTGCTCCTGACCCACGCGCATTTTGACCACATCGGCGGTGTAAGAGAAGTGGTGCAGAGAACCGGCGCGAAGGTATACATCAGCGAGCTGGAAAAACGACTGATTCATGACACCGACGCCAATCTGTCCGCGGAATACCGAAATCCGAAAACCGTGGAACCGGATGTTTTTCTGCGGGACGGCGAGACCGTCACGCTGGCAGGAATGAACATCCGCTGCATTTCCACACCGGGGCACACGGAGGGAAGCTGCTGCTATTATATAGAAGAGACAGGCGAGGATGCGGGCAGCCCCTGTCCGCCGATTCTGCTGTCCGGGGATACGCTGTTTGAAGAGTCGGTCGGGCGGACGGATTTTCCGACAGGCTCCATGAGCGCGCTGGTGCGTTCCGTGCGGGAGAAGCTTTTCACCCTGCCGGATGACACGCTGGTGTACCCGGGGCACGGCGGAATGACACAGATCGGACACGAGAAACAGTTCAACGCGATGGTGTAGGAGAAAACGGCATGCTGCTGATTGAGGAAAATATTGATTTGTACCGCTATGAAATTCATTCGCTGGTCAAGGCGTTTTATCCGGCGGAGGACGTGAAGGTTCTGGTGGAGAATGATCCGAACAGTGAGAAAATCCGGAAGGACCACCCGGAAATTTTCATGAAGGTGACGATGCTTCCGGAGAAAATTTCACTGCGGATTCTGCCTCAAAAAGAGGCGCTTTCCGAAAGTACGGGCTCCGGGGAACAGGAAAACGGGAGAGCCTGCGGAAGGACGGAAGGAACAACTTCTTTTGCCGGGGAGCTTCCGGCACCGTCCGGCGCGGATTTTTCGGCCAAGGGCAAGAAAACCAAGGATGCACTGAAGACGTTTCTGTATGAGACGCTCTCGGACTATACGGGGCAGAAGCTCCCCTGGGGCGACCTCATCGGCATCCGGCCGACGAAGATTGCCATGACGAAGATGGAAGAGGGCACCGGGGAAGAGGAGACCGTCGCTTTCCTTGAGGAGGAGCATCAGGTCTCGGAAGAAAAGGCAAAACTTGCCGTGGACATCGCAAAGCGCGAGAAGAGAATTCTCTCCGGTATCCATTATGAAAACGGCTACAGCCTCTACATCGGAATTCCGTTCTGTCCGACCACCTGCCTGTACTGCTCGTTCCCGTCGTTCAACATCGCGCTGTGGAAGGAGCGGATCGGCGAGTATCTGAGCGCGCTGGAGAGAGAGCTGGAAGAGACCGCGGCGATCATGCAGGGCCGGATTCTGGACACGGTCTACATCGGCGGAGGGACGCCGACCTCACTGGAGGCGGAGGAGCTGGACCGACTCTGCTGCGCGATTGAGAAGAATTTTGACATGAGCACGGTTCAGGAATTTACGGTCGAGGCGGGAAGGCCGGACAGCATCACGAAGGAGAAGCTTATGGCGCTCCGCCGCCATCCCATTACGAGAATCAGCGTGAATCCGCAGACGATGAAAGAAGAAACACTGCGGATCATCGGCCGTCACCACACGGTGCAGCAGGTGGTGGATACCTTCCGTGCGGCGAGAGAGTGCGGTTTCGACAATATCAACATGGACCTGATTCTGGGCCTCCCCGGGGAGGACGCGGAGGATGTCCGCCGCACGACGCAGAAGGTCTGTGAGCTGAACCCGGATTCGCTGACGGTCCACTCACTCGCGATCAAGCGTGCCTCGCGCCTTCGCCGCGTCATCGATGAGAAGGGATATCCGGTTCTCATCAACACGGACGAGACGATGGAAATCGCAAGACAGGCGGCGCTTGGCATGGACATGAAGCCGTATTATCTGTACCGGCAGAAGAACATGTCCGGGAATTTTGAGAACGTGGGCTACGCCCGCGAGGGAAAATACGGAATTTATAACATTCTGATCATGGAGGAGAAGCAGACGATTGTGGCGTTGGGAGCCGGAGCGATCACCAAGCGCGTGTTCCCGGACGGCAGAATCGAGCGCTGCGACAACGCCAAGGAGATCTCGGTTTATCTCGACAATCTGGATGAGATGCTGGAGAGAAAAAGAAAGCTTTTCGCAAACTGAGCGGAAAAGAAGCGCGCTCTCCGGTACAATAAAAAGGGATAACTCCCCGATGCTCTTCCAGGTCGGCAGGGCGGCAATGGGAAAAACATAGGAAAAACATAGGAAAAGTATACGGCATAAAGAAAGGCAGGAAGACAGGCCGGGAAGGAACATGGAAAGGGGGATAAACATGGAACAGGGGATTTCAAAAACAGAATTTACCTATCTGTCAGTCGATGGGAAAACACAGATTCACGCGGTGAAGTACGTGCCGGAAGGAACGCCGGCCGGCCTCGTGCAGATCACGCACGGCATGGTGGAGCATATCGGGCGGTATGACGGTTTCGCAAGGTATCTGTGCCGGAACGGCTTTGTCGTGGCCGGACAGGATCACCTGGGACACGGAGAGTCCGTCACCGGGAAAGAGAAGTGGGGGCATTTCGGCAGAGCGGAGCACCCCGGCGATCTTCTGGTCGCGGATATGCATGCGCTCCGCGGGATTCTGCAGAAGGAATACCCGGAGCTTTCGTACATGATGCTGGGCCACAGCATGGGTTCCTACCTGCTGCGCAAATATCTCTCTCTCCACGGAGAGGACGTTGCGAAGGCCGTTGTCATGGGAACCGGAGACGTTCCGCAGGGACAGTCGGAGATGGGACTTCTTGTTATTCGTGCCCTGACTGCTCTTCACGGGGAAGAATACCGGAGCAGGCTGGTGCAGCAGCTGACGTACAACAAATTCTACCGGAAATTCGATCTGACCGGAAAGGATCCGGCAAACAGCTGGTTGACGAAGGATACGGAGATTGTGCGCCGGTATTATGAGGATCCACGGTGCACCTTCCTGTTCACTCTCAATGCATACAAGGGACTGGTGGAGACGGCACTCTATGACGCCAGACCGGAGAACATCCGGAAAATCCCGAAGAATATCCGGATCCTTCTGGCAAGCGGAGCGGATGACCCGGTCGGAGATCTGTCGGCGGGAGTGCGGAGAACCTATGAAAAATTCCGGGCAGCAGGACTTGACGTTCAGCTGAAGCTCTATCCCGGCGACCGCCACGAGATTCTGAACGAGACGGACCGGGGACAGGTGTGGAAGGACATGCTGGCATTTTTTCAGGCGTGAGGCAGAGCGCGCCATTCCGGCGCGGGCTGCGATGAATCATGGGAAGGGCGCAGGAAATCAGAACAACAGGGGAGACAGAATGAAACTTATCAGCGATCAGTATTACATCAATGTGCATTCGGAAAACAACAAGCCCGCGGAGCACGCCGCGGATGGAGAGATTGTCGTCTTTCAGACAAGGGACTGCTACAACCGGCTGGTACAGACCGAAGAGAGAACATTGGAGGAACAGCTGGGAGACGAGCCGGATAATCCGTCCACCGGTCCTTTGTATGTGGACGGCGCAGAGCCGGGAGATGTCATCGCAGTGGATATTCTGGACATTGCCGTGGCAGATCACGGCGTTGTCGCGATCGGGTGCGGGCCTTTCCAGAACAAGAAAGAGAAGGAGCCGTTCCATATCCTTCCGGTGAAAGACGGACGAGTGAAATTTCAGGATGTTGAGTGGGACATTGATCCCATGGTGGGTGTGGTCGGAACCGCAATGCCGGGCCGTGAGATCGGC
The DNA here is from genome assembly GCA_963655255.1 of bacterium. Lineage (GTDB taxonomy): Bacteria > Bacillota > Clostridia > Lachnospirales > Lachnospiraceae > CAG-791. The sequence continues at coordinate 46,643 of CAVKEB010000006.1, forward strand.
ACCATCAATGCGTTCGAGGGCGGCGGCAACATGGACAGCCGGATCATCCGCAAGGGTGCGACGGTGTGGCTTCCAGTCCGTGTTCTGGGAGCTCTGCTCGTAATGGGAGACATCCATGCCACGATGGGCGATGGCGAGGTCTGCGGAACCGGACTGGAAATCGACGGCGAAATCACGGTCCGCGTCCGACTTCTGAAGAATTTCGAGTTAAACTGGCCGGTGACGGAGACGAAGGATGCATGGTATGTCAACAGCTGCGGAGACACCTGCGACGAGGCAATTCACGCAGGCTACATGGAGATGCGGCGGCTGATTGCGACCGCCTACGGTTGGTCTCTGGAAGACGCCGCGTTCTATATGACGCTGCGCGGGTACCTGGAATCCAATCAGGCCTGCCTCGTTCCGCACGATACCTTCCGCATCGGAACACCAAAGGTGAATGGTAAGCCGCGGCTCGTGGGGTAATGCGGACAACTTTATAATGCAGAAAAGCTGCTGCTCGCGCTGAATTCATCAGCCGGGCAGCAGCTTTTTGTAAATCGCGGTTTGGCAAACGGTATTCATGATTTCCCTCGCCATCGGAAAGTCAGAGGCGGGATGCTCATATTGTTCGTGCAGGGAAGTTCTACGGCTCGAACGCTTCTGCAGAACAGGCACGAAAAGTCCTGGGCTCGCTCAAACGTGCAGGAAAGATCAACCCGCAAGCGGGGCCCATCTTTCCTGCGGGGCTCAGACAGCGGACTTTTCGTGCCTTTTGAAGCTTATCTTCGCCAAGAACTTCCGCTGCACTCTCAGAAATTGTATCCCGTCCTTCTGGCTTTCTTCGGCTTACGCACCAAAGAGCCGATCCGTGAAGGAAGGCAGTGGGCCGCGGGTTCGCGAGGAGCAGATGGATTTTCATGTGCGAAGTGACTTCACCCGTCCGACCGAGCGCAACCTGTCTGAGTCCAAGACGCGGGTCTTCGCAAGAAGGCCCGCGGACGGACGAGTTTTGCGCGAATCGGACGAATGGGTGAAGAAGCGAAGCACATAGAAAATCCCTGCGACGAGAACAGCTGCGGAACACTGCCTCCTTTGCGGGACGACGAGGATCTGCTAAATCGCAATTTACTGCTCCGCACCGCCGAGCTTTACGACGAGGACTCCGTAGATGTTCTGCACGGATCCGGCTGCGGGGTAGGAAGGCATTGCGGCGACCTCAGGAAGAGAGGCAATCGTGGTTTCCGTGTCCCCCACAGCGAAGGAGACATTGATGCGCAGGTAGTTGGAATAGAACTTCATCCAGGAGACGCGGGAGAAGGAGACATCATTGGACCACCTTCCATACTGCGCGTAAGAATTGGCCTTCTCGAAGAGCGGTGCGGTGTAGAAGGTCCTGGAAGATGCCGGGGCTCCGGTGATCAGAAGCTGCCCCTCCACGTAGTCGTAGCCCTGCCGGTTTGCTTCCGTGAGGATGCTCTCGGCAAGCGTCTGGGTGGCTCTGCGGCCCGCATACATCGCATACTGATCTGTTTCGCACTGAAGAATATTCCCGTAGATCAGAATGATCGCATCCAGAACAAGAAGGGCAGCAGAGACCTTCCTGATTTTGGCAGATGTTTTGAAAAATGTGCAGCCGTCAGGAAGAAAATTACCGGCAAAACCAAGGAGGAGCGGCAGGATCAGGCCCATGGAGACCACCATCTGCATATGCGTTTCCGTCTCCGGTGCGGCGAGGTAGAAGCAGTTCGCGGCAGCCGGAATAACGGCGAGGCCGATCAGGAACAGAATGGATTCTGCCTTGTTTTTCCGGAAAATCCGGACGAATACGAGAAGGCACAGGAGGAGTATCGGGAGATAGAAAACCGGGAACCAGGAGTGCCGCTCCAGAGCATTTGAGAGGAAGGTTCCGTTCACAAAGTAGCCCAGCGCCGCGCGGTAGCAGTGACGGAGCGCGCCGGGTACTCCGTTCAGAATATAGAGCGGAGAGATGCTGGAAAAGCCCTGATAATCGCTGGCCTGTGTGCCGGTCTGCCACAGGCGGAGCTTCAGAAGGAGCACATAGAGAATTCCGCCGAAGAGAACAGAGAAGAAGAGATTCACAACGAAACGGATACGGGAAGAAGGATCCGCAGGAAGAAAGACATGCGCGGGCTGATTTCCGGTGCCATTGTCACGGTGGAAATTTTCTTTTCCTGAGCCATCGGAGGCTTTCGGAAAAGAAAGGCCATCAGGACGACCATTCGGGGAACCGGACTTTTCCCCGGAAGCGCGGCAGGAGGCTGCGAAAGAGTACAGGAGAACGAACAGCGAGACGAGCGCCGTTGTTCCGATTCCGGCCTGGTAGCAGCCCATCATGAGCGCGATGCAGACGGAGGAAAGAAGAATCCGGACAAGAGAAAGCGGAGAAAACCGGAATCTTTTGTTACCGAAAACTGCAGAAAAAGAGCCTTTCCCGGCGAAAAAGCCGGGGCTGCTCCCGGCAGGAACCAGAAGAACCCAGACGGCGAGCACCGCGAGGAAAAAGGACACGGCAAAGGTGATCGCCATATAGCCGAAGGACATCTGGCAGACGATGCCGACAGAGCCGAGGAACAGGCATCCGCACAGAATCGTCAGAGCGGACGGCGCAAGATCCAGAAGGCGCAGGATTAGAAGAAAAGACAGCGCGTAGAGAGCGAGGGAGAACACGGCGGGAAGCGGATCCAGCGAGACGCCGAAGCGCGCCTTGTCAAGAAAAGGCCAGAACCAGCGGCCGATGGAAAGCTCCCAGGCGCCTGCCATGTAGTCGTCCTGATTCCACAGGCCGTCCAGATCGTTGGTCAGCCGCAGCACGAGGAGCGGGAGATGAACGAGGAGAGCATAAATCCACAGAATGAGAAATGGTCTGCGATAGGGACGAAGTTTTGCCCCTGCGCAGGTCGGGAAAGTGAAATCAGAAGACTGCATGAAAACCTCCGGTGAAATTTCATTGATCAACAATCTGCCTGCCGCGGCATATAGGACCATCATGCAGCAGGCTTGCGGAACAGATATATAGTAAGACATTTTGGCGGCGTGCGGAAGATGGCCGGGGATTTTGAAACCTGCCGGGCACTTTTTCCAGATACCCATGCGCGAATCTGAGAAGATCCCATTACATATATAAAAAACAGCAAAGGGTGTTGACAAGGTACGGAGGCGAGCGGCATAAATAACGAAAACATATAATTCATATCAACATAATATGAATTCAAGACTCCAGATAGCGGACGATAAGAGAAAGCTGCAGTAGCAAATAAAACAGCGGACAAAAAAGGGGAGGAAAATGGAAAAGGTGCACAAAAACGAAAACACGAAAATGTGAAAGCATACAAAAGTAAAGAAAGTGAATGACGAATGATTGACAAATACGACTATGAACAGCATACTGAACATATCAGCAAACATAACAACGAACTGGTCACCTGAAGCAGAGTGATCCGGCATGGAGGCAAGAGATGGATAAGCGCACAAGAGTATTAAATGCAATGAACAGAAAGGAAGTGGACCATGTTCCGGTAGGGTTCTGGTTTCACTTCAGTGGAGAGGAAGGAAGCGGAGAGGCCTGCATTCAGGCGCATCTGAAATATTATCGTGAGACAGATCTGGACGTCGTCAAAATCATGTGCGATGGCTTTTTCCCCTATCCGCTTCCGGAAATCAAATGTGCAGAGGACTGGACGAAGCTGCAGCCGCTTACGGCGGACGATCCGTTTATCAAGGATCAGGTTTATCGCGCAAAACGCATCGTAGAGGCGATCGGATCGGAGCGGTGCGTATTCTACAACGTCTTTGCCCCGTTCTCATCCCTGCGCTTCGGCTGTGCGGAGATCGGCATCAGCGAGGAAGAACTGAATGCTTATGTGAAGGAACATCGGAACGAAGTGATGAAGGCACTGGATGTGATCGCCCAGACCAATGCACTTCTTGCAGAGCTCCTGATCACAGAAGCCGGCTGCGACGGAATTTATTACTGCGTACAGAGCGCGGAATATGACCGTTTCCTTCCGGAGGAATACCGCAAGGCAATCCGCCCGAGTGATCTGTATGTTCTGGAGCATGCGAACCGCTTCTCCGACAACAACATTCTTCATATGTGCGGATGGGCAGGAAACCGCAATCAGCTGGATCTGTGGAAAGATTATCCGGCCAAGGTCGTAAACTGGGCGGTACATGTCGAGGGACTGAGCCTCCAGGACGGCAGATATTTCCTGAATGGAAGAACTTCCATGGGAGGCTTTGAGACGCACTGGAATGATCACGAGCAGCGCGGAATCATCTACACGGGAACCAAGGAAGAACTGCAGGAGTATACCAGAAATATCATTCTCGAGCACGGCAAACAGGAATTGATTCTGGGCGGTGACTGCACGATTGATTCCAAGCTTGACTGGGAGAGAATCCGCTGGATCGTGGAAGCTGCAAGAAGCGTCTGACGGGAAGAAGCCCGCGAACGGAACTGTTTGTGGCGTCCGCGAACGCCGAAGAGAAAACTGGAAGAATTGCCGGATGGCATTTTTCAAGGGCGTGAGAACCGGAAACGGCGATCACACGGAAAATATATGGTGGGAATTCAAGAAAACCTTAATAGTGGGGGATTCCATCACATGGCCGCAGAAAGCGGCAGGAAGGAGAATCATGAAAAGACGAGTATTGGCAGTTGTGCTGGCAGCAATGACCGCAGCCAGTCTGGCAGCATGCGGAGGGTCTGGAAACGACCAGACCGCAGATCAGGCAGGAGCTTCGACGGAGCAGTCGGAGGCTTCGGCAGATCAGGCAGAGGCTTCGGGAGCACCGATCACGCTTTCCTTCTGGAATGGCTTTACCAGCGGTGACGGTGAGGTCCTTCAGCAGATCGTAGATGAGTTCAACGCATCCAACGACAAGAACATCACCATCGAGATGGATGCAATGCCGTGGGATTCCTTTAACGAGAAGCTTCCGGCAGCAATTACAGCGGGCAATGCACCGGATTTTGTTCTGTGCTCTTCCGGTTACTATCCGCCGTATGTCAGAGAGAACAGCTTCCAGGACGTTTCGGATTTCTATGAGATGGACGGTGTCAATGCCGATGACTTCGAGGAGAACGTCAAGGATCTTCTGTATTATGACGGCAAGTGCATCGGCATTCCGATGCAGATGGTATCGCATTATTTCTACTGGGATAAGGATCTGTATGCGGAAGCGGGACTGGATGCCGAGAATGGTCCGTCCAGCTGGGAAGAGATTGTTGAGAATGCGAAGATCCTGACCGATAAGAGCAAGAACCAGTACGGCTTCAACGTAGATCCGGCCGACAACGTTGTTCTTCAGTATGCACTGTTCGCACAGGGCGGAGATCTCTGCAACGCAGATGAGACGGAGGCGACGCTGAATACGGATGCTGCAGTGACTGCCATTACTTCTCTGAAGGAGCTCTCCAATTATTCGCCGAAGGATATCGACGACAATACCTTCATCAGCGGACAGCTGGGACAGTTCATCAACGGACCGTGGATCATCAACGGACTTCGCGAGAACGAGATCAACTTCGGCGTCAAGGCAGTTCCCGCTGCAGAAGGCAAGGAGCCGGGCGCAGTCGTTATTCCGGTAGGTTTCTCCATTCCGGTGACGACCTCGGAGGAGCACAAGCAGGCTGTCTATGAGTTTGTGAAGTACTGGAACACCACGGAGAACTGCACACGCTGGACCCAGGAATGCGGAACTCCTGCATACCTGAAGTCTGCAGAAGAGAACTTCAAGGATGATCCGCTTACCAGCGCACTGTCCGTTCCGCTGCAGTATGGTCACGTTGCCTGCAAGAAGAATGGCGTCAGCAGCTTCAAGACGGATGTCCTTCAGCCGATGATGGAAACGGTCATCAACGACAATGCGGATATTCCGACAACGCTGGATAAGTACAACGCCATCCTTCAGGAGAAGCTCGATAAGGCGGCAGCACAGTAATTTATTCAGAAAAGAAACGCTTCCATCAGCGTTTCGGGAAATGATTTCGGCCAATGCCGTTGAAGGCAGCGGCATTGGCCGACTATTTGAGGGACAGCCATGGAAAGCAAAGTAAAGTTCAGCAAGCTGTTTGATAAGGATCATGTGGGATATTTCTTTATTCTTCCGTCCTTACTGATTATATTCATCTTTACCCTTGTGCCGCTGTTTGAAGCGTTTGGAATAGCGGCAACGGACATGAATATCTTTATGTCGAAATGGAATTTTACCGGAATGGAAAATTTCGTTCGCTCCTTTCAGGATGAACGTCTCCTGAATTCGTTTAAGAATACTGCAGTATTTGTTCTGTTCAATGTTCCGATTCAGATCGCGATTTCACTGGTTCTGGCCTTCTGGCTGTATCAGTCCAACTGGTTTAGCAAATTCTGCCGGTCTGTATATTACATTCCGGTTTTATGTTCTTCCACCGCAGTCGGCATCATTTTCAATCTGATGCTGAATTCGACGGTCGGATATATTCCGTATATCATCAGCAAATTCACCGGGGAGCCGATTGCACTGTTTGCGGAGGAGAAGTATGCAATGGCAGTGATTATCTTCCTCTCCATCTGGAAGTCCTTCGGCAAGACGGTCATCATCCTGGTATCCGGAATCAATAACATTTCAGCCACTTATTTCGAGGCGTCCGAGATTGACGGCGCGAATAAGATTCAGCAGTTCTTCTATATCACAATCCCCAATCTTCTGCCGACGCTGAACTTTATTCTGCTGACCTCGATCATCGGTGCTTTCCAGGTCTTCGACATCGTCTATGTGACGACGGGAGGCGGCCCGAACTTCACGACGGAAACGATTGTGCAGTACATTTACAATCGCGGCTTCTCCGCACCGTATGAGGTCGGATATGCATCCGCGATGGCTGTGGAACTGTTCATTATCATTGCCGTTATCATTCTGTTCTTCAAGGGCTTCATGGAACGGAAGATCGAGAAGACATTCTGAGGAGGTGCGCGATGAGAAAAGAGAAAATCAATGCGTATCAGATTATAAGAACGATTGTCTGCATCCTGATACTGCTCGTAATTGTCTTTCCTTTTATCTGGATGATTCTGAGCACCTTCAAGCTTCAGAAGGATATCATCAAATGGCCGCCGAGCATCTGGCCGAAGGCATGGACCGTGCAGAATTACATCAAGGTGTTCAAGCGGATTCCGCTTGCTACATACATTCGCAATACCGTGATTTTTGCGGGCGGCGTTTCCATCTGCTCGGCACTACTGGATTCGCTGGCAGGCTACGCGTTTGCGAGACTGAACTTTAAGGGCAAGAAGTGGCTGTTCAATCTGATCATTCTCACGATGCTGATTCCGTTCCAGATCATCATGATCCCGCTGTACATGGAACTGAATGACATGCACCTTCTGAATACGTATTTCGGACTGATCATCACGAGAGCAACCTCGGCGTACGGCATATTCTTTATGTGCTCTTCGTACACCGGACTTCCGGACAGCCTGGAGGAGGCGGCGCGAATCGACGGCCTGAACGAATTCGGTATTTTCGCCCGAATTATGTTCCCGCTGAACAAGCCGACCTTCATCACCTTCTTCATCTTCTGCCTGACGTCGAACTGGAATGACCTGATTTATCCGTTGATGATGACGAATTCCACGAATATGAGAACGCTTCCTGCAGGACTTGCGATGTTCGTCGGCGAGGGAGTGCGCGAGACCGGGCCTGCACTGGCCGGAGCGCTGATTTCCATTCTGCCGCTGTTCGTTCTGTACTGCTTCGCACAGAAGTACTTTGTCGCAGGAATTGCGGTTTCAGGCATGAAGGAGTGATCACGGCAGAAAATGCTGCGGTTTGCAGTGCAGACTGCCGGGAGAGGAGACGAAGAGATGTTTGACAGAATTGGAGAGACCATTTCCGCAATGGTTGCGATTCCCACGGTAAGCGGAAAGGGAAATGAAGCGCAATATCATATGAAGGAATACCGCGAATGCCTTCGGCAGAACTTCCCGGAGCTGTTTGCGAATGTGGAGGTGATTCCGGTTGGAGAGGCTCTTCTGTGCCATCTGAAGGGAACCGGAGAGGAACAGGAGCTTCCCATTCTGTTCAGCGGACACATGGATGTGGTACCGGCGGATCCTTCCGGCTGGTCGCATGGTCCTTTTTCCGGGGAGATCGAAGGGAACCGGGTCTGGGGCCGCGGCTCCCAGGATATGAAGGGACCGCACTGCGCGTTCCTTTCTGCAATCAATGAACTTCTGAAAGAGAAGTGGAGACCCCGGAGAGACCTTTGGATGTACATGTCCTGTGACGAAGAGGTCGGAGGACAGACGACGGCGCTGGCGGCTGACATTCTGGAAGAGAAGAAGCTTCATTTTTCGGCGGTTTTCGACGAGGGCGGAACCATCTGCGAGAATTTCATGGGCCTCGTCGACGGAAAGGCGGCCATGATCGGCATCTCGGAAAAGGGGTCCCTCTGCTACAAGATTACGGCGAAGGGGCATGGCGGTCACGCGGCCAATCCGCCCAGGAATTCCGCCATTGTCCGTCTGGCGGAGTTCATTACGGAACTGGAGAACGGAAACTTCTTTATCCGGGAGATGAGTGACGGGAACCGGGCAATGCTCCGGGCAATGAGCCGGTATGCTGGTGGTGAACGGCAGAAAGAACTCCAGGCGGCAGCGGAGGATTCCGGAGATTATGAGATTCTGCACCGCGTCTGTAAGGAATCCGATTCCATGCTGGGAGCTACGGCTGCGTTTACGATGATTTCCGGAGGAACGGCGTTCAATGTTATGCCCAAGGAAGCGGTTCTGACGGTGAATGCGCGTGTCACTGCCGTTCAGGGAAGAGAGCAGATTACGGAAATTCTGGAACAGTGCGCGAAGAAGCATGATCTTCTCTGCACGCTGGAGAGCGGGGAGGACGCCGCGCCGGAAGGAAATGAAGAAATGCCCGGCTATCTTCTGTGGAAGGAAAGCATTGAGAAGGTGTATCCGGGGCTTCCGATCATACCGTTTGTGCTGGGAGGCGGAACGGATTCCAAGCATTTCCTGAGACTGACCGATGAGGTGGTCCGGTTCTCGCCTTTGTATGCGGCGCCGGAACAGGGAAGAGGCGTTCATGGAGATGACGAATCGGTGTTCATTGACGCCATGAAGGATGCGGCCGTCTGCTACCTGGAACTGCTGAAAAAGCTTTAGTCTGCGGCGGACGGGCGGTATGCCGGAAGGACATTCGGACAGGAGGTCTGCGGCTTTTGCTGGCCGGGGCAATCAAATGCGTGTCGGAAAGGCACCTGGAAAAGGAACAAGTTTGAACGTGACATCGATATGTAACGTTCAAACAGCAGCATCGGTGCTGACGCACCGGCTGCCTCAGAGAGGTATATTATGGATCATATTCGTAAAATTCAAAATCACATGCCGGAAGGGATGCAGGCGGCGGTGTTTACTGATCCGGCGAACCGTTTCTGGCTGACCGGGATGCACTCTTCTGCGGGAGCCGTCGTGATCACCCGGAACCGCGCAAGGCTCCTGATTGATTTCCGCTATTATGAAGCAGCCTGCAGCAAGGTTCATAACTGCGAGGTCGTGGAAGAGAAGGATCGCTGCGCACAGATTTCGGAATTTCTGCAGGAAGAACAGATTTCGTCCGTGAGCATTCATACCGGCTACATGTCCATGGCGGAATATCAGGCGTTCTGCGGAAAGCTGACCGGAATCGAGGTGGACGCTTCGGAGCAGCTGGCGCGGCTTACGGATGAGCTGCGGGCGGACGAGGATGAAGAGGAAATTGCCTGCCACAGGAAGGCACAGGAGATCACGGATCACACGTTTGCACACATTCTGAATTACATCCGGCCGGGAGTGACCGAGACGGATATTTCACATGAAATCGGGTATACACTGACCAGGCTTGGCAGTGATGACAAGAATTTCAATTTCATCGTCGCATCCGGGCCGAACAGCTCCCTGCCGCACGGCTTTGCCGGGAACCGGATGATTCAGAACGGCGATTTCGTCACCATGGATTTCGGCGCGGTTTATCACGGATACCTTGCGGATATGACAAGAACCGTGGCGGTCGGGAAGATTTCCGATGAGCAGAAAAAGGTGTATGAGACCGTCTATGAGGCGCAGGAGCGCGCGTTTGCCATCATTCGTCCCGGCGTTGTGTGCTGCGAGGTTGACCGCGCGGCAAGAGACTATATTTACGGGGAAGGCTACCGGGGGTGCTTCTCTCACGGGCTCGGCCACAGTGTCGGAGTGGAGGTTCATGAGAATCCGCGCTTCAACGAGACCTGTACGGATCGTCTGCGCGCCAACACAGTGATCACGGTGGAACCCGGAATTTATCTCGCCGGAAGATTCGGTGTCCGGATTGAAGATATGATTGCCGTCCGGGAGGATGGATTTGAAGATCTCGCACACAGCCCAAGAGACCTGATTGTTCTGTAAGGCCGTGCATCCGGAACCTTTGCGGCGCTGTGACGGAACCGGAAAACAACGATTGTGTGTTATAATACCTTTGCCGAAGAAAATTATGGACCACGGCAATGGGAAAGATATTTTGATCAAAAGGCTGGCTGTTTTCTGTATCTGCAGGATGGGACACAGGATAGGAGTTAGACCGACAGAAGGAAAGCGCAGGAAACAGACATGGAAGTGAAACAGTCGGCTTTTTGCCCGATGAAAACGGATTCGCTGAAGGACAGAGTGCATGATCAGATTCTGGAGATGATCATCAAGAATGCATCTACCGAAGACATGGTCATGAATGAAAAGAGACTGGCCGAACTGCTGGATGTCAGCAAGCTGACGGTTCGGGAAGCCCTGATCATGCTCTGCAGCGAGGGCGTTCTAAGGAGTATTCCCCGTTACGGATATCTGGTGATTCAGGTACAGGAGAGCGAGAGGCAGGAGGCGGTCTGGGTGAGAAAGCTTCTGGAGACAGAAGCGCTGAAATGCTCATTCCCATCATTGGGGAAGGAACAGATGAGTGCGCTGGAGAATCAGATCCGGAGTGCCTCCGTTAAGAAGAACGTAGATGTCTGGAAGGTATGGGAGGACAACGAAGAGTTTCACCTTCTGCTGGCATCCTTTGCGAACAACCGCGTCCTGAATGCCTGCCTGAAGAACTGTCTCGATATGCTGAAGCGGTTTTATGCGCAGAATTACTGGAAGAGCAGGAACACGCTGAACGCTTCGGTGGACGCAGGCTCTCACCAGGATATTTATGAGGAGCTTCTGGCGGGAAATCTGCAGAAGGGGCTGGAGCTTCTGGAGAGAGACATCGTCGGCGGCGGAATATGAATAAATTCTGATGCCATCGGACAGGCCGCAGGGCAAAGGTCCGATGATCTGTTGGAGTAACCGGCTGGTTGAAACCGAAGGAAGGATGGATCCGGACGGTTGCTTTTTTTGAAAAAGCACTGAACATAACAGAGAACATAACAATGCATGCTGCAGATCTTCCGCAGCAGGAGAGGAGCATATGGACAGAGCGGATCAAAGATATCAGGCGTACATCAGCATACTGCGGGAAGAACTGATTCCGGCCATGGGATGCACGGAACCGATTGCGATTGCATACTGTGCTGCACGGGCCAGAGAAATCCTGCAGGAACTGCCGGAGAAGGTTGTGGTAGGTGCCAGCGGCAGCATGATTAAGAATGTGAAGTCGGTGATCGTGCCGCACACGGGACACCGGAAGGGAATTGAGGTTGCCGCAGCGGCGGGAATTGTGGCGGGACGGGCGGATCTCGGCCTGGAAGTGATCTCCAGAGTCAGTGAGAAGGAGTTGGAAGAGATCGGAACGTATGTGGCAGAAACGCCGATCACGGTACAGCACATCGACAACGGGCCGGTGTTTGATATCTGCATCACGGTGTCTGCGGGGGAACACTCCGCAATGGTCCGGATTGCCAATTATCATACCAACATTGTTCACGAGGAGAAGGATGGGAAGGTACTGCTGGACATTCCGGTCGAAGAGGACGGTGAAGAAGGACTGACAGACCGGAGCTGCCTTACGATGGAGGGCATCTGGGATTTCATCCAGACCGTGGATGTGGACGAGATCCGGCCGATCCTGGAGCCTCAGGTGAAGATGAATATGGCGATTGCCAACGAAGGAATGCATGGCGATTACGGTGCGAACATCGGAAAGGTTATGGAGAAGCTGTACGGAGATGACGATATCCGGATACGGGCAAGAGCCTATGCGGCAGCAGGATCGGATGCCCGGATGAATGGCTGTGAACTCCCGGTCGTCATCAATTCAGGAAGCGGGAATCAGGGAATCACGGCGTGCGTTCCGGTCGTGGTCTATGCCAGGAAGCTCTCCTGCACGGAAGAGAAAATGTACCGCGCACTGGCGCTGTCCAATCTGACGGCGATTCATCAGAAGACGAGAATCGGACGGTTGTCCGCCTACTGCGGTGCGGTGAATGCCGGAGCCGGGGCCGGAGCCGGCATCGCCTACCTCTGCGGGGGCGGCTACGAAGAGATTATTCATACCGTGGTCAACGCGCTTGCGGTAGTATCGGGAATCGTGTGCGACGGGGCAAAGGCCTCCTGCGCGGCCAAGATCGCATCGGCGGTGGAAGCGGGAATCTTCGGATATGAAATGTACCGGAACGGCCAGGAGTTTCACGGCGGCGACGGAATTGTCACAAAAGGCGTAGAGGAAACCATTGCCAACGTGGGGAAGCTCGCCCATGACGGCATGAAAGAAACAAATGAGGAAATCATTAAAATTATGGTAGGAGGATCAAACAAATGAAGTATCGCAGCGTAGGAAAATCGGGACTGAAGGTAAGCACAATTGCACTGGGAAGCTGGATGACGCAGCTGACGAATCCGGAGCAGCTGGAAACCGCGGAGAAGACGATCCGTCTGGCCTATGAAAAGGGCGTGAACTTCTTCGACTGCGCCGATGCGTACAGCGGCGGTGAGGCGGAGAAATTCCTCGGCAGAGTGCTGCGTGATTATCCGCGCAGCTCCTATGTGGTGTCGAGTAAGGTGTTCTTCCCGACAGGCGAGGGGGTGAACGAACGGGGGCTTTCCAGAAAGCATATTTTTGAAAATGTGGACCGCTCGCTGCAGAATCTGGGGGTGGACTACATCGACCTGTATTACTGCCACCGCTTTGATACGACAACGCCTCTGGAGGAGACGCTTCGCGCGCTGAGCGACCTGGTCGCACAGGGCAAGATCCTCTATTATGGCGTCAGTGAGGAATGGGGCGGCGCAAGGCTGGAAGAAGCGCAGAAGATCATTGAGGAGTATCACCTGTATCCTCTGACCAGCGTTCAGCCGGAGTACAACATGATGGATCGCTACATTGAGCATGAGATCATGGGAATCTGCGAGAAGTACGGCTACGGCATTACGCCGTTCTCGCCTCTTGCGCAGGGACTCCTTACCGGCAAGTACAAAAAAGGACAGCCCTATCCGGAAGGATCCCGGGCAACCTTCCAGGCGGACCGCCAGATCAACAATCTGCTGACGGATGAGAATCTGGACAAGGTGGAGGCACTCTCGGAAATCGCAAACGAGCTTGGAATTAAAATGCCGGTGCTCGCGCTGGCATGGATTCTCCGGAAGGACATTGTGAGCAGCGTGATTACCGGAGCCAGCAAAGCGTCGCAGCTGGAGAGCAATCTGGAGGCAGCGGACGTGGAGCTGACACCGGATGTTCTCCGTAGAATCGATGACATTCTCGGTTTTGTGCCGTTTGAACGTCACGTAGGATAAAAATTTTACATAAGAATCACCTTGCATCAGGGCCGCACCGGCGTTTTCAAAATGCCGGTGCGGCCCTTTGGTATTATACAGATTTAAGAAAAAATTACGAAAGTTGTCTGTAATTCTGCCTTGTAAATCCCACAAAATTGCGTTATATTCATTCGCAGTCCCGCCACGGGACATGCAGTGATCCGTCTGATCCTGATGATTACCTCAGAAATGAACGGGCTGAATGGATACAAATCTGCATTCTGCAAGCAGGAGAATCAATCGGAATGTCACAGAGTCTGGTAATTGTAGAGTCACCTGCCAAGGTGAAAACCATCAAGAAGTTTCTGGGGAAGAAGTACGATGTCGCTGCCAGTCAGGGACATGTAAGAGATCTTCCGAGAAGCCAGATGGGCATTGATATCGAACACGATTTTGAACCGAAGTACATCACCATCCGCGGCAAGGGCGATCTTCTTGCCGATCTCAGGAAGCGCGTGAAGAAGTCCGACAAGGTCTATCTGGCAACGGACCCTGACCGCGAGGGAGAAGCCATTTCCTGGCATCTGATGGCGGCATTGAAGCTGGAAGACAAGAAGGTGGCGAGAATCACCTTCAACGAAATCACCAAGAGCGCCGTGACGGAGTCCTTTAAGCATCCGCGGGAAATTGATATGAACCTGGTGGACGCGCAGCAGGCGAGAAGAGTTCTCGACCGCATCGTCGGTTATGAGATTTCGCCGCTCCTGTGGGTGAAGGTCAAACGAGGTCTGTCCGCGGGCCGCGTGCAGTCGGTGGCCCTCCGGATGATCGGCGACCGCGAGGACGAGATCAATTCGTTTATTCCGGAGGAATACTGGAGCCTGGACGCGGTGCTGAAGGTGAAGGGTGAGAAGAAGCCTCTCGTCGCACATTATTACGGGCCGGACGGGAGCACGAAGAAAGCGGAGATCGCGAATGCGGAGGAAGCGGCCGCGTTGAAGGCGGCGCTGGAAAAGGCAAATTATAAGATCACGGAGATCAAGACCTCCATCCGCGAGCGCAAGGCACCCCTTCCGTTCACAACCTCAACGCTCCAGCAGGAAGCCTCCAAAGCGCTGAACTTCTCCACACAGAAGACGATGCGCATTGCGCAGCAGCTGTACGAAGGCGTGGAGATCAAGGGAAGCGGATCGGTCGGCATCATCACGTATCTGCGAACGGATTCCACGAGAATTTCCGAAGAGGCGATGGCGGCATCCGAGGCGTATATCCGCCAGGAATACGGAGAAGAGTATCTGGCGGAGGGCGCGCAGAAGAAGTCGGGCGGCAAGATTCAGGATGCGCATGAGGCCATTCGCCCGACGGACATCACGAGGACGCCCGCCAGCATCAAGGATTCGCTGACAAGAGAGCAGTTCCGTCTGTATCAGCTGATCTGGAACCGCTTTGCTGCCTGCCGGATGGCGGGAGCGAAGATCGAACAGACGCGGGTGACGGTGACCGCGGAGGGCCAAAAGGCAAAAGGCGCGGAAGGGAATCTTTCTTCGAACGGGAAATACCTGTTCACCATGCCGTTCTCCCGAATTGCGTTCGAGGGCTTTCTGAAGGTGTACAAGCCGGCGGATGACGACAAGGCAGAGGGTGCGCTTATGAAGGGCGTGGATGAGAACTCGGAGCTCTCGCTCGAGGAACTCGACGTCGAGCAGCACTTTACCCAGCCGGTTCCGCATTACACGGAGGCATCACTGGTACATGCCCTGGAAGAGCAGGGAATCGGGCGGCCGTCGACCTACGCGCCGACCATCACGACGATTCTGGCAAGGCGCTATGTCACGAAGGAGAACAAGAATCTCTACATGACAGAGCTCGGCGAGGCGGTCAACAACATCATGAAGACCTCGTTCCCGGAGATCGTGGATCCCGCGTTCACGGCCAACCTGGAATCTCTGCTGGACGGTGTTGCGGAAGGCAGGGTCCGCTGGAAGACCATCATTGAGAATTTCTATCCGGACCTGGATGAGGCGGTGAAAAAGGCGAACAAGGAGCTCGAGAAGGTGGAGATCAAGGACGAGGAGTCCGATGAGATCTGCGAGAAATGCGGACGCCGCATGGTCATCAAGTACGGCCCGCACGGCAAATTCCTTGCCTGCCCCGGCTTCCCGGAATGCCGGAATACCAAGCCTTATTTTGAAAAAATCGGTGTTGCCTGCCCCAAGTGCGGCAAGGATATCGTGATCAAGATGACCAAGAAGGGGAGAAAGTACTACGGGTGCCTCGGCAATCCGGAGTGCGATTTCATGACCTGGAACCGTCCCTCCAGTGAGAAATGCCCGCGCTGCGGCAGCATTCTTCTGGAAAAAGGAAACAAGCTCGTCTGCTACAACGAAGAGTGCGGCTATGTGACAGATAAGAAGGAAGGAACGACAAAATGAGCAAGAATGTGAACAATGTACAGCTTCTGGACAAGACAAGAAAGATCGAACGGCTTCTGCACAACAACAGCACGGGAAAAGTCGTTTTCAATGACATCTGCGCCGTTATGAGTGAAATCATGAACAGCGATGTTCTCGTTCTCTCTCACAAGGGAAAGGTACTCGGCGTGGCGGAGAAGCCGGAGAGCGAGATCCAGCCGATCAAGAGCCTCGTGAAGGACAGCCTCGGCGAGTTCATCGACGGCAGCCTGAACGAGCGGCTTCTCGGAATCCTTTCCACCAATGAGAATGTGATGCTCTCGACGCTCGGCTTTGACGCGGAAGACTCGGAGCACAATGCTATTATCGTTCCGATTGAAATTGCCGGGGAGCGTCTCGGAACCGTGTTCATCTACAATCAGGGGCACGCCTATGATATTGATGACATCATCATCTGTGAGTACGGCACCACGGTGGTCGGTCTGGAAATGCTGCGCGCGGTTTCGGAGGAATCCGCGGAGGAAAACCGCAGAACTGCCATCGTAAAATCGGCATTCTCCACCCTGTCCTACACGGAGATTCAGGCAATCCTTCACATCTTCGAGGAGATGGAAGGGAAGCGGGAGGGAATTCTGGTTGCCTCCAAGATTGCGGACAAGGCCGGCATCACCCGCTCGGTTATCGTCAATGCCCTGCGCAAGTTCGAGTCTGCAGGCGTCATCGAGTCCCGGTCCTCCGGAATGAAGGGAACCTACATCAAGGTTCTGAACGATGCGGTTTACAAAGAGCTGGATAATATGAGAAGCCGGTTAGAAGAGTGAGATACTCGCATGAGCCTGATGGCTCATGCTCCTATCCCGAGCAGCCACACTGTGTGTGTCTGCTCCCACATCGGAGAAACCGCCTTCGCGGATTTCTCCTCGTGTGCACTTGAAATTGCCTGATGGCAATTTCTCCTGCTTCGAGCAAACCGCTGCGCAGTTTGCTCCCGCGTCGGAGAATTCGCCTTCGCGAAATTCTCCTCGCGTACTCGCATGAGCCTGATGGCTCATGCTCCTATCCCGAGCAGCCACACTGCGTGTGTCTGCTCCCACATCGAAATATCAAGTGTCTGCATATGGCCCGGAACTGCCGCAAGATAGTACTTGCGGGCGGCTCCGGGCCATGTTATACTTTAAATGCTGTGCGGAGAAATTATGCCGCGCAGTGAAGGACTATAGAACACGCATTTCCAGCAGATGCCGGTGGCCGAAAGGCTGGCATGGGTCCTGGAGCGCAGCGGCAGCGCCGTCTGTCCTCTCTGCGAAAGAGATGCGGAAGGCCGGTTGCTCCCGGCACACTAACCAAACAAACGGAGGAATTTAAAATGAGCGTAGTATCCATGAAAGAACTGCTTGAGGCAGGCGTACACTTTGGCCACCAGACCCGTCGCTGGAATCCCAAGATGGCTCCTTACATCTTCACCGAGCGCAACGGAATCCACATCATCGACCTTCAGAAGTCTGTTGTAAAGGTTGACGAGGCTTACAAGGCAGTATTCGAGATCGCAGAGCAGGGCGGCACCATCCTGTTCGTCGGCACGAAGAAGCAGGCGCAGGATTCCGTCAAGGCTGAGGCTGAGCGTTGCGGCATGTACTATGTCAATCACAGATGGCTCGGCGGCATGCTGACCAACTTCAAGACCATCCAGACCAGAATTGAGCGTCTGAACAAGATCAACGAGATGGAGAGCGATGGAACCTTCGACGTACTTCCCAAGAAGGAAGTTGCTACTCTTAAGAAGGAGCAGGAGAAGCTGGAAGCCAACATCGGCGGTATCAAGACCATGGCTCACATCCCGGATGCCATCTTCGTTGTAGATCCCAAGAAGGAGAAGATCTGCGTCAACGAGGCACACAGCCTTGGAATCACTCTGATCGGTATTGCAGATACCAACTGCGATCCGGATGAGCTCGATTACATCATCCCCGGCAACGACGACGCAATCCGTGCGGTCAAGCTTCTCTGCTCCAAGATGGCAGACGCTGTGATCGAGGCTCGTCAGGGCGAGGAGAACGTAGCGGCAGACGCAGAGGGTCAGGATGCGCTTGCAGCTGAGTCCGCAGCAAGCGAGGCGGAGCAGGCAGCAGAGGGAACTCTCTGATCCGGATTCTGTTTGACGCCCGGAATACAGTGCAGATCCGGGCTGCAAGAGAACAGCAATACGGCTCTGTATGAGACAGCAGAAGGATAATCGGCGCGGGAAATGCGTTTCATTCGTGTTTCCCGGAACGTGCCGCACCCGGTGCGGCAGAAAGGAAAACGCTATGGCAATTACAGCAGCTCAGGTTAAGGAACTTAGAGAAATGACCGGTGCCGGCATCATGGAATGCAAGAAGGCACTGACCGAGACGAACGGCAACATTGATGAGGCAGTAGAGCTTCTCCGCAAGGCTGGCGCAGCCAAGGCTGAGAAGAAGGCGAACCGCATTGCGGCAGAGGGCCTTTGCTATGTCGCTCAGAAGGCAGACAACAAGGCAGCCGTTGTAGAGGTAAACTCCGAGACTGACTTTGTAGCGAGCAACGCAACCTTCAAGGCATATGTTCAGAAGGTTGCAGATGCAGCTCTGGAGACCAAGGCAGCGGATCTCGAGGGATTCCTTGCAGACAAGTGGCCGGAGGATCCGTCCAAGACCGTCAGCGAGAGCCTGGTAGACATGATTGCAGTCATCTCCGAGAAACTCTCCATCCGCCGCTTCGAGCAGGTTGAGGCAGCAAACGGAATCGTCGCTTCCTATGTACACGGCGGCGGCCGCATCGCTGTTCTGGTAGAGGCGGATACGGATGTTGTCAACGACGAAATCCGTGAGGCAGTCCGCAACGTGGCAATGCAGGTTGCAGCTCTGTCCCCGAAGTATGTCGGCGAAGAGGATATCCCGGAGGAGGTCCGTGCACATGAGAAGGAGATCCTTCTGGCACAGGCTGTTGCCGAGAACGAAGCTCTTCCGGAGAACAAGAGAAAGCCTCAGCAGATCCTCGAGAAGATGCTGATCGGCCGTCTGAACAAGGAGTTCAAGGAAATCTGCCTGAACGATCAGATTTATGTCAAGGCAGAGGACGGCAAGCAGTCCGTTGCTGCATACCTTGCAGAGGTAGGCAAGAAGAACGGCGCGAAGATCGCTGTCAAGAGATTCGTCCGTTACGAGACCGGCGAGGGAATGGAGCATAAGGAAGAGAACTTTGCCAAGGAAGTTATGGAGCAGGTTGGTAAGGCCTGAGCCCGATTGCGCAAGGATTTTCAAGTGCAGAATGACGTGCATTTTGCCGGAGGGCCAGCCACAGGCTGCCTTCCGGCTCTTTCATTATCAGGGGAATAACTGTTCAGCACATCTCGAATTTCCTTTCGGAAATCCTCGATGTTGTCAGTCAGAGGCGCTTTGCGCCTTGACCGCCTGACGATTTCAAATGCAAATCAATCTGCAGGCAGACGATTTGCATTGAAAATCGCCAGGTGCTGAACAGTTACAGGAAAAAGATGAAATTCAGCAGAATCAATGAAACAACAATAGGATGCTATCTGACGCAGGAAGATCTGGAAACCAGCGGAATCAACCTGGATGACATCATGGAACGCAAGGAAAACGCAATGGAATATCTGCGCCATGTGATTCTGGAGGCTGCCAAGGCGGAGAATTTCCGGCTGGACGGAGGCGTGACGACCATGCAGATCCGTGCCATGATGGACGGATCCCTGTCGCTGACGCTCTCCTGCACGCAGCCGGGAGGAGACGCGGCTGCAGAAACGGAGAACAGCGGCCTGTTCCGGGCACCGGGAGAAACCGGGCAGGGGACGAAGCCGCAGGGGACACAGGATCCGGCAGCCGGGCCTGCGGGCAGCCAGGGGAACACGCCGCAGACACCCGGGCTGGATGAGATTCTTGCGGCAGCGCAGGGACATGCCGGGGAGAAGACGGCCGGAATGGACCGGAAGGTTGCGGAGGCCCTGAATCCACCCCGCACCGGGAAACGCAGTCTTTTCTGCTATATTTTCCGCTCTCTTGCGGATGCCATCGAGTGCTGCAGGAAGATTCCGGACACGGCGAAGCTGAATTCCTCGCTGTGGCAGGACCGGGGAGACGGCGCGTATTATCTGTTCCTGTCCTCTTCGGGAGACGAGATCCTGTTCGAGAAAACCATCCTCGCAATGAATGAATTCGGAACCTTTTCCGATGCACCGGCCGAGACGGTCGCATATATCATGGAGCATGAGAGATGTATTCTGAAAGAAAACGCAGCGGTGCAGCTGGTAAAACTGTAAGGAAAAAAGGTCAGGAAGACCGGATCCGTCTCAACAAGTTCATCGCCTCCTCCGGTCTGTATTCGAGAAGAGAGGCCGACCGGCTGATGGAAATGGGCGAGGTGACCGTAGACGACGAGATCGCACAGCCCGGAACCATGGTGACGGGCAGGGAGAAAATCAAGGTGCGGGATCAGATCATCCGTTCCCAGGACCGCAAGGTGGTTGTGGCGTATTACAAGCCGGTCGGCGTGACGGTGACGAAATCGGATCCGCATGCGAAGGTGACGCTGGAAGAGGTGTTCCGTTATCCGATTCACCTGACTTACGCGGGAAGGCTGGACCGCGACACGGAGGGCCTTCTTCTGATGACCAATGACGGAGCCCTGATCGATGCCATGATGCGTTCCGCGAACGAGCATGAGAAGGAATACATTGTCCGCACGCGGGGCAGGATCAGCGATGAGGATCTGCACCAGATGTCCAAGGGGATCTGGCTGAAGGACCTTGAAGTGAAGACGAAACCATGCCGCATTGAAAGGCTGGGGGAATATACTTTCCGCATCGTGCTGACGCAGGGTCTGAACCGGCAGATCCGCCGGATGTGCAAGGCAAGAGGACACGAGGTGAAGTCGCTGAAGCGCGTGCGCGTATTGAACATTACGGTCAAGGGACTTCAGCCCGGCATGCAGCGTGAACTGACGCAGGATGAGAAAATGAAGCTTTACGAGGCAGTGGGACTTCCACTGACGGATTGAGAAGAGCGGAGAAATCTGCGCTTTTCCATTGGAATTTCTGCCGGAGCAGGCTGCTTTATGGGAGAATGCCGGGATCAAGCATTCGCAGGGGACCGGGCGGAACGAAGAGAACATAGGGCTTCCAACGGAAACAAAACGGGTGAAGAAAACAATGACACGGGAAGAATACGAGGCACTGAAGAAGACCGTCGATTACCACATGAAGCGGTACTATGACGAAGACGCACCGGAAATCAGCGACTACGAGTACGATCAGCTGATGCTGCGCCTGAAGGCCGCGGAGAAAGAGCACCCGGACTGGATTCTTCCGGATTCGCCCACGCAGAAGATCGGCGGAACGGCCCTTGGAGGAAACGCGGGGAAGCGGGAAGCCGGCGTCAAGGTCACGCACGATGTTCCGATGCTGTCCATCGAGGATGTTTTTACCAAAGAGGATGTCGCGGCATGGGTGAACAAGGTGCAGGAGAAGCATCCGCACTGCTTCTTTTCCGTGGAGGTGAAGGTGGACGGCCTTTCGATGTCCATCCGCTACGAGAAAGGGGAGGACGGGAAACTTCATCTCGTGCTGGCCGAGACGCGCGGAGACGGACTGGTCGGGGAGGATGTGACGGCGAACGCACTGGCGATCCCTGACGTGCAGCAGGTTATCGA
Source organism: bacterium (assembly GCA_963655255.1). Taxonomy (GTDB): domain Bacteria; phylum Bacillota; class Clostridia; order Lachnospirales; family Lachnospiraceae; genus CAG-791. The sequence continues at coordinate 68,418 of CAVKEB010000006.1, forward strand.
CCTTCCGTATGAGAGCCTGGAACTGCGCGGCGAGGTCTACATGGCGCATGAGGACTTCGAGCGCTTCAATGAAGAGATGGTGCGGCTGGAGAAAAAGCCCGCGGCCAATCCGCGCAATCTCGCGGCGGGAACGCTCCGCCAGCTGGATCCTTCCATCACGAAAAAGCGCGGACTGCGCATGTTCGTCTTCAATGTGCAGCGGGGACCCGCGGAGCTGATGGAGAGCCACACGAAGGCCCTGGATCTTCTGGAAGAGAAGGGTGTGCGCGTGGTGTATCACCGAAGATGTGAGACGGTGGAGGAGGTGCTTGCCGCCATCGATGCCATCGGCGGGATGCGGGAGAGCCTGCACTTCGATCTCGATGGCGCCGTGGTGAAAATCGACCACATCGCGTACCGCGAGGAATTCCCTGCGGGGACCAAGTATTCCAGCGGGCACATTGCCTATAAGTATCCGCCGGAGGAGAGGATCGTTGCGATGGACCGGATTCTGGTCGATGTCGGACGGACCGGCAAGCTGACATTCACCGGCGAGTTTCATGACCGGGAGACCGGGAAGCCTGCACGCCTGTGCGGAACGAGCGTGTCCAGGGCAACGCTTCACAACCAGGACTACATCAGTCAGATGAAAATCGGCGTAGGTGGTGAATACCGCCTTTTCAAGAGCGGCGAGATCATTCCGAAGCTGAACGGGTGCGTGAAGGAGCCGGAGGCTGTTTTTCAGGCACCGAAGGTCTGTCCCGTCTGCGGACAGCCACTGGTCCGGGAGGCGGATACCGCGGACATCCGCTGTATCAATCCTGCCTGTCCGGCGCAGGTGGTGAATGCGATTGCGTATTTTGCTTCGCGCAGCTGCATGAACATCATGGGACTGGGTGATACGCTGGTGGAAGCGCTGGTGCAGAAGGGGTATCTGCACAGCTATGCGGATATTTATCACCTGAAGGATCACCGTCAGGAGCTCATTGACGAAGGAATCATCGGCAAGGAGAAGAACACGGACAAGGTCCTTGCGGCGATTGAAGCGTCGAAGGCAAACTCGCCGGTTCTGCTCCTGACAGGCCTTGGCATCCGCAACTGCGGAAAAGCGGCGGCCAGAGAAATCCTGTCGCATTATGACAGTATCGACGCGCTTGCCGCGGCAGGAGTGGAGGAACTGACGCAGATTCCCGACGTCGGGGAGACGACGGCCGCCTGCATCCATGACTTTTTTGCCGCAGAGGAAAGCCGGAAGATTCTGCAGGAGCTCCGGGAGGCGGGCGTCAACATGACAATGGAGAAGGCAGAGCCCGCTTCGCAGAAGCTCGCCGGGCTCACCATCGTGGTGACAGGAACGCTTCCCACCCTTGGAAGAAAAGAGGCGGAGGAGCTGATTGTCTCAAATGGAGGAAAGGCTTCGGGAAGCGTCTCGAAGAGAACAAGCTATGTGCTCGTGGGAGAAGCGGCGGGCTCCAAGCTTGCAAAGGCGCAGCAGCTCGGGATTCCGGTGATTACGGAGGAAGAGTTCCGGGCCATGCTGTGATCCTATGGGGCCCGAAATGGAATCTGATGTATCGGCAGGCCATGAAACTGTCTGCGGATTTCCGGAAGAGAAATGCAGCCGGTGGGAGACAGATTCTGGAAAATGACGGTGTTGCATCGGAACGGCTGCCGTTATAATGTTCGCAGTCTGTAACGATTCCGCGAATGTTGATGTCCGCAGAGGAATTCATGATGTGCGGAATCGTTATGTAAATATGCAGAAGCAGAGAGGAACCTGGAATGCCGATTCGAATTCAGAATGACCTTCCCGTGAAGGAAGAGCTGGAAAAAGAGAATCTCTTTATCGTGGATGAAAGCCGGGCTGCCCACCAGGACATCCGTCCGCTGGAAATCTGTATTCTGAACCTGATGCCGAAGAAAGAGGATACGGAGCTGGATATTCTGCGGATGCTGAGCAACACGCCGCTGCAGCTCAACATTACCTTCATGCGGATGAGCTCCCACCTCTCGAAGAACACCTCGTATTCGCACCTGCACCAGTTCTATGCCTGCTTCGATGATCTGAAGGACCGCCGCTTCGACGGAATGATCATCACGGGCGCTCCGGTGGAGAAACTGGAATATGAAGAGGTGGACTACTGGAACGAGCTCTGCCGCGTTTTCGCCTGGAGTGTCACGAACGTGACCTCGACGCTGCATATCTGCTGGGGAGCGCAGGCGGGACTCTATTATCACTACGGCCTTCCGAAAAGGATGCTGAAGGAGAAACTGTCCGGGGTCTATTACCACAAGGTCATGCACCGCAAGGACCCTCTGATGCGCGGAATGGACGATTATTTTATGATTCCGCACAGCCGCTACACCGAAGTGCCTGCGGAGGCCATTCATGCGTGCAGGGACCTGAAGGTTCTCGCGGAGTCCAGAGAGGCGGGCGTTCTTCTCTGCACGGCCAAGGACGGGCGGCAGGTGTTCATCTTCGGACACGGCGAGTATGACCGCTATACGCTGCGCGATGAATACGAGCGGGACCGGAAGAAGGGCATAGACCCGAAGATTCCGGCGAATTATTTCCCGGAGAACGATCCGCAGCAGAAGCCCCTTCTCCAGTGGCGCAGCGCAAGTCAGGCGATGTACAGCAACTGGATCAACTATTACGTATACCAGGCAACTCCGTACGATCTGAATGAGATCCGGTAAAGTCAGGAATATCGGTTAAGAATGATGAAATCCCCCGACAGGACAGAAACCTGCCGGGGGATTTTTTGCGTGTGCAGCATCCGTGAGAGAAGCCTGGGCATGCGGCATCAATTGATAAGAGGCTTTGTGGTGCAGCATCCGTCGGTGAGTAGTCCTGAAGAGTGCAGCTGCCCTTCGGGGAATTTTGAAACTGTATGTGAAGAGTTCCATGCCACCGGGAGGAGCAGAGCCGCGGGATGATTTTGTGATATTTTGGACAGAAAACGAAAGACAAGCCGAATTGCTGAAAAGATGCCGCTCCTGTATCGGGAAGCATTGTGCAGAAAGGCAGAAAATAACTGGAAAAGATTGGGACTTTGTCACAAATAAATAAAAAATACGCCACCGGTGGCACAATATAGTTGCAAAATGCCACTGGGTGTGCGATTATATACCCAGTCCGAAACGTAAGGAACACGGAAAACCTTGATCGGAAACGTATCCGGCGCGCGGGGACATCAATCGAATAAGGTGATTGCCTTAGAGACGATGAGAGCGGCAAAAGTGACAAGGGTTGCTTTTGCATGCTTTTTATTTTTGACCAAAAATTCAGACACAATTCTGATAGATGAAATGCAACATGCACAATAAAATGTTTAAGAAAGTTTAATAAAGTGATTGACATGCAAGAGAAAATAGTATAATATCGACAAATCAAACGGGAAAAGAAAACACGAAAATATAGACATTCACAATAACGAAAGAAGGGGGATGCAAGAAATTGAAAAAAGATTCACAACATCAGGTTTGTCTGAAAAAAGACTACAAAAGAACGACCATACTGATGTCCATACCGGGGGCGGCGCTGTATACGTTCTTCTTCACGGTTCCGGTATGTCTCGGCGTGTACTACAGTTTCACGGACTGGAACAGCATTGCAAGAAGCGACAACTTCGTGGGACTGCAGAACTACATCAACGCACTGACGGACAAGAGGTTCCTGAAAGCGTTCCTTTTCAACTTCCGCTACACGATTTTCTATGTTGCAGGAATCCTGATTCTTGCCACTATCATCGCGATGCTCCTGAATCAGAGAGTGAAGGGGAGCACAACCTTCCGGGCATTGTATTTCCTTCCGGCACTGTTCAGCAGCGTGACCGTATCCATGATTTTCAATCAGATTTTCTTCCGCGTGATTCCGGCGTTCGGAGACGCGATGGGAATTGCGGCGCTGCACAAGAGTATCTTGTCCAGCAAGGACACCGCGATCTTCGGCATCCTGTTCGTAGCGCTTTGGGGGGCGCTGCCGATGCAGTCGATTCTGATTCTCGCGGGACTTCAGACCATTCCGCATGAGCTTCTGGAAGCGGCGCGAATCGATGGAGCGAACCGCTGGAAGGTGTTCCGCTACATCACCATTCCGCACCTGATCCCGACGCTTTCGGTTGTTCTGGTGCTGGCAGTCAAGGGCGGCCTGATGGTCTTCGATCAGATCAAGATTCTGACCGACGGCGGACCGAACAACGCGACGCGTTCGCTGTCCATCCTGATTTACAACGATGCATTCAAGAACAACCGCTTTGCATCCGCGATGGCAGAAGCCATCATCGTCGGCATTGTGGTAGCTGTGATTTCTTACATCCAGCTGCAGATCAGCAACAAGAAATCCGTAAACGCATAACAGGGGTGGGGCAAGCAAATGAGTAAAAAGAAATTATACAGAATCCTGGTCTACGCACTCCTTATTATCGGGCTGCTGACCATTATTCTTCCGCTGTACATTACATTCATCACGAGTTTCAAGAGCACTTCGGAGACGATCACCAACTACCTGTCTCTTCCGAAGAAATGGTATACCGGCAACTTCACTTACATACTCTCGAAGAAGGGATTCTGGAGAGCGCTGCTGAACACGGCAATCATCACCGCCGTTGTGGCGGCGGGCGATGTTCTCCTGATGCCGATGCTGGGCTACTCCGTCGGACGCAGAATGAACGAGAGCAAGAAGTGGAGAGGATTCTACTTCTACCTGCTGATCGGAATTTTCATTCCCTTCCAGGTAAAAATGATCCCTCTGGTTCAGATGATGTCTGCGTTGAAGATGATGAGCCCGGTCGGACTCGCCATCCTCTGCATCGGTTCCACCACCTGTGAGGCGACCTTCCTGTACACCGGGTATCTTGCAGGAATTCCGAGAGACCTTGAGGAAGCTGCTTCCATTGACGGATCCAGCACCTTCTACACCTACCGGAGAATCATTTTCCCTCTGATGCAGCCGATCATCGCAACATCGGTCATCAAGGACTGTCTCTGGACCTGGAACGACTTCACACTGCCCCTGATCATTCTGAACCGGTCGCCGCAGTACTGGACCATCGTTCTGTATCAGTACAACTTCCAGTCGGAAGCGGGCGTGGACTACGGACTCGTATTCGCCTGCCTGTGCATCTCGATGATCCCGATCCTCGTGATCTACCTCTTCCTTCAGAAGCAGATCATGTCGGGCCTGACGAGCGGAGCGGTCAAGGGGTGATGACAGAGACCGCAACCTGGAAACGAGAGACTGAATGAAAGAATGAAAACCCGGAACACGGAGACTGCAAGCAGGAAAGCAAACGAAAGCCGGGAGAGCAAAAACCGGGACTGGGAAACAAACCGGTCCCGGGAATGAGAAACACAAAGATAAAAGAAGCAAAAAAGGGGGAGGAAAGCTATGAAACTGCATTATCTGGGAACCGCCGCAGCAGAGGCAATTCCTGCCATCTGGTGCAACTGTGAGGTCTGCCAGCAGGCAAGAAAGATGCGGGGGAAGGACATCCGCACGAGGTCACAGGTTCTGTTCAATGACGACCTTATGGTGGATTTTCCGCAGGACGCCTACATGCACATGCTCCAGAATCAGCTGGAGTACTACCGTCTGAAGTACGTGATTTTCACGCATTCCCATCAGGATCACTTCTATCCGGAAGAATTCGCGATGCGGAGCAAAGATTACGCAGCCGGTATCACGGAACCGATTCACGTCTACGGCAACAATGTCTGTGTGGAACGGCTGAAGGCGACGCCGGAAATGGACGTCGATGGAAGAGTTGTGATTCATGAGCTGCATAATTTCGAACCGGTGAAGATCGGGGACTATCTCGTGACACCGCTGACTGCCAATCACGATCCGAGAGAAAACTGCCTGATCTACAGCATTGAGAACGGCGGCAAGCGGATGCTCTACAGCAATGACACCGGAGAATATCCGGAAGAGACCTGGAATTATCTGGAGCAGAACCATCTGAAGTTCGACCTTTTGAGCATGGACTGCACGATTGGCATGAAGGATTCGAAGAACTATCACATGGGCTACCCGAACATTCTGAAGATGAAGGAACGGTTCGAGAAGGACGGCCTGATTGATGAGAAGACGATCGTGATTGCAACGCATTACTCGCACAATTTCTATCTGCCGTACACAGAGCTTCAGAAAATCATGGAAAAGGATCACATCATTCCGTCCTATGACGGGATGCAGGTGGAGATCTGAAGCCGGAAAAGGTGAGAGACCGGCAGACGGCAATGCGACAGAAACGGTTCTGCTTTTCCGAGGTTTTCAAATATTACGAAAAATAAAAAGAGAAAGCAGGATCACCGGAAACGTAAATCGGCGGCACAATGGGAGCCGCAGATAAATATTTAAGGGAGGTTCAACAATGAACAAGAAAAGAGTTTTGGCACTGATGATGTCGGGGATGATGTTATTCTCTCTGGCAGGCTGCGGATCTTCTTCGTCTACGGACAGCTCCGCTGCTGACAGCACACCGGCAGCCGAAGAGACGACAGAGGATGCAGCGGAGGAGAGCACGGACAAGTCGCCCGTTCTCGACACGGTAGCTGATGATGAGAGCGGCACCGTCAGCGGTGATTACACACCGGAAGACGGCGCTACCATCGAGGTCTTCACCATCAAGGAAGAGATCGTGGAAGTTGTCGACAACATCATCAAGGAGTTCGAGGCTCAGTATCCGCAGGTGAAGGTCAACCACACCTATGGTGAGGACGGCGAGACGGTTCTGAAGACCAGACTTGCCTCCAATGACATTCCGGATGTCATGCAGGTTATGCCGGCAGGCGTTGAGTACAAGGAATACTATGATGCAGGCTATGTTACCGACGTCACCAACGAGGCATTCGAGCAGAACATCGGCCAGAACCTTCTGGATCTGACGGAGTACAAGGACATTCAGTTCTGCATGCCGATGACGGTCAGCACCTACGGCGTTTATTACCGCAAGGACCTCTTCGAGGCAGCAGGCATCACTTCCGCACCGACCACGTTTGACGAGTTCAAGGAAGATCTGCAGAAGCTTCAGGATTCCGGAATCAAGACTCCGATCGCTTTCCCCTTCAAGGGTGATGCTCCTCAGCTGACCGAGCGTCTGATGGGCGAGCTGAATCCGGACTGCCCGAATGACTTCCAGGCAATCGCCGACGGAACCAAGGACATCGCGGACAGCGAAACGCTGAATACCTTTGCGGATTTCCTGGATACCATCAAGCCTTATGCAACCGAGGACGCACTCGGAATGGACAGAGATGCAGCCCTTCAGGATCTCGTAAATGGAGATTCGGCGATCATGTTCAACGGCAGCTGGCTTCTTTCCCAGTTCCTGACCGCAAATCCGGACATTGACATTGCTTACTGCGCACTGCCGAGCCCACTTCTGGATTCCCCGAAGGTTGCGGTAAACGTTGATACGGCATGGTCCATCGGAACTTCCACCAAGTATCCGGAAGCCTGCAAGGCATTCCTGGATTTCCTGTCCCAGACCGACATCGCTCAGGAGTACTACGAAGTTGACGGAAACATCAACTACGTCAAGGGCGTGAAGTATGACAAGGAACAGCTCATGGATGTTTACAACACCGTTATGAGCGGCGCGGCATTCTCGACCGTTGGAAACCAGTGGCCGACATGGGATCTGAGAGCAGACCTTGCTGCAGCAGCACAGGGCTACTACGGTGACGGAGACAGAGAGGCATTCTTCGATGCAGCCGCAGAGTACATTGATTTCTATTATCACCGCTGAGAAACGACAGCTTCACAAGAAACGCTGATTGCGACGGGATACCGAAGACAACGGAGCTTAGGAGATAAGTTCTGAAAGAAAACTCCTTATGGCATACCGAAAGGCGTGTCATGAGGAGTTTTTATATGGGGGTATAAGTTTGAAAGTGACATTGATATGTCACTTTCAAACAGCAGCATCGGTGCTGACGCACCGGCTGCCACATTCGGCAAAACCGCTTTCGCGGATTTTGCCTCAGAGAGGTATAAAGATGATTGGATGGTTAAAAGACGCTGTTTTTTATGAAATTTATCCGCAGAGTTTCAAGGACACCAATGCGGACGGAATCGGGGACATCAACGGAATCACGGAGAAGCTGGACTACATCAAAAGCCTTGGCTGCAACGCAGTCTGGATCAATCCCTGCTTCGATTCGCCGTTCCATGATGCGGGATACGATGTGCGCGACTACAAGAAGGTAGCGCCCCGCTACGGAACGAACAATGACCTGTACCGCCTGTTCCACGAGGCGCATGAGAAAGGCATGCACATCCTGCTGGATCTCGTGCCGGGCCATACTTCGGAGGAGCATCCCTGGTTCAAAGAGAGCCAGAAGGCAGAGAAAAACGAATATTCCGAGCGGTTTATCTGGACGAATCACTGCTTCCGCGGGTGCAGCGGCATTCCGTACGTCGGGGGCGAGGCAGAACGCGCGGGTACCTACCTTCTGAACTTCTTCAAGTGCCAGCCGGCGCTCAACTACGGATTCCTTCATCCGGAAGAACCGTGGCAGAAGGGCATCGATGATCCGGACTGCATTGCAACCAGAGATGCGATGGTGGACGTCATCCGCTTCTGGCTGGAGCATGGATGCGACGGCTTCCGCGTGGATATGGCGGAGTCTCTTGTCAAGAAGGACGACGCGGACAAGTCCGGAACGGCTCATGTCTGGCACTATATTTTCGACCATGTGAGAAGGGATTATCCGGAGGCGGCGTTCGTCGCGGAGTGGAGCGATCCGCCGAAGTCCTGTGCAGCTGGTTTTGACATGGATTTCTATCTGAATCATGAAGGCAACGGCTACAGCACGCTCCTTCGCGATTATGAAAATCACAAGGACGACGACCACAGCTTCTTCAAGAAAAACGGAAACGGCAGCGTTACGTCTTTTGTCCGGGAGTTCCAGGACTACTATGACAAGACGAAGGGCAGGAGCTACATTTCGATGATCACCTGCAATCACGACACCATCCGCGCCCGGGAGACACTGGACGAGGAGGAGCTGAAGCTCGCCTATGCGATGATCTTCACGATGCCGGGCGTTCCGTTCCTGTATTACGGCGATGAGATCGGCATGCGCTATGAGCATATCCCGACGAAGGAAGGCGGCTATTACCGCACCGGATCCAGAACTCCGATGCAGTGGACGGCAGGGAAGAATCTCGGATTCTCGGACGGCTGTGCAGATTCCCTGTATCTGCCGGTAGATCCTTCGGACGATGCGCCGACGGTGGAGTCGCAGGAGAAGGAAGAGAACTCCCTTCTCAATACGGTCCGCCGGGTGCTCGCGTTCCGGCACGATCATGAGGACCTTCAGGCAGACGGGGAATATGAGGTCCTTTATGCGGAAGAGGACGCCATGCCTTTCGTTTACCGCAGGGGCAGATACGTCATTGCGGTCAATCCGTCGACGGAATCGGCGGTTGCGCCGGTAGCGGTTTCCGGGAAAGAGATCTTCCGGATCGGCGGAGGCGCGCAGGCGGGGAAGAACAGCCTCGTCGTGGCGCCGCAGACCTTTGTGATTTACGAATAGCAGTGTCTCTGCCCGGGTGAGTGAATGGACGCCTTCCCTGGCGGCGGAGCATACTGCCTCGCAGGAGGTTCTGACATTCCCCGGACGGAGGGATGTTGAGAATGTGCTCGGGCAGTTTTTACCGGTACTACGAACCGGATAGGAAATCGCGGAAACAGTGTGAACCGAAGAAGGAAAGTCATACAAAGATGAGCGAACTGACGGCGTATTTTCATGAATTTAATATCGTAACGGTGACTCTGCGTCTCGTCATGGCGATGTTCGTGGGGGCCTTCATCGGAATCGAGCGGGGGAGAAAGGGATATCCGGCAGGTCTTCGCACCTACATGCTGGTCAGTATCGGAGCGGCGCTTACCATGCTGACCAGCCAGTATGACTTCCACATGATTCATGGGCAGTGGGCGGAGCTCTCCGCTGCCTATGATATTTCCGTGGATGTTTCCCGGTATTCCGCGAAGGTGACGAGCGGAATCGGCTTTCTCGCCGCGGGGACCATTCTGGTCAATCGCGGACAGAAGGTGAAAGGACTGACCTCGGCGGCGAGCCTGTGGGCCAGCGCGTGCATGGGCATTGTCATCGGCGCGGGGTATTACGGCTGCATTCTGGTCGGGTTTCTGATGATCCTGTGCAGCAATCTCTTCCTGTCCCCGGTTTCCGACTGGGTCGCGGAGAAATCCAGAGACATGAATGTCTACGTGGAGTACACGAGTTTCGGAAACCTGAAGGAGATTCTGGGAGCGCTGCGCCAGAAGAATGTGGTGATCTACGACGTGGACATTGCCAAAGGCAGGAAGAAGAAGGGGGAGAATCCGAGCGCGGTGCTCGCGCTCCGGCTTCCGAAGCATGTCGCGCACGGAAACGTTCTGGATCTTCTGATGCAGCTCTCCTGCGTGCAGGAGATCAATGAAGTTTAGCGCACTCGAAGAGGCGTGATCGCCTCTTCTCCTGCTTGTTGCGAACACACTCCGTGTGTTTGCAACCGCGTCGGAGAAACCGCCTGCGCGGATTTCTCCTCGCGGCACTCGAGGAGGCGTGATCTTCTTCGATGCGGCATTCGAATGAATCTGAGAAAGGGTAGAAATGATCGAGGGACTGGAATATCTGCGGGACATCAATATGCTGTCCACCTTTGTAAAAATGCTGTGCGCCATGCTCTGCGGAGGAGCCATCGGACTGGAGCGGGAATATAAGAGAAGATCGGCGGGATTCCGGACGCACATTCTCATCTGTCTCGGAGCCTGCATGACCGCGATGACGGGGCAGTACATTGTGATTGCGCTGCATTATTCCGCGGACATGGCAAGACTGGGAGCACAGGTCATCGCCGGAATCGGCTTCATCGGTGCGGGAGCCATCATCGTCACGCAGAAAAATCAGGTGAAGGGGCTTACGACCTCGGCGGGCCTCTGGGCAACGGCTGTCACGGGACTGGCGTTCGGCTCCGGCTTCTATGAGGGAGGAATCCTGACGACGGTTCTGATTCTTCTGGCGGAAACGGTCCTGTCGAGACTGGAGTATGCATCCCGTGTGCGGGCCAGACGCCGGATCCTGTATGTGGAGTTCACGAGAAGAGCGGCCCTTGACTTCATTCTGAGTGAAATGAAGTCCCGGGGAGATCAGATTGAGGACATCGAAATGACGCAGGATGCGGAGAACAAGGAGAAAAACGGCAAGACGCAGCGCGCCTATGTGTACTACCGGACGCAGGGGAAAGATCAGGAGCCCGGGGAGGACTGGAATCAGGTGCCCGGCATCGATCTGGTGGAACTTATTTAATTTATGGGGGAAGAACATGGCAGAACATCTTATTGTAGTCAGTGTGGATGCATTGGTATATGAAGATCTGGAGCTTCTGGGGAAGCAGCCGAACGTAAAGCGCCTTTTGGAGAACGGAAGCCTCATCCGGCATATGCGGACAGTGTATCCGAGCCTTACGCATATCGTGCATACCACGCTCATGACGGGCTGCACACCGGATCGTACGGGGATTATTGCGAATGAGCATTTTGAACCGGGCAACGCAAAGCCTGTCTGGTACAACCGCCTGGAGGAGGTGCAGTGCGAAACGCTGTTCCATGCGGCGAAGAAAAAGGGCCTTACCACCTGCTCCTGCCGGTGGCCGCTGACGGCGGGCGGCTTTGATACCATTGATTATCTCGTCCCGGAGATCATGGATGAAGACCGGGAGAAGGAAGAAAACCTTCTGGAAGTGCACCGGAAGATGTGCTCGCCGGAGATCTTCGAAGAGATCATTCGCCCGAACATCGGGATTCTCGACTGGAGCACCTCCAAGCATCCGACGGATGAGGAATTCCAGATTACCTGCGCCTGCGAGATTATCCGCAGGTACCGGCCGAATCTCGTGATGACGCATCCCAGCTATGTGGATGCCACAAGGCATCAGTACGGACTGTTCAGCGACAAGCTGGATGAGGCGCTGATCGCCACGGACCGCTGGATCGGGATGCTCCTGGATGCGGTGAAGGACGCGGGAATCGAGGACAGCACGGACATTGCGGTTGTCAGCGATCACGGACATCTGGAAGCGGTGCGGAGCATCGCCTTCAATGTCTTCCTGAAGGAAAAGGGGTATATTGATACGGATCCGGAAGGAAACGTAACCGGCTGGAGAGCCTATGCCAAGGGGTGCGGGCTGTCGGCAGAGATTTATGTTTCGGAGGACGCAGACAAGGAAAAGGTCTATCATGATCTGAAGGAAATGGCAGAGGCCGGAATCTACGGAATCTCAGAGGTCCTGACCGCAGAGGAAGCAAAAGAGCGGTATGGAATCTGCGGAGGATTCTCCTTCATCGTGGAGACCGACGGATATTCGGACTTTACGGATGAATGGAGAGGTCCCGCGGTCATTCCGGCAGGACGCACGGCGTTCCGCTACGGCCATTCTGATCATGGACACATGCCGGAGAAGGGACCGCAGCCTCCGATGATCGTCTGCGGACCAGATTTCCGGAAGGGAGTGCGCCTGGAGAACGAGAAAGTGGTGGATGAGGCACCCACCTTCGCAAAGGTTCTGGGACTGGAGCTCCCCGAGGCACAGGGAAAGGCCATCGAAGAAATCCTCTGCTGAAAGATCAAAGGAGCGAGAACAATATGCAGACAGGGATAGCAAAAGTGAATGAAAGGACGGGGAAGATTCTGTTCTGGCTGAGCTGGCTGGTCTATTTTTCCTCTTATCTGGGGCGGCTGAACTATTCCTCTGCCATGTCGTCCATTCTGGGAGACGGAATCCTGACGCGGTCGCAGGCTGGTGCCATCAGTATGGCGTATTTTTTTGCCTACGGGGCGGGGCAGCTCTGCAACGGGATCCTGGGAGACCGCAGCCGGCCGGAGAAACTGGTGTTCTTCGGCCTTTTCGGCGCAGGCATTGCCAACTGCCTGATGGGATGCATGAAGAATTTCCCTTCCATGTTCATTTTGTGGGGAATCAACGGCTATCTGCAGTCCATGATCTGGCCGCCGATCATCCGGATTTTCGCGGAGCGCTACACCAGAGAGCGGAAAATGAAGTACATTGTGGATCTGGCGTCCAGCATGGCCATCGGAACACTGACTTCATACCTTCTCTCGGCCGGAGCCATGCGGGTGCTCGGGTGGCATGCGGTGTTCTTTGCCGCGGCTGGTGTGATGCTGCCGCTCGCTTTCGTGTGGATCTTCGGATTTCAATGGATTGACCGGAAGAGTCAAAAGCATGCGAACGGAGATTTGCAGGCGACGGATCTGCCGTCCAGGGCGGAAGGCCTTTTCCGGGAAGCAGGAAACGAGGCGTCCGCTGAAAAAGGATCTTCCAAAGAAACGGACACCGGATCCTCCGGGCAAAACGGAAAAGAGAAGATTTCCTTCGGCAGGCTTCTCGGGGCCAGCGGCATCTGGATGATTCTCTTCCCGGTCTGGATTCACGGCATGCTGAAGGATGGCGTCACCCAGTGGGTGCCGACCTATATCTGTGACAGTTATGCGGTATCGGCTTCGTTCTCCGTGATCATCACAATGATCCTGCCGGTCATCAATCTCAGCGGGGCTTATCTGGCACGTTTTGCCCAGAAGAAACGGCCGGACCGCGAGATGGAGAATTCCGCTGTTTTCTTTGCGGTGGCGACGGCGGCACTTTCCGGTCTCCTTCTTCTGAACGGTGTGAGTGCGGTTCTCTCAGTCCTTCTCTTTGCGGTGATCACCTCGTGCATGCTGGCGGTGAACACACTGTATGTCAGCATGATTCCGATGCACTTTGAGGCTGTGGGGAGAGTGTCGACGGTTTCGGGATTTCTGAATGCGATGGCCTACATCGGGAGCGCGGTTTCCACGTTTACGATCGGCGTCGTCGTGGAACGGGCCGGGTGGAACGGAGCGATCCTCGGGTGGATTCTTCTGACGGCAGCGGCGCTGGCAGTCGCCTTTCTGTTCCGGAAGAAACAATTCCTGCAGATTGATTTATAATGAACTGAAAAAGTGTTTTGCAAGTCAGAAAAGTTTTTTGCTGCGAAAATTCCGGAATGAAACGGAAAAGCAGTTCTGGTTCTGTATGGAATGAGGGGGACCGATGCGAAACGAGAAGATGACGGATTATTACGGAAAAGATGTCCGGCCGTTGAAGGACAAGAAGCTGTTCCTGTTCGATATGGACGGAACGATTTATCAGGAGAATACGGTCTTCGATGGAACCCGGCAGCTCCTGGAACAGATCCGGGAAACTGGCGGGCGGTACGTGTTCATCACCAATAACTCGTCGAAGTCCGTGCAGGATTATGTGACCAAGGTGCAGCAGATGGGTCTGCAGGCGGAGAAAGAGAATTTCTTCACCTCGGTGCAGGCGACCATTTTATATCTGAAGGAACATCATCCCGGTGCACTGGTCTACTGCCAGGGAACGAGGTCCATGGTGGAAGAGGTGAGCCGCGTGGGAATCCGCGTGACGGAGGAGGTTCGGGATGGAATCGACGTGGTGCTCGTCGGCTTTGATATGGAGCTCACTATGCAGAAGCTCCGCAATACCTGCGAGATCCTGACCTGCCAGAACCCGACCTACCTTGCAACGAACCCGGATGTCTGCTGCCCGGTTTCATTCGGCGAGGTTCTGGGCTTTGTTCCGGACTGCGGCTCAATGTGCTACGGGATTGAAAAGGCGACAGGGAAGAAGCCAGTTTATATCGGCAAGCCGGAACCGACGATGATCAATATCGTTCGGGAGAAGTTTGGGGTTTCCCGGGAAGAGACGCTGGTCATCGGGGACCGCTTGTACACGGACATCGCGTCTGGGGTCAATGCCGGAGTGGACACGGTGTGCGTGCTGAGCGGAGAGGCGACGGTGAAGGACATTGAAGAGAGTGCGGTAAAACCGACCTACACGCTGAAAGATGTGAAGGAGATGTGGGAGATCCTGAAGAGCGGGTCGGATATTTGATGGAGAACTGTGAGGCCATTTGAAAGTTGCTGCAATTGAGCACTAACTTTCAAATGAAAACTTGACCGCATTCCGGTACACTGACATAATGTATTTGAAAGTTGAGTATAATGAGCAGTAAGTTTCAAATGAACAGGGGTACCGAGAATGAATATCATCATACAAAGAGACAGCTATCTCCAAAAGCTCATTGACCGGAAGGAAAATGGTCTGATCAAAGTGATTACCGGAATCCGGCGCTGCGGGAAAAGTTTCCTCTTGTTTCATCTTTTCTATGACTATCTGATTGACTGCGGGGTAAGACCGGAGCAAATCATTACTATCGCGCTGGATGATGACCGTTTTCTTCAATATCGTGATCCGGCGGCCCTGTCGGATTATGTCCGATCCAAAATTCTGGACGGCAAGATGTACTATGTTCTGATTGATGAAGTCCAGTATGCAATCACCAGAGAAGAATTGAAAAATCCGGACAGCATTCGGCTGTATAATGTCTTGAACGGCCTGATGCGTTTGAGAAATGTAGACATCTATGTTACGGGCAGCAATTCCAAAATGCTGACGAAGGATGTACTGACGGTGTTCCGTGGACGTGGAGATGAGGTTCGCGTATATCCGATTTCTTTCAAGGAATACTATTCTTTTGTTGGCGGAGATAAATCGGAGGCCTATGAAGAATATGCTCTGTATGGCGGTATGCCGTTGGTTTTATCGAAGAAAAACGATGCAGACAAAATGGCTTATCTGAAAGGACTCTTCACAGAAGTTTATTTTAAAGACATCGCAGAGCGTTATGACATTGCGTTTCCGGATGTTCTTGCTGAACTGACTGACGACCTGTGCTCTGCAATCGGTTCTCTGACCAATGCGAGCAAAATTGCCAACACACTTCGGACGGTGAGGGGAGTTACCGTTTCGAGTACGACGATTTCTGCCTATCTAAGTTATCTGACGGAATCGTTCCTGTTCAGCAATGCGAAACGCTATGATATAAAAGGCAAAAAGTATTTTGAGTATCCCTCCAAGTTTTATTGCACGGACATCGGCCTGCGCAATGCCAGATTGAATTTCCGGCAGCAGGAGGAAACTCATATTATGGAGAATATAATCTATAATGAGTTGCTGTGCCGCGGATATTCGGTTGATGTCGGTGTTGTCGAAGTGAGTGAAAGAAATGACGGCAGGCAGGCGCGGAAACAGTGCGAGATTGACTTTGTGGTGAACTATGGCGCAAAGAAGTACTACATTCAGTCTGCGTTGAGCGTCAGCGATCCGGATAAAATGGAAACGGAACTGCGCCCCCTGAAAAAAGCGAAGGACTTTTTTAAGAAAGTTCTTATCAGCAAGTCTTCCATGAAACCGTGGACAGACGAGGACGGTATTCTGCACCTCGGGCTGTATGAATTCTTATTAAATGAGAATGCGCTGGAATTATAAAGAAATGAAAGCAGAAAGCGAAGAGTCGACCTGTACGTTTAAGAATGTGAAGAAGGTGCGGGAGATTTCTTACGGGGCACTTGAAAGTCACTGCAATTAAGCACGAACTTTCAAATGAAAAACGATATTTATGAAGGGACAGCCTGTAGAGATACAGGCTGTTTTTTGTTTGCCCGAAGAACGATTTGTCCTGTATTGAGGAGTTTCTTATGTCCTTCGAGGCTGTCAAAGACAAGTTCGATCCGTGTTTTTTATTTCCATAGCGCAGAAGTCACTGTATCCGGAAAAAACATATCACGAAATGCTGTTTCGCCGGAAAGAGAGCTGGATTGATAATAGTGCTGCAGAGGATAATCCGGTGAAGCGGCGGATGTGATTCGCGGCAGCGCTTGCGGAGATTGCAGAGGAAAGTTCTCCGGCAGGATGCGGAGAAGTATCACCACAAAAGATTGATCAGGAGGGAAAGACTGGCAATGGATATCGAAGAACTGTGCAGAAAAGGCGGATTTGAGTGTGGCTGTGGCAGGACGCATCGCGGAGATACGAAGCATGTCCTGATTGAAAAAGGGGCAGTCCGATACCTTCCGGAATTGCTGAAGGAACTGGGAGCGAGCCATCCGTTTGTGCTTTCCGGGCACGACACTTTTGAGGCTGGCGGGAAAAACGTGGAGCGAGTTCTGAACGAGGCCGGGATTTCCTTTACGGAATATGTGCTTCCGAATTCGCCGGTTCCGGCAACAGAAGAGACCGTCGGATCTGTGGTTATGCACTTTGATTATGACTGTGACGTAATTATCGGTGTTGGTTCGGGAGTGATCAATGATACCGGGAAGATCATGGCCAGGGCGGTGAATCTTCCTTATATGATTGTCGCAACAGCACCATCTATGGATGGATTTGCATCCGCGACTTCTTCCATGGAACGTGACGGATTGAAGGTATCACTGGACAGCAAGGCTGCGTGGGCAGTGATCGGAGACTTGGATATTCTGTGCAATGCACCGCAGCACATGCTGCTGTCCGGTGTTGGTGACATACTGGCAAAATATGTAAGTCTCGCAGAGTGGAAAATTGCAGAGCTGACGGTGGATGAGTACTATTGTCCGACGATTGCGGCAATGGTGCAGGAGTCTCTGGACAAAGTAATGAAGGCAGCACCGGGGTTATTAAAACGTAATCCGGATGCGGTGAGAGCAGTGATGGAAGGAATGGTCCTTGCTGGGATGGCGATGAAATACGCAGGTCTTTCAAGACCTGCGTCTGGTATGGAGCACTATTTTTCTCACATCTGGGATATGCGTGCCCTTGCTTTTCCGGAGGCCCGGTCTGACCTGCATGGAATTCAGTGCGGAATCGGAACACTGTACTCATTAAAAATTTATGATTATTTGAGAAACGTTGTGCCGGACAAAGAGCATGCGCTGATGACCGTGCGCAAGTTTTCTGTGGAGAACTGGAACACGCAGCTGCGGGCATTCATTGGCCCCGGTGCGGAAGCCATGATAGAAGGTGAAACGAGACAGGGAAAATATGACGAGGCAAAGCATGCCAAACGATTGATCCGCATTCTTGACAGGTGGGAAGAAATCCAGTCGATCTTGCATGATATGCCAACGCATGACGAAGTGATGGAGAACATGGAGAAACTGGGAGCACCGGTTTCAGCCGGTTATCTCGGGTACTCCGACGAGACCGTGCGCACAACCTTTGAAATGACGAAGGATATCCGGGATAAATACATCGGGAGCCGTCTGCTCTGGGACCTGGGCCTGCTAGACAGTGCTGCGGAAGTGCTCTATTGCTGATTGGCAGCCTCGTCCTTTGTGCATTGTTTTTTGTAGGCTGACGGCGTCAGGTGTACATAGCTCTTGAACGCATTGATAAAAGAGGACATGGAGCGATAACCGGAGCAGTTATAGGCTTCGGTTACGCTCTTTCCATTTTCAAGGACAGTCTTGGCGTTGGAAATCTTGCGTTCCGCAATGTATTCGGAAATGCTGATATTGAAGTATTGACGAAATAAACGCGACACGTATTCCCGGCTGTAGAAGAAATGATCGGCAACGGAAGAAGCGGTGCTGATTTCACGTATGTTCTCATCGATATAGTTTTTTACCTGCAAAACATTGGAAGGAAGCTTCTGGAAAAGCTTCTGATCGGTGTGGCCGGACCGATTGATAAGAACATACATATCAAAAATCAGGCTGGTGAGTTTTAGAAGTGTATCTGGCTCAATCTGATCCGAATAAAAGAGAATCTGGTCAAGAATATAGCGGAAACGGCACAGAGCCTCCGGATCCATGCGGAGAGCTCTGGCATCGGATTCCATCAGAAAGGGAGGAAGGCCGCCTTTATCCTCAAAATAGTCGGCAGTGAAATAGAAAACAAAACGCTCATATTCGCTTTTTTCTGATTGGTGTGCAGTATGAAGCACTCCGGGAGGAAATACAACAATACTCCCGCTGGACGGAATAATTTCCCGATTGTTTGAAATATAGGAAATTTCTCCGGACAGATAGATATCCATTTCGTAAAAAAGATGTGCATGCAGTTTTTCCGGGAAACAGGACATGTTGTAGGTATTGGTGCGATGGGAAAAAATCATGCTTTTCCCAAAATAACAGTCATTCCAGCCCAGAATGCTGTGATAGCAGACTACTCCTGGAGAAGATGGCCGAAGTTCGTCATAGGAATGCTCCATGTGGGATTTATAGTAGTTTGCAAAATCCTCGTGAAGAGGAAACTGCTTTGTCAGCATAACGGAATGTACTCCTTTCTGTGGACATGGATTCTGATATCACAAATCCGTAATTTTGAGATCAATAAGCGGGAAGATTTTCACATATGCGAATCATATAATAAAAATACACAAAAAACAATGCTCAGTACAGAAGGAGTATTACAAAATGACTGACTTGAAACGAAATGAACAGATCCATGACTGCGATGTGTGCGTAATCGGCGGAGGAATCGGAGGATTATTCAGTGCAATTTCTGCGGCAAGAAACGGAGCAAAAGTTATTCTGATGCAGGACAGACCGGTGCTCGGGGGAAATGCGAGCTCAGAAATTCGGATGTGGATTTCGGGAGCGGGAACCAGAGTCCGTGATCTTCAGGAAACGGGAATGATGGAAGAACTCCTTCTGGAAAATATGTATCAGAACCCCAAACGTAATTATACCGTATGGGACAGCATCCTTTTCGGAATGGTGAAGAGCGAACGGAATTTGACCACATTGATGAACTGCGCCTGCTGCGCTGCTGAGATGGAAGGAAGCCGGATTGTATCGGTGACCGGGTTCCAGCTGACAACCTATGAGTGGCAGAAAGTCCGGGCCAAAATTTACATTGATTGTTCCGGAGACAGTATATTGGCAGAGCTGACGGGGGCAGAATATCGGGTTGGCAGAGAGGCTGCAAAAGAGTTCGGCGAGGAATTCGGACTGCCCGAGGCCGATAAAATGACGATGGGAATGAGTCTTCTGCTCCAGGCGAGAGAGACGGATCATCCGGTTTCCTATACGCCACCGTCCTGGGCATACACGTTTAAGACAGATGCAGAGATGCACAATAAGCCCCATGATCTGTATCACATCAATACAAATTTCTACTGGGTTGAGCTCGGAGGAGCGGGAGATTCCATACGCGACACGGAAAAAGTACGGGATGAGCTTCTGAAAATTGCGTTTGGTGCATGGGATCACATTAAAAATTATGGAGACCATGGGGCAGCAAACTGGGAACTTGAGTGGGTTGGATTCCTGCCGGGAAAGAGAGAAAGCCGGCGGTATGTGGGAGACTACATGCTGACCCAGAACGATGTGGAGCAGCATCCTGTTTTTCCGGATACCATTGCTTACGGAGGCTGGCAGATTGACAACCATCTCCCGGGCGGATTCTTTATGGAAGGTAAGGAGGGCGGGCATCTTCAGAAAAGAAGACTCAGGGAACCTTATGGAATTCCTTACCGCTGCATCTATTCGAAGAATATCTCAAATCTGATGTTTGCCGGACGGAATATCAGTGCCACGCATGTCGGAATCAGCACAACGAGAGTGATGGGAACGGTTGGGGTTCTGGGACAGGCAGCAGGCACGGCTGCAGCAATTGCGGTAAGATACGGGCTGACGCCAAGGCAGGCGGGACGTGAGAAAATAACGGAAATTCAGGATCAGCTGATGGAGGATGACTGCTTCCTTCCGGGATTTCAGAGGAAAATTTCAGGGCTGTCACGGGATGCCGTTTTGAGCTGTGATTACGGTGACTGCAGTGATCTTCTGAACGGCATTGACCGGAGGATCTGGGGAAAAGATAACGGATACTATGGGAAAACCAATCAGGCAATTACTTACACGTTTGACCAGCCGGTAAAGGTCAGCAGCTTCCGTCTGGTTGCAGACAGTGACTTGAACCGGGAATATATCGAAGGCAATCCGGATGGCTTGAATACATCCAGTGTTTTATTCTATCCGGCGAGCTACAACCATACTACGTTTGGATTTCCGGGATGTCTCCTGAAAGCCTTCCGGGTAGAGGCAAGAGATGAGACAGGACAATGGAAAACGGTATATGAGACGCATGACAATCATCAGCGCCTGATTCGGGAGGGGATTGGAATGGTGGCGACTGCGGTCCGTCTGATACCGCTGTCTACATACATGAGTGAAAAGAAAAATGAAGATTACGGAAGCTCCACGGCACATATTTTCGCTTTCGAAGTGAGATAAAGCGGGCAGAGGTTTCACATCAGATTTATGGCCAGATCTGACACAGATAAAAAGTAACAGTTCCGGTGTCTGCCGATCTTAACTGCGAATCGGGCTGCAAGCACAAGCAGGTTCACAGCTGGAATTGTCAGATGCAAAAAAGAAAACGAATTGCTGAAAAGCAGAAAGGGAGATTACAACATGAAAAAAAGAGGTATGGCGATTCTTATGACCGCAGCGGTGGCAGCGGGAATGCTGGCAGGATGCGGCACGGACAATGGTAATGCGGCAGCGGCGACAACCGCGGGTACGGAAGCGGAAACCACAGTGGCAGAAGCCGGTACAACGAATGCAGAAGCGGCGGCGGAAACGGGTTCGGGAGATCCTGTTTATATTGATCCGGATGCGGCAAATGTTACAGGAGAGCTCAATTTTTACACAGCATTTGCGGGGGAAAACGGAATTGATGATCTGATTGCGGATTTTAACACTTACTATCCCAATGTCAAAGTTACTGCGAATGTATATAAGAACAGCCCGGACGGAAATCTCGGCCTGGATACTGCCATGGTCAACGGAAATGTAGATGTTCTGATGAGCTTCGGACCTTCCAAGACGTATAAGAGATGGAACAGCGGAATGTTCATGGATCTGACGGAACGTCTTGCAAAGGACAATCTGGATCTTGTGAAAGAGTGGGGAACGGATACCTATACAGCGGATGATGGGAAGATTTATGTGTTCCCTTCAGGTGGACTTTCCATCTATGTGGCGATTAACAAGGACAAATGGGATGAAGCAGGATTGGGCGATATTCCGACGGAGTGGACCTATGACGAGTATCTGGATGCCTGCCGCAAAATGACGGTCAAGGACGAGAGCGGGAATGTCACTCAATATGGCGGATCTGATTTCAACCAGACCGACTATTGGACCTATTCCGTGTGCCAGAGCAAGGGCAAAGACGCATATTACAAAGAAGACGGCAGTGCAGATTTTGATAATCCGCTGTTTGCGAAGGTGTTGCAGAGAGAAATTGATGCGGAAGCGGAAGGAATCTGGTATTCGAAGGCAAATTATCTCGCGGACTCCACCAAATCCCGTGACATGTTCCTGAATGGGACAACAGCATCGACCATTGAGTCCATCCTCACCAGATACATTGTGGCGGGCGATCCTCAGTTCAAAATTTACTATGCACCGTATCCGGTCAATGAAGAAGGCGAGACCAATTATATGGCCGGAACCATTCACAATTCTTTCGTGGCAGTATCCAGCAATACGAAAAACCCGGATGCCGCATATGACTTTGCAAAGTTCGTGGCAACTTATGGGAACAAGTATCAGTATGCAGCAGGACATGCCGGAAACTGGACGGGGATTCAGCCGGATGACATTCTGGAGGTTATTTTCGGTTCCAAGGAAGAAGCAGAGAAATATATTGATACCGAGAGCTTTTCCAGATGTGTGATTGCTTCCGGAGAGCCAAGCTATGAAGAAAAGAACCTTACGGGAATCGATGAAATCGGTTCACTGGTGAGCGAATACACGAAGTATTGTCTGAACGGTGAAATGAAGGTTGAAGATGCGATGAGCGAGGTACAGGATCTGGCGAATACAGCAATTTCAGACGCGCAGTAACGCGCACCCTGTTCCCCAATGCGTATGCAGCACAACTTATGTGCTGCATACGCAAACCGCCAGGGAGAATATCACATAAGAGGTAGAGATTATGTCTAGAATGACTGCCATGCAGAAAAAAGAGAACAGAGAGGGATGGCTTTTTATGATTCCGGCCATGATCTTTTTTATTTCGCTGATCATTTTCCCGGTCGTGATGTCTCTTGTTCTTGCTTTTACCAAATGGAACTTTCTGACTGGAATCAGCGGAATCAAATGGATCGGAGTGCAGAACTTTATAAAGATTATTACCAGAGACAGACGTTTTGGAATGGCGTTCCGCAACACTATTCTTTATGCACTCACAACAGCTCCTGTTTCCATTTTTCTTGCATTGATTTTTGCATATATGATCAATGACAAGGTGTATTTCAAAAAATTCAACCGTATGTGTTTTTTCATTCCGCACATTTCCAGTATGGTCGCACTGACTGCGGTATTCCGTTTTCTGTTTCGCTCGGACGGACCGATCAATATGATTCTGGTGAATGTATTTCATCAGGAAGAAGTTCCGAACTGGCTGACGAGTACGAGCCTCTGCAAGGTTCCGATCATATGCGTCATGATTTATGCAGGAATCGGATTCTGCCTGATTGTATATATGGCGGCACTGCAGGGAGTTCCGAGAGAGCTCTATGAGGCGGCAGCGGTGGATGGTGCGACCAGCATGAAGGCCTTCTGGAAAATCACGATGCCGTTGGTCTCTCCTTCTACATTTTATCTGTGTATCGTCAGACTGATCGCTGCCTTTAAAATTTTCACAGCAATCAATGTAATGGGAATGGCGGAAACGGCACCCAGTATTGTCACAGAAGTATACTCTGCTGCCTTCAAATCTTACGATTTCGGCTATGCAAGTGCGGAAGCGTGGATTCTGGTATTTATCATTCTGATCGTCACGGGAATTCAGTTCATTGTGCAGAAAAAGTGGGTTCATTATTGATCCGAAGATCCTGTGAATCTGACTGCGGGGGTAACATCTGTGAAGAAAAATCGTAAGCTTACAAAAATCATCAATACAGTCTGGGTAACCTTTCTGGGAATTCTGTTTCTTCTTCCGCTCCTGTGGATGCTTTCATCCTCTTTGAAAACGGGAGCAGAGGTATTCGGAAATGACTTCCATTGGATTCCGAGGGAAATCCAATGGGAGAATTACGCAAGAGTATGGACAACGGGCGCCATCCCGTTTATCAGGGCAATGGGGAATTCAGTATTTGTTGCAATATTGAGCGTACTGGGGCAGGTCATTATTTCTTCTATGACGGGATATGCCCTTGCGAAAATCAATTTCCGTGGAAAAGGCGTTGTCTTTACTCTTATGATGGCGACGATGATGATTCCGGGACAGGCGACCATCATTCCGAAGTTTGTACTGTTCCATGCAATTCATTTGTACGACACATTGTGGACTCTGATTCTGCCGGCATGCTTCTCGATTTCCTCCATTTTCATGCTGCGGCAATTCTATCTGTCGCTTCCCAATGATTTGCTGGATTCTGCGAAGGTAGACGGAGCCAATCACTGGCAGGCATGGAAGAAAATTATGTTTCCGCTGACAAAGCCGGCGATTGTTACGGTGGTGATTCTGGCGTTTATCAGTTCCTGGAATGAATATCTGAGCGCACTGGTATTCCTTCCTACCAATTCTCATTTTACGGTCTCCCTGGCAATTCAGTACTGGATGCAGATGACAGATGAGTACAACCTGATGATGACAGCTGCGGCAAGTGCGGTCATACCGGTGATTCTTCTTTACCTGTTTGCACAGAAGTATTTTGTGGAGAGCATTGCAACCACTGGTGTAAAAGGCTGAATGAGGACAATGCGAGGGGAGAAGTTTGAAAGTGACATCGATATGTCACTTTCAAACAGCAGCATCGGTGCTGACACACCGGCTGCCACATTCGGCAAAACCGCCTTCGCGGATTTTGCCTCAGTGAGGAATAAAAATGAGCAACGATAGCGGGAGTT
The DNA here is from genome assembly GCA_963655255.1 of bacterium. Taxonomy (GTDB): domain Bacteria; phylum Bacillota; class Clostridia; order Lachnospirales; family Lachnospiraceae; genus CAG-791. The sequence goes on from CAVKEB010000006.1 coordinate 93,156, forward strand.
TTGATGCAGAAAGAAAGCAACTGCCCATTCGGTTGGTGGCGCATCGCGGATATACCGCAAACGCAGTGATGAATTCTCTTCCGGCGTTTGAGGCCGCAGGGAAACTTGGTTTCTGGGCAATTGAAACGGATGTACGGGAAACCTCGGATGGTGTGATGGTGTGCAGCCATGATGCAGGTGTCGAAAAGCTGTTCGATGGTGAGGGGGATGTTTGTGATTATGCATGGAAGGATCTCGAACAGCTGAAATACCGCTCCGGACAGGAAGGAAGGATCCCTCTGTTTCGTGAATATCTGGCGATTTGCAGTAAGTATCAGTGTATTCCTTTTATAGAGACGAAAGTCAATGATGTGGAAAAGGTGATCGACTGCGCCCGTGAGTATTTCGAAGAGGACCGTATCATTTTATCGAGTATCAATTTTGAGCATATCCGGGAAGCAAGGCGATGCAGCCAGGTATTTGTGCATCATATCTTCACCTCTTCGGAATGTCTTGCAGAACTGGCCTCTTTCGGAAATGCAGGCTGCTCTTTTAAATATGATTCATTGGAAAATGTACCCGATGATCTTGCCGGTGAAATTCACGGAATGGGATTGAAGTTCTGCCTGCGCGCAGGAGATGATCCTGGAACGGTATTTCGGATGCGGAAAGCAGGGTGTGATTATATCCCTACGAACAAGGTGATTCCGCGGGATGTGGCGGAAAAAGCAAATATAACATAACAAAGTATGTCTTGAATATGTCCGCAAACGGTCATTTACGTCATAAATCGATATGTGCCGGGCAAATACAAAATCCGGGAGGGAATCCGACATAAAATTATGAAAGAATATATTCATGAAATTCCAACTGCTTCAGAAAACCCGCCCCTTCAAAAGCATTATGATGTTGTTGTGGTGGGAGGCGGAATGAGCGGGCTCTGTGCGGCGATTGCATCCGCAAGAGAGGGGGCAAAAACTGCTCTGATTCAGGACCGCAGTGTATATGGCGGGAATGCAAGCAGTGAGACCAGAATGCACATTTCCGGAGCTTCCTGCCACTGGGGAAAGAAGAATGCTTCGGAAACCGGTATTCTGATGGAACTGCAGCTGGAGAACAAATATCTGAATGATTCTTTTAATTATTCCATCTGGGATGGTGTTCTCTGGAATCAGGTCAGGACAACGAAGAACCTGGACGAGTATATGAATACCACGATGGACACGGTACATTCGGATGGAGAGAAAATTCAATCCATTTTGTGCTATCAGATGTCCACGGAAATGCGTTATGAGTTCACGGCAGATATCTATATTGATGCGACAGGAAATGGTACGCTCGGATATTTTGCAGGTGCGGAATATTATGTGGGGCGTGACGCGAAGAAACTGTTTGATGAAAAAGATGCACCGGATCTGGCAACGGGAGAAACGATGGGGAATACCATCTATTTTGTCGCGGAAGACACCGGGCATCCGGTAAAATTTATCAAACCGGACTGGGCATATTCTTTTCCGGATGAAACAATGTTTAAGCATCGCTATCATGGAAATGCTGTCGTATATCATGATGCGGATGACGTTGTGGTATTAAAGCCGGGAGAAGACTACCGGGACCATTCGGATCAATTGGTAGAGAAATATGATGTAAAGTCCGGATATTGGTGGATTGAACTCGGCGGCGATTGGGACGACATCATCAAACAATCGGAGGACATCCGCTGGGAATTATATAAAATTGTATATGGCGTCTGGGATCATATCAAAAACCATGGGGACCATGGTGCAGATCGGTACCAGCTTACCTGGGTCGGGGCGGTTGCCGGATGGAGAGAAAGCAGACGGCTTGCAGGCAGAGAAATGCTGACGGAAAATGACATTTTGAAAAATCGTATTTTTCCAGATGCCGTGGCTTATGGCGGATGGCCGATGGATGAGCACACCGCGGCCGGTTTTCATGCAGTGGGACAGATTCCGTCCAAGGTTCGGAGTTTTCCGGGCTTATATACGATCCCGTTTGGAAGCTATTGTTCTTCCAATATCGCCAACCTGATGATGGCAGGGCGGGATATCGGATGCTCCAAACTGGCGATGGGATCCACCCGCGTCATGGGAACGTGTGCGGTCGGGGGACAGGCAGCCGGTACGGCAGCAGCGATGGCGGTAAAGCACCATCTTATGCCCTGGGAATTTGGCCGGAAAAAAGAGTGTATCGCTGCGCTGCAGCAGGAACTCCTGAAAAATGATGCTTATATTCCGGGGGTCCGAAATGAAGATCCGAAGGATCTGGCACGCAAAGCCCACATAACCGCGAGCAGTGAACGGCCAGAAAATGAAGCAGGAAATGTAATCAATGGCGTCTCCCGAACGGAAGAGCAGTCCAACGTATGGGAATCGGATGGAATTCGGACGGATGGAGAATGGCTGGATCTTCGATTGGAACAGAAATCCGAAGTTTCGGAAATAAGAATTACATTCGACCCGGATTTGTCGGAAGAAATCTGCATTTCGGTTTCCAAGGCATTCATGGACAAGGAAAAGCCGGGAGTTCCGGAAAGACTGGTTAAGGATTATGATATTTCCTGTAGAGACAACGGGAAAGAAGTCTACAGGATGAGTGTCCGTGACAATCATCAGCGACTGAATGTCATTCGTCCTGCAAAGGCGGTTCGGACGGACGAAATAAAAATCCATATTAAAAGCACAAATGGTTTCCCAAATGCGCGAATATTTGAAGTAAGGGTATATTGATCTTAAGGACAATCCTGCGAGTGAAATGATGATGAAGGATTACTACGGAAAAGATGTCCGGCCGTTGAAGGACAAGAAGCTGTTCCTGTTCGACATGGACGGAACGATTCCCGGGAAGAGACGCTGGTCATCGGGGACCGCCTGTACACGGACATCGCGTCTGGGGTCAATGCCGGAGTGGACACGGTGTGTGTGCTGAGCGGAGAGGCAACGGTGAAGGACATTGAAGAGAGCGCGGTAAAACCGACTTATACGCTGAAAGATGTGAAGGAGATGTGGGAGATCCTGAAGAGTGAGCCGGATATTTGAGAAAATTCCATTTCAAGAAAAGAAGACAGCCCGTAGAAACGCGGACTGTCTTTTGTCTGTATAAATCAGCTGGAATCAATTCTGATATATGAGATTCATGATGATACCCTGATCGTAATCGCCGTATTTTTTTCCGAAAATATTGATCCCGCCGATATTAGAGGCATCTGGTTCAATCGAAATCTTTAAAGAAATATAACTACGTGAAGAAATGTCGAGAGTGCTGAGTGTGACATCCTTGTTTACCAGAGCTCCATCCAGGTAGGTGCCGTTCTGGCTGACGGTGATGCTCTTCAGAAGACCATATTGAGTCCGGCCGGTTGGCCAGGTGGGAGGAGTCAGACGACCACGTCTTGCACCGAAATCACCCGGGCTTGTGTAAGTGGTGAGCGGATGATCGTTTACATAGAATGTTATGTCAGAAGGCCAGTTTTCCTGATATCCCGGGGCTTCCGAACACAATTCCAGACTGAATGACACAGACTGGAGCGTCAGAAGAGGATTGGCATAGTTGGGGAAACGGTATTCAAGAAAACCCTGTTGGAACCATAATAATTGGGCATTTGCACGTTCCGGGAGATAGAAGGAACGAACATCGTCATAAGTACCGATGATGCCGTTTTCATCGGCCAGGCCGCAGGTTGGCTCGATTTCAAATTGAGAGAAATTTCCAACCGGCATGTCGAGCGTGTAGGTACTGTCGGCATTCTGTATCCCGGAGCTGAACGTTTCTACATTGAAGGACTGCATACTGCAGGTACAAATTTTCATGGAACCGTGTTTCCCCGGAAGCGTTTCTGTCACGATCAGATTGGCATCTTCCAACACCTTAATGTTCAACGCCGTTGATGAAACAGGGGCGTTAATCAGGTCAGCGATTCTCTGAACGGACAGGGTGGTGTCTTTCAGTATATCAAGGATTTTCAATCTGACAGGCGATGAAAGCGCCTTGGAAATGCGGATAATCTGTTCATGCTGGTCCGGATTGCTGATATGCAGATCAATATCTCTTTCTCCGATAATCTTGATACTTTTCTTCTCCTGCTTTTTCATCTTGTCCCCTCTGCTCCTTTCTTCTATTTAACACATAATTCAATTTTGATCAGAAGATATTTATATATTAAACTACATAATCTATGTAATAAAGAATTATGTTTCACAAAAATAAACGGCGATAAACATGCAGAATGTACAAATTAATAACGACAAAATGGAAAAATATTGACAATGATACTGTAAATGATATAGCATGAACCATGTAATAAATAAAAACGCACATGAATTATTACATAGAACATGTGTGACAAACAGTTTTGAACAAAAATGGTGGAGGGATTATGAAAACAAGATCTAAGGTACTTTCTACGACGCTTGCTGCTGCGATGATGATTTCTCTTGTTGGATGTGGGGGTACACAGAATGCAGCAGAAACCAATGGAGAGACGGATTCTGCGGCTGCAGAAGAGACCGTTTCTACAGATACGGCAGATACAACAGACACCGCCGCAACAACAGAATCCGATGAATCGGCGAATGCCGAGGCGGCAGGGAAAACGGTGATTAAGTACATTGATGGCTTTACGGGTGCAGATGGCCCGTACATGATGAAAATCATTGATGGATTTAATAACTCTCAGGATCAGTATTATGTAGATGCGCTGCAGGACGCAGATGAATATACGAAGTTCAAGACCGGCGATTTTGATATGCTGGTGATTCACGCAGACTGGATGCCTACTTATGTGCAGGATGGTTTGCTGCGGGACATTGCAGATGTATATGAAAAGGCCGGACTTTCTCTGGAAGAGAACTTCCATCCGATTTCAGAAGAAATCTGCAAAATTGACGGAACACTGTACGGACTTCCTCTGGATCTCTATCCGGAGACAATGTATTACAACAAGAAGTATGTGGAAAAGGCACCGGAATCTTATGAGGACCTGATTGCACTGCGTGACAAGCTTGATTCTGAGAACAGTGGAATTTATCCGATCTCACTTCCGCTCACCGGCGATCATCAGTGGGCATGGATGACGGCGATCGGACAGTCCGGTGTCAACTGGGTTGAGGATGGCCATATCAAACTGGATACGGAAGAAGCCTGTGATGCTTTCATGAAGATTCATGATTTGATTTATAAGGATCATCTGAGCGCGTCCGGACTCGGCGATAACGATCAGTTCAACACATTTATCAAGAACTCGGAAGATACGGATGTAAGCGCGGTAGTTTCCCTGACAGGACCGTGGAATTACACTCCGGCTTCGGAAGTGCTCGGTGACGATCTTGCAATCGGTACGATTCCCCAGATTTATGGTGATGAAAAGAAGGTTCCGGCAGGCGCACATTGCTTTGCAGTATCGGCTGACTGCAATGATGAGGACAAGATCGACGGAATTGCTGCATTTATGAAGTATACGTTTGATCCGGAAAATCTTATCATCTGGGCGGGATCCGGACAGGCGCCGCTGGAGTTACAGACCATTGATATGGTAAAAGAAGATGCAGATCAATATCCTGTTGCGAATGTAAATTACAGCATTTTTGATGATGCAATGTTCCTGCCGGATGTATACAATGTTCGCTCTCAGGTGGACTATGTAAACAAAACGGTGTGGTCTACGGTTATTCAGACAGAGGATCTGAGCAGGGAAGATCTCATGGATCTGTTACAGACTGCTACAGAAACTGCAGAAGAAATTGCTGAACAGTAATTAAATTTGCAATTAAATCGATGAGCAGACAGCTGCCGGAGTGTTCTGCAGCTGTCTGCTGCTTTTTAAGGAGAAAAGCTATGAAGGAAAGAAAAAGGTCGGCCTTACTGTTTATCCTTCCTTTTTTGGTGTTCTTTGTTTTGTTCTGGCTCATTCCCTGTGCGTATGGCGTCTTCATGAGCCTATCGAAATTCAGTCTGACAAAAGGATATGTGGAATTTGTGGGACTGTCTAACTATAATAAAATACTTTTTTCAAATTCGATGTATCATAAATCGTTCATGAATGGAATGAAGAACACACTGCTTTTTGTCGTATATTCGACACCGTTCCTGGTATTCGGAAGTCTGGCGCTAGCTCTTCTTCTGGATCACCTTCCGCATCGCCTGCAGGGAATTTTTCGGACCATCTATTTTGTATCCTACTCCGTTTCTGTTACCGCGGTGGCTGCGATTTTCGCATGGCTGATGAAGGGAAATGGCGGCTATCTGAACAATCTGCTCCTGAAGATGGGATTGATTCAAAAAGCGGTGCCGTGGCTGGAGAAGCAGCCCTATGTGTGGGCTGCGCTGGTGGCCGCAACGCTGTGGTGGACAATCGGTTACAATATGATGCTCTTTGTAAATGCATTGAATGAGATTGATGGGAATCTTTATGAAGCGGCGCAGATGGATGGGGCCGGATTCTGGGCGCAGCTGCGATACATTATTCTTCCGAATATCAAGGGAGTTTTCTTCTATGTCCTGATGACAACCATCATTGCGTCATTTAATGTATACGGCCAGCCTCGTTTGATGACAAAAGGCGGACCGGGAGAATCGACAACACCGATTATCATGGTAATCAATGACACGATCATGAAACAGAATCAGCTCGGAATTGGAAGTGCAATGACCTTGTTAATGGGAGCCGTGATTGCAATCTGCTCCATCGGACAATACAAGATGACGCAGGAAAAGAAAGAGCTGAGCGGAAAAGTTTGACAGTGACATTGATATGTCACTGTCAAACAGCAGCATCGGTGCTGACGCACCGGCTGCCACATTCGGCAAAACCGCCTTCGCGGATTTTGCCTCAGCGAGGTATAAGTTT
>CAVKEB010000007.1:0-93168 GCA_963655255.1 bacterium
TATAGCATAGAATACAACGCCGTACAACACTTATTTCAAAAAATTTGACAGGAAAAGAAGATGAAAAAGGCTGTAATTCTGCGGCCTGGAAGGCATTTATGAGGATAGGAAGGGTGGCTTGAACTGTCAAAGACCCGGCGCGAATTCATCCCCCCGTGCCCGGAACGCCGTTGGCGTTTTCCGGTGCGTATCGTATAATGAAGAATAACTCATTAAAATCAGCACAAACAGAAAAGAGCCTGTATGCAGCCTACAACACCTCCCTCTCCAAGGGACTCCGCCAGAGAGCCCATCATTGAATTTCGGAATTTCTCTTTTAAATACCGCGCCCAGACAGAGCCTTCTCTTCATGATATTAATCTGAAGATTTACCCCGGCGAGAAGATTCTGATTGCCGGTCCTTCCGGCTCCGGAAAATCCACACTGGCCCATTGCATCAATGCACTGATTCCCTGCTCCTTCACCGGAGATGTCACGGGAACCCTTCGCGTCGGCGGACTGAATCCGTCGGAGGTCGGCGTGTTCGGCATGTCCAAAAGGGTTGGCACGGTCCTGCAGGATACCGACGGGCAGTTCATCGGACTGACCGTCGCGGAGGATCTCGCCTTTGCCCTTGAGAACGATGCGCTTCCGCAGAAGGAAATTCACGAAAAAGTCGCCGAAATCGCGGATGAACTCAATCTGACCCACCTCCTGCATCATGCTCCGAACGAGCTGTCCGGCGGTCAGAAGCAGCGCGTCTCCATGGGCGGCGTCATGGCAGATGATGTGGATATTCTTCTTTTTGACGAGCCGCTCGCCAACCTGGATCCGGCGACCGGAAAGAAGACGATTGCTCTGATTGATGAAATCATGCAGCAGCGCGATCTCACGGTTCTCATCATCGAACACCGGCTCGAAGACGTGCTGTACCGGGATGTGGACCGCGTCATTGTGGTCAACGACGGCCGCATCATCGCGGACAAGACACCGGATGAACTCCTGTGCACCGATATTCTTCCTGCACAGGGAATCCGGGAACCGCTCTATGTGGCGGCCCTGAAATATGCAGGCTGTCGGCTTCACCCGGAGGATCATCCCCAGCACATTGAATCTATGAACATGGATCCCTACCGGGACGCGCTCCGCAGCTGGTTCCAGGCAGAGCCGATTCCGCTCCGCACCAATGAAAACGCTCCGGTTCTGGAGGTAAAGGATCTTTCTTTTTCCTATACGCCCGGCGAACCGGTTCTGCAGCATGTCGGATTCTCTCTGAAAAAGGGAGAAATGGTGTCTCTTGTCGGCCGAAACGGCGCGGGAAAATCCACGCTCTCTTCCCTGATCTGCGGTTTTCTCAAGCCCGACAACGGACAGATTCTTCTGAACGGCGAGGACATCACACCGCTCTCCATCAAGGAGCGCGGTGAGCAGATCGGCCTGGTCATGCAGAGTCCGAACCAGATGATCAGCAAGCCCATGATCCGCGAAGAGGTTGGGCTCGGCCTTTCCGTCCGCGGCGTCAGCGCAGAAGAAGTCAACCGCCGCGTGGATGAGACACTGAAGATCTGCGGCCTGTATCCATTCCGAAACTGGCCGATCAACGCCCTGAGCTTCGGCCAGAAGAAGCGCGTCACGATCGCTTCCATTCTGGTCATGAATCCGCAGATTCTCATCCTGGATGAGCCGACGGCAGGACAGGACTATCTGCACTACACGGAAATCATGGAATTCCTGCGCAGAATCAACCGCGAAACCGGAATCACCATCCTGATGATCACACATGACATGCACCTGATGCTGGAATACACGGACCGTGCCATCGTCATTGCGGACGGCAGGCTGATTACGGACAGCACGCCATCGAAGGTTCTGACGGACGAGGGAATCTGCCGGAGCGCAGACCTCAAAGAGACCTCCCTGTATCACCTGGCGGTCCGGTGCAGGCTGACGGATCCTTCCGCCCTCTGTGAGCGTTTTATTTCCTATGAACGGGCTCACCGCAGCAGTGCGGCACCGATTCCCGGAAAGGAGGCCCTGTAATGTCCCGACTTCTGTCTTATGAGAAGAAAGACACCTGGATCCACCGTCTTTCCGGCGTCACCAAGATGATCTTCTTCCTCCTCTGGTGCATCGTCAGTGCCATGACCTATGACACCAGGATTCTTCTTTTGATGATTGCCGTCAGCTTTCTCATTTTCCGGATGGCGAAGGTCCGCTGGGAGCAGGTCTGCTCTGTGTTCAAGCTGATCATGCTGTTCATGGTCCTGAACCTCGCCGCGATTTTTCTGATTTCGCCGTATCAGGGCTGCGACATTTACCAGTCCCGCACGGTCATCACGCACCTGTTTGCAGGCTATGATCTGACCCGCGAGGAACTGTTCTATCTGTTCAACGTGCTGATCAAGTATTTCACCATCATCCCGGCGGTCTTCACCTTCATGACCACCACGGATCCCAGTGAATTCGCGGCCTCGCTGAATGGAATCGGCGTCAGCTACAGCATTTCCTATGCGGTGGCCATCGCCCTCCGTTACATTCCGGACGTACAGGATGAATTCCACCGCATCCGGAACGCCCAGCAGGCACGCGGCATCGAAATGAGCAGCAAGGCCAAACTCACCGAACGCATCAAACGCACCTCCAGCATCATCTTCCCGCTTCTGTTCTCCACCATGGAGCGGATTGATGTGGTTTCCAATGCGATGGAGCTGCGCGGCTTCGGCAAGAAGAAAAAGCGCTCCTGGTATATGGCCAAAAAACTCTCCCGGGCAGACTACCTGGTTCTGATCGCCACAGCTTTGTTCTCCGTCTGGGCGCTCTGGTTTACCTTCCGGGACGGCTCGCGTTTTTACAATCCGTTCCGATAAACAGTTCTTCAGGAAGGAGGAGTTTATGATCAATCCGAGAAAATACGTTAAACGACTGAAAAACCACATCAAGTCCAGCCCGAAGGTATTCCTTCTCTACTCCATCCTCCGGGCTCTCGTAATCTGCGTCCTGGTCCGCCAGCTCTTCGAGCGCAATTACGAGGGTGTCGGCGTATGCGCGCTGGTTCTGCTCCTCTTCCTGATCCCGAGCTTTATCGAGCAGCAGTTCGAAATCGAGATCCCTCCTCTTTTTGAAGGCATCATTTATGTCTTTATTTTTGCCGCGGAAATTCTCGGAGAGGTCGATCATTTTTATGTGGCGCTCCCCGGCTGGGACACCATCCTGCACACCATCAACGGCTTCCTGGCCGCAGCAGTCGGCTTTTCCATGATCGACCTTCTGAATCGCCACAGCAAACGAATCCAGCTCTCTCCGTTTTATCTGGCCATGGTTGCCTTCTGCTTCTCCATGACCATCGGCGTCATCTGGGAATTCATTGAATGCGCCGGTGATCTGTTCTTCGGACAGGACATGCAGAAAGACTTCATCGTGACCTATTTCAACAGCGTGACGCTGGATCCCACGCATTCGCAGCAGGTGATTCATGTGCGGAATATCACCGATACCGTCATCCACACCGCATCCGGCCAGACCTATACCATTGAGGGCGGTTATCTGGACATCGGCATCCTTGACACCATGAAGGACCTCTTCGTCAATTTCATCGGTGCGCTCTGCTTCAGCGTGTTCGGATATTTCTATGTCAAGAAGCGCGGCAAAATGCAGAACCGCGCGGCGACGCGTCTTGCCAACGGTCTCATCGTCCGCGTGGCGCAGAATCAGAAGACGCTCCGGGATGAATCCGCAAAAGTGAAATGACCGCAGGGCTGCACTGCACGATGGATGCGCCCGGCGGCCGGTCTGAGAAAAGAAATGACTCGTGCATCGGAATAAGCGTGTCACAGTTCACTCTGCCGTTTTTTCTTTTCGTACTGGCTCCGGACTTCGGATTTCAGAAGCTCCCGCTCTCTTTCGCTGAAAAACGGCAGATATTTTGCGAGAAAGGCCAGATCCCGGAGCAGATCCTCCGGCAGTTCTCCCGCCGTTCCCACTGCACAAATGCTGTAATAGCTCTGAATCGCGATCAGGGACTGAACATTCGGACCGCATCCGGGCTTGTAATCCTTCCTTGCGATCTTCCGCACCGTCTCCTTGGCAAGTCCCAGTTCCTGACTCATGGACAGAAACGAGGCTCCTTCCTGCTGATGCAGTCCCCACAGATGACGGCTGACCGCCTCATAAAGTCTTTCGTAATATCCCATATGTGCCCTTATCCCCCTCTTATATGATTTTGTCATATAATTTAATGATATTATCGCTTAAAATTTCATTTCATGCACGGCTTTTTTATTAGCCGGTAACAGTCTGCCCGCCCTTTTTCGCCAATAGAATCAGAAAACTGGCAGTTTTTTGCGCATTTTATGAAATCTGGGGTGCTTTTCGTAGCTTTTTTCCATTTCCGTCAATGCGTTGTCGTGATAAATTAAGAACGTAGCTTTTGAAACACTTATGAGGAGGTGTATCAATGTTAGAAAAACTGTTCCAGCTCAAGGAGCACGGCACAACCGTCCGCACGGAGGTCGTTGCCGGTCTCACCACATTCCTGACGATGGCTTATATTCTGGCCGTCAACCCCAACATTCTGGGTACTGTCATGGACCGCAGCGGTGTCTTTGTCGCAACGGCACTGGCTTCCGCACTTGCCACGTTCATCATGGCATTCCTGGCAAATTACCCGATCGCCCTTTCCGCAGGTCTTGGTCTGAATGCGTACTTCGCATATACCGTCTGCCTGGGTGAGCTTGGCGGACAGGAGAACGCTTTCACCATCGCACTGACTGCAGTTCTGGTCGAGGGCATCATCTTCATCATCCTGTCTTTCTTCAAGGCACGTGAAGCCATCATCAACGGCATTCCGACGAACCTGAAGAACGGCATCTCCGCCGGCATCGGTCTGTTCGTTGCCTTCATCGGTATGCAGAACGCCGGCATCATCATCAAGAACGATTCCACCATCGTTGGACTGGGCAGCTTCGCTACTCCCGATGTCACTCTCGCGATCATCGGCTTCCTGATCATCCTCGCTCTGGTTCATTACAACGTAAAGGGATCCGTTCTCATCGGCATCATCGCCACCTGGGTTCTCGGCATGATCGCTCAGGCAATCGGCTGGTATGTTCCGGATCCGGACGCAGGCATCTACAGCGTATTCCCTGACTTCTCCGCAGGACTTCAGCTGGGCGGCCTTGCCAACACAGCCTTCAAGTTCAACTTCGGCTGGGCAGCATCCCACATTGTTCAGTTCATCGCCATCGTCTTCTCCTTCCTCTATGTGGATATCTTCGATACCGTCGGAACCGTCGTCGGTGTTGCAGATAAGGCAGGCCTTCTGGACAAGGACGGCAAGCTTCCCCGCGTCGGCAAGGTTCTGATGGCAGACGCCGTTGGTACCTGCGCAGGTGCATGCCTTGGTACCTCCACCATTACTTCCTTCGTTGAGTCCAGCGCTGGTGTTGCTGCAGGCGGACGTACCGGTCTTACCTCTCTGACGACCGGCATCATGTTCCTCGTTTCCCTCCTGCTCTCCCCCATCTTCCTGGCAATCCCCGGATTCGCAACGGCTCCGGCTCTGATCTATGTCGGCATGCTGATGGTTTCCTCCGTCAAGAAGATCGAGTTCAACGGTGACGTGGCAGACACCGCAGGCGCATACATGGCAATCGTCATGATGCCTCTTGCTTACTCCATCGCTACCGGCATCATGTTCGCCATCATGACCTGGGTCATCATCAAGGTTGTTGAGAAGAAGGCAAAGGATATCAGCCCTGTCATGTGGGTCGTATTCGTTCTCTTCGCGCTGAGAATTCTGACGCTCGTCACGAACTTCCAGTAAAGCAGGAAAACAATTCTGTATCTTATTTCCAATGAAGCATCTCTCCCGTCACCCTGCCGCACGGCCGGTCCGGCGGCGGGGACAGGGGCAAAAAGTGAGGGAGCAGGCCATCCGGCCTGCTCCCTTATTCGTACTCCTCTTCCCCGGCTTTTCGCCTGTCTCGTCCGTTTTCCGCCGCTTAGTCGAAGCTCCCCTTCTGATCCGGTCCGAAAATTTCTCCCCGTTCGTCCTTCATACGCTCCCTTGCAACCAGCATACACTGCTCCAGATTCTTCGCCTCTGAGTACCGGCAGCTTCCAATCGAGACATACACCGTCACCGGCACATCACCGGCTCTCCGGATCTTCTTCAGCTCTTCCCGGATTTTCCCGGCTCTTTCTTCCGCCTCTTCCGGACTTGAAACCTGACAGATCACAATGAAATTGTCCTGCCAGATTCTTCCGACCGCGCCGCCCGCTCCGACAGCCTGCCGGATATGATCCGTAATCAGATGAAGGAGCTTTTCTCCGGCCTCTTTTCCATACTTACTCTGGAACGCATTGAACTCATGGATATCAATGTAAAAATAACCGAAATCCCGTTTTTCTTCCTCGTAGTCTCTCCGGAATTTCTCACTGGCCAGCATGATACCGCGGATGTTCAATGCACCGGTCAGCGCATCCATGCTCTCCCGCGCCGGATCGGCGCCGTTCTCCAGATCCGTAACATCCACGAAGCAGCTAAGAATTCCAATCACCTTTCCGTCCCGGTAGATGGGCTGTTTGTTCGTCAAAACGTCCCGCAGAATGCCTTTCGCCAGACATTTCTGCGGATGGAGAATCACCGATTCTCCATTTTCCAGAACCGTTTCTTCACACTTTCGATATTCCGCTCCGGCAACGTGCCACCCGAAATCCTCATCTCTCCTGCCGAGAATTTCCTTCGTCCCGGACAGACCGAAATAATCCAGAAAATCCCGGCTTGCGCCGAGATAACGGCGCTCTGTGTCCTTCCAGCTGAACTTGAACCCCGGTCCTGCAAGCAGATTCCTCCAGAAGTCCTCCGGTGCCGCAAAACCTGCATTCGCCTTCACAACCTCTTCCCCTGTCAGCTCAGCCGGGAGCATCTTCGCAAACCGCTCTGCTCTCTGCAGACGTTCTTCCGGCAGTCCCGGCTTCTCCAGCTGCCTGCCATCGAGAATCGCCTCTGCATTGTCAAAAAGCTCTTTTTCCTCCACGCTCTGTACCGCTGAGACGTATTCCCTCCTCCCGAGCTTCGAAATCAGAACGAAAAGATGACGTTTCCACAGATACTGCCCGCTGTGCTCCTTCGTCCGAAAATATCCGCTGACGAATCCTTTCGGGCTGTTCTGCATTCTGGCGTACAGCGTAGCCGGATCCGCAAACTCCAGGTAGCGCTGCTGGTCTCCCGGATAAATCCGGTCCCTTGCATACCCCTGCGGATCAATCACATGCTTCCAATGCTCGTCTTCCACAGGGTTCTCCGCCTGCATCATAAGGGAGTGAAGTGTTCCCTGATCCGGATTGCTGACATAAATGTTCTCACACGTCAGATACAGACTCCGGATCGCTTCATCCATCTCCAGCTCACGGTTCAGCTCCGGATTCTCCGTCATGTCCGACACGCAGACCAGGAGCATTTTCCTGTCCGGCATCTCTCCGATACAGGCTGCCGTCAGAAGAAAATAGCTTCCATCTGATACAAAGCGTGCACTGCGTCTCCCGGCCCCGAAATGAAGCTTGGCCGCCGCGCTCCGCAGCTCATCATAGGCAGGGAAAATCGGATCGTTGCACAGCTCCTCCAGAAGGACATTCGAATCGATCCGAAGCTTTCCCAGAACCTCCATAAGGTTGTCGTTGATATACGGGATCCGGAATTTCTTCCCGTCGTATTCCGCAAGGGCAATACAGCGCTCATCAATCAGGTTGATCTTGCCGATCTCATCGTAATACCGGCCCAGCGCCTCATCCTCCACCCTGTCCTTCTCCGAAAGAATCTTTCCCACACCGTCATCAAACCGCTGCGGCTTGCCGTAATAATAGCCCTGTATCTTCTCACAGCCGATCTTGCGCAGAAAATCCAGCTGCTGCTGATTCTCCACGCCCTCCGCAAGTGTCTGGATCCCGATTTTCTTCGCCATATCCACCACGGACGTAACAATCTTGCGTGACCTTTCTCCGGAATCCGACAGAAAGCGCATATCGATCTTGATCTCGTCGAAATGATAATCCTTCAGTACATTCAGCGTGGAGTAGCCGCTTCCGAAATCGTCCATCCACACCTGATATCCGCAGTCGTGAAACAGTTCCATCGTACGCCGGACGTGAATATCGTTGTCCGAGAGCATGCTCTCCGTGATCTCAACGTGGATCATCTCCTTCGGAACTTCGTATTCCGTGACAATCTTGTCCACCTCGCCCAGAATATCGCACAGATCGAAATCCAGCCGCGAGAGATTGAAGGAGACCGGTACGAAATTATGCCCCGCATTCTTTTCTCTCCGGTAGTCCTCGCAGACGAGGCGCACCACACACAGATCCAGCTTGTGAATCAGGAGATTTTCTTCCAGGACATGAATAAAGAGGGCCGGAGGCATCAGGCCGTAAACCGGATCTTCCCAGCGGGCAAGCGCCTCCATTCCGCACAGCTTCCCTGTCAGGGTGCGCATGACCGGCTGATAATAGACGTGAATCCATCCGTTCTGAATGGCCTGATCAATGTTCTCCAGAATATAAGAGCGCCGCTCCATCGCCAGTTCGAGTTCGTGGTCATAATAATGCCAGAATGTTTTCCCAATGGATTTGCCGCGCAGACTGTCCGCCGCCGTCTTCGCCTTGTCGCCGGCAGCAATCACCGAATCCGAAGGGTCAATGTCGTAGATTCCCGCCCGGATGCTCAGAATATTGTCGCATGAGATTTCCTGTAGATTGTGGTTTAACTCTTTCAGGATTTCTTCAACCAGAGATTCCCTGGTCAGAAACAGGAAATGATCTTCCGCAATCCGGCTGGGAAGCCAGATGTCGGAATTGGCCTGAAGGGCTCTCGCAAAGCGGCGCAGAACCACATCGCCCTCTTCGTAGCCGTAGCGTCGGTTGTACCTGCGGAAATGATGCAGGTTCAGGAACACAATCACCGTTCCCGCCGCCTCTTCCGGAGTCATGTCTTCCAGTGCTGCGTGGGCTTTCTCCGCAAACTGGTGCAGCGCATACAGACCGGTCAGATGGTCTTTCCCCGCCAGCCACTCCTCGTTCTCGTGCAACCTTCCCCCGATTCTGTTCATTCTGCTCCCCCTGCGCGGACATCCCGAAGGAATCTCCGGATTACGCCTTCCCCTTTAAAGCGGAATCCTCCCACGGCCGCCCGGCCCTGCCTTCTGTCCCGCAGCCTCGCATGATGTGAGCGGAAATGATTGCGAAACAGATGCCTGTTCTTCTGTACAGACAATACTTATTGTATTATACTAAATAGTCTGTTTTGTAGCAAATTAACTATTCAGCACATGTTGATTTCAAGAGTAAATTGACCGCTTGCGGGCATATTTACCCTTGAGATCAACATGCGGCCAGGATATATCAATTACAATGACAGGATGTGTATCAGATGAGTCAAACTACCTTTTCCAACTCCCGGCGCAAGGCCGCCGGTGCCGTTCTCACCCTCGCAGGAGGAGCCTGCTGGGGCCTGTCCGGTTCGATGGGCCAGTATCTGTTCAACAATGAAGGCATGGACGTCCGCTGGCTGGTTCCGATCCGGCTGGGGCTTGCGGGGCTCATTCTCCTTGCCTTCTGCTGTGCAAGATCCGGGCGGCATATCTTTGATCCATGGAAGGATCCGCGCGACCGCCGGGATCTTCTCATCTACGGTCTGGCCGGTGTCTCCGCCTGTCAGTTTCTCTATTTTACGACGATCCAGCTCTCGAGTGCTGCGGTCGGAACCATTCTGCAGGATCTCTCTCCTGCCATGATCCTTCTGGTTTCCTGTTTCCTTGCCCGGCGCAGGCCGAAAATCATGGAAATTCTTGCCATTGTCCTGGCCCTGTTCGGCGTCTTCCTGCTGAGCACTGGCGGCAATCCTCAGCAGATGCAGGTCTCCCCGGCGGCTCTTGTCACGGGCGTTTTATGTGCCGTCTGCGTCACCATCTACAACATGGTTCCCGGGAATCTCATGAAGAAATATCCCGTCGTTCTCATGCAGGGCTGGTCCTTCCTGATGGGAAGTGCGGCCATCGCCTTGATCTTCCGCTCCTGGACCTGGCACTATGTCCCGACACCCATGGGGTGGTTCGGCGTCGGCTTCGTCGTCATCGTCGGCAATGTCCTTGCCTTTCCCCTGTACATTCAGGGCATCAAGTACATCGGCCCGGAGAAAGGAAGTCTCTACGGCTTCTCGGAACCGGTCACGGCAGCCATCATTTCCACAACAGTTCTCGGCAGCGCCTTCACTCTCGCGGATGCCGTCGGCTTCGCCGCCATCTTCCTGATGCTGGTTCTGATCTCTCTCTCCGGGAAAAGGACTGCCTGAGTCTCCCGGTAAGGTATCCCGTCAGAACATTTTTATCCCCCGCTGAGGCAAAATCCGCAAAAAGGTGCGCCTTTCGCGCACCTTGATACAAAATGCCGCAGTGCTTTGGTGAATCGGATTCATCCATCTGCACTGCGGCATCTTTTTATCGTTCTGACATCTGCTGTATTTCAATGTGACAGCGCCTGCGGACCAATTCATCATTGAAATCAACAGATGTTAAATTGTTTTCTTCCGGATTACTCGATGACGTGGATCCAGCCTTCGGGAGCTTCCAGCTCGCCTTCCTGAATGCCGAGAAGGGTCGTGCGGAGCTTATCCATCCAGGGTCCGATGTTCTCCATTCCGGATGCCAGCGCATAATCCGTTCCGTGATCGTTGATCTTGCCGATCGGGGAGATGACCGCTGCGGTTCCGCAAAGGCCGCACTCCTTGAACGCGCCGTCCTTGACTTCCTGCCAGTATACCGGGCGCTCGTCCACCTTCATTCCGAGATAGTGCTCTGCTACATAGACAAGGCTTCTTCTCGTGATGGAAGGAAGGATCGAATCCGACTTCGGAACAACCAGATGATCATCCTGATCAATGAAGAGGATGTTGGCGCCGCCGGTCTCTTCAATCTTCGTTCTGGTAGCAGCATCCAGATAGATGTTCTCTGCAAAGCCTTCCTGATGTGCCGTCACGATGGCATGCAGACTCATCGCGTAGTTCAATCCGGCCTTGATGTTGCCGGTTCCGTGCGGTGCTGCGCGGTCATAGTCACTGATCTTTACATAGATCGGCTTCGCGCCGCCCTTGAAGTACGGGCCTACCGGAGTCGTGAATACACGGTACTGATAGTCATCTGCAGGCTTTACGCCGATGACCGGGCTGATTCCGAACATATAAGGACGGATGTAAAGAGTTGCGCCGGTTCCGAACGGCGGAACCCATGCGGCATTGGCCTCTACCACCTTGTGAATGGAATCCACGAACTGCTCCACCGGAAGCGGAGGCATCTCCAGACGCTTCGCGGAATCATACATTCTCTGTCCGTTCATGTCCGGGCGGAAGCATACGATATGTCCGTCCTTTGTTGTGTAAGCCTTCAGGCCTTCGAATACAGACTGGCTGTACTGGAGAACGCCTGCGTCCTCGCTCATCACAATCTTATCGTCATCAATGAGGGCACCCTCATCCCACTTGCCGGCAGCTGCCGTATAATTTGCTACATAACGCTTATCGGTCTTCATATAAGCGAAGCCGAGGTTTGACCAGTCCAGATTCTTCTTCTCCATGATGATCTGTCCTCCCTGTCTCATCAATTTGTCATGGCTGTCCGCCGGAAGCCGCATCAATTTCTTCGCGGCATTCATCGGAAAATGCCTTCGCGTTTCTCACGTGACTATGTGCGGATCAGTGATACGTAACGGTTCTGATTATAGACCGCGTTCCTGCATTTTTCCAGTGAATCCGCGTGCAAACACGGCCAAATTCCATATTTTTCCGGATAATTATCGGATTCCCCGGAGCCGCATGCTCAGCCGGTGCACCCGTCTTACCAGAACCGGCGCCGCGGCAAGAACCGTCAGATAGGTCCGGTCGCGGTGCGTCAGATACGGATTTTCCCGGATTGCCGTCCGGTTCTCCCTCAGATAACGGAGAACATTCATATAAAAAGCATTCTTCCGGTTCATCTGCGGAATCGGCACATGCAGCATGTAGTCCAGCCGTTCATAAAGGCCGAATCTTCTCGCCGCCACCTGAAGCTTCGGATAGCGCGGCACCAGCTTCTCCTCTACATAATCCGAGGCTTCAATGATCGCAATATAGGCCTTGGAAAACTGATTGACGTTTCTGCGTCTCGTGAGGCTCCCTAACCGGTGCACGACCCGGTAGCCGGTCTGCGGGAGGTTATAAACACCATCAATCACATCCACCAGATGAGTTTCCAGGCTGAAATCCTCGCAGAGCGCCCCCACTTCAAAAGGATGCTCCAGGAGAATCCGCCGCGGAGTCAGTTTCGTGCAGAACGAAGCGTCTCCCGTATACAGGAGCATGCTCTGAACGAACAGCACCGGCGGAACAAAGGTCGGCTCCTCCGGCGCGACAATGGCAGGCGGCAGCGCGTTTCCCTCTTCATCAATCTCTTCCCGGCCGATCTGAACCTGTGCGTTCGTGCGGCCGCAGCGGCGCATTTCGTCCATTCCACTCCGAAGATTCTCAATCATATCCGGATATATCAGATCGTCGGAATCCACGAAGCTGATGTATTCTCCCCGCGCCATCCGGACTCCCGCGTTCCGTGCGGCAGACAGCCCCTGATTCTCCTGCGTCAGCACGCGGATCCTGTCATCCCCGCGTTCCAGCTCCTTGCAGACTTCGAGTGACCCGTCCGACGATCCGTCATTCACCAGAATGATTTCATAATTCGAATCTGTCTGCTCCTGTATGCAGCGAACCGTTTTCCGCAGAAAATTCTCCGCATTGTAAACCGGCACTACCACCGATATCAGCGCCTGCATGTCTCCCTCCTGTATCTCTCCCCCGTTTGTTTCTGTGTCCTTTCGTGCCTCTTTCCAAGGCCTGTGCTCCCGGGCTGCCCTGCCGTTTCTTGCAGCCGGTGATCCGGACCGACCTGAAACTTCTACCCGCATTCCTGCCTGTCGGCCATTTTCCGCATTGTTTTCAGACGGTTTTCTCTGCCATGCGCGGAACCCGCAGGAAAGGCCGAAGGTGCGGTGCAGGACTGAGAGGCCCCTCCACCGGAAGGTCCGTGTTCAACTCCTTCATTTCCAGCGCCGTTCTCCGTGCGCCTCCTGTCAGAAGAAGCCGCCGTTCATCACAGGCATCCAGTACCTTCTCCCCGAATTCCAGGAGACGGTCCGCTGCCGTCTGCGCATTCCAGCTGCCCGTAATCGCCCGGTAAGAGGTTTCCGCAAAGCGCTCACACAGCTCCGGATCGTCAATCAGACGCTCCGTCTTTACCGCAAGATCCTCCAGGTCACCGTCCGCGTAGATATACCCGTTGACGCCGTTCTGAATCAGATACGGCACAGCTCCCGCCTGTGCATCCGCCACCGGAGCACAGCCGCTGTTCATCGCTTCGTTCAGAACGGCTCCCCAGCCTTCGCCGTGATCACTGGTGAAAACAAAAATGTCACTGTGCTCCATCACATCCCGGACCACCTCCGGCGCGCAGAGGCCATGAAAAATCACCATCTCCTCAAGGCCGTGCTCCGTCACGTAGCGGTGCGCTTCCTCTTCCCGGCCCGCATCCCCGGTGCTGTCTCCTCCGATCACATGCAGAAGGAATTTTTTCCCGTCCTTCTGCAGCCGGTCCGCCAGCTCCAGCACGCGTTCCACATGCTTAAACCCGACAAAGCGTCCCGCCCAGACCAGCTCCGCGGTGTCCCGGCCCCCGCGGCGGCGGATCGGCGGCTTTCCGTCCTCGTATGAAACCAGCGGCGGGAAATAGCCCCAGCAGTACTTTTTGCCGGGGAATGCCCCGATCAGCCCGAAATCCGATGCCACATAGGCACCCGCACACAGAAGGAAATACGGCTCCTTCCGGAACTGCGTAAATGCCCGGTACTTGCTGACGAGTCCCCGCGGAGAGACGGCCTTCCACTGACCGTCCTTGTAAATCCTCTCGCTGATCTGAAAAACAGGCCGGTGAATCCGCAGTCTTTTCGCAAGAAGCTCCTGAATCTCCGGAACCCAGCCGACAATCAGGATGTCGCAGGACATGATCTCCCGCTCCGCTTCCTTCCTGTCCTCACTCCACTTCAGGACCCAGTCCAGCTCTTTCGAGCGGTCCTTCCATCCCATATTCCGCCGCTCCTGTTCCATCTCCTCCATCTGCACGAAAACAAATCCGCTGCCGATCCGGCTTCGCAGAGCCTCGCAGAACGGAATCTGATGATGGTTGATGTAATTGGACACAAAGGTTACCGTAAGCGGCATCGCGGCTTCCCCCTTCTATGTACAGATGCTGCGGTAAATTTCCAGAAGACGCAGATAATTCGTGTGCGGATTGTGGCGGACCACGGCCTCCTTATGCGCCGCGCTGGCAAGCCGACAGGCAAACTGATCGTTTTCGAACAGATTGCAGACATCCTCGGCAATGGCCTGTGAATCCCCGCACGAAAACAGCAGGCCCTCCGCACCGTTTTCCACGAGATCGCCGATACCGCCCACCTTCGCGGCCACCACCGGCATTCCGAGCAGCATCGCCTCGCACAGGGAATTCGGTGAATTCTCCATCACAGACGGACAGACGAAGACGTGGCTTTTCACGAACTGCGCTTTCATTTCCTCCGCGGAAAGGGACCCCAGCATAATGACATGCCCTTCCAGATGACCCTCGCGGATCAGCTTCTTCAGATATCTTCCATAAGCGGTAATCCACAGTGCGGAAGGCAGCTTTTTCGCGGGAATCCTGCCGCCGACATTCCCGATGATGGAATTGCCAGCCACATAGAGCTTCGCGTCCGGATATTCCTTCAGAATCTTCGGCATCGCCTGCAGAACAAAATGGAAGCCCTTCAGCGGATAGTCGCCCTGGCTCAAGAAAATGCTATGCTTCTCGACTCCGTTGAGATCCCAGCGGCCCTCATAGAATTCCGGTCGGAGCGTCTCGTTCATCAGATGGTAAACCGCCTCCGGGTGGATGTCAGAGGTTCCCTCCCGGTCGAACGCGGTCCGCCCGGTGATGTGCAGAGCCTCCCGGATCGTACTGCGTTCGTTCTCCGCGCGCAGGCGGAATTTCTCCTGCTGCTCCCTCAGAGAATCGCGTCGCACGATGTCACGAAAGGTCCGGGAACGCTGCACCTTGTACGGGAGTTCCGCCATGTAAGAATCCGCGATTGCCCCGCACAGGCCCTGAATGCCGACCAGCGTCCTCTCCGGGCGCTGAAAGGCGCGGACCATCGCCAGGGAATGCGGAAACTCCGTTCCGAAAATATGCACCATATCCGGCTTGAAATCCCTCAGAATCTCCAGAAAACGTTCCACCAGGTTCCCGTCATAGACCTCCGGCGTATCCAGATTCTCGGTATATCCGTAGAACACCGCGCCCTCAATCTCTCTCCGGCAGCCGGCCAGTTGTTCCGGAACAGGGACACAGACCCCGAGCTCAATCAGATTTTCACTTTTGCCAGCCTCCACCTTCTCATTGACCAGACGGTGAAAGCTTCCTGTCAGCCACCCCTCCCGGTTGGACGAAGGAAGTCCCTCCGCCTTTGCAAAAATGGGCAGCATGATATTACAAAGCCATAAAACTCTCATTCTTTCCCAATATCCTGTTTCTCTGCAGACCGTCCATAACACTGCGGAAGATTTTGCCTCAGCGAGGTATAAACATGAATTCTCCGCAGTGGCCGGTTTGTCTGCCTTCTCATTTCTTATGATAGATTCGGTTCTTCACCCAATCATAGCACGCCGCCGTGCGCGGAGAAGACGCCAGCTTCTCCCGAACCGGCTGCAGGCTCAGAATCATCGCCGTGCGGAACAGCCGCACTTCTTTTTTCGTAAAATACCGCTCCGCGATTTCCCGGTGCTCTCTTGCGGACAGCTCACGGCTTTCCCTCGTCTCGGAGAAGCCTCCGCCCTCGTAATCCGCAACGATCCGGTTCATTGCCACCGCCTTTGCACCATGCCGGATCACACACCACAGAAAGTGCTCATAGTCGGCCCGCACGCAATAGCGAAGATCAAAGGCTCTCGTCTCAAACAGATCTCTGGAATAGAAGCACGCCTGATGGCAGGGAAGATTCCGGTACATGGCAAAATGCGTCATCTCCGGCTTGGCCGCAGCGCGCTGCCCGGTCTTCTCTTCCAGGACATCTCCATAGAAAATCCGGCCGTCGGATACGTCCTGCTCTTCGGCCTTTCGGATGTCTTCTGCTGTCTTCTCCAGTACATCCGGTGCATGCAGCGTATCGCCGCAGTTCAGGAAATACAGATACTCTCCTTTTGCCGCGGCGATCGCCTGGTTCATGCCGTCATAGATTCCGCTGTCCTTCTCCTGAATGAGACGGATTCTTCTATCCCGGGGCAGGGCCTCAATACTTCCGTCCCTGGAGCCCGCATCCTTCACAATGACCTCGTAATCCGAAAAGGTTTGTGTCAGGATGCTCTCCATGGTTTTCCGAAGCCGCGGTCCCGCATGAAAGCTTGGCGTGATAATACTGAAAAATGGCGTGTTCATTGCATTCTCCGAACAGAAAACAGTACATTCCTTTTAATAGCCACTTCCTCCGACGCTGGCAGACGGCGTTCGGTTCAAATCGTGAAACAGAAAGCTCTTATAAGGAAGAATTTTGATCGTGTCACGGTAAGCGGTCCGGAGAAACAGCGCGAAAAACAGCATCACCGCCAGAATCACCAGCACGGTCAGAAGTTTTTTCTCCTTCCGTCCTCTTCCCTCTTCCGGAATGCGGCTCAGCAGCATCGGAAGATAGAAGATCTGCGTGAAAGTCAGATAATAGCAGATGCGCGAGATCTCCGGGATGAACCAGCCGAACACATAGAGAAGGAGTCCGAAATACGTGCTGTTCCAATACAGCGTAAGCTCTCTTTCCCGAAACGCCGTTTCCCGTCCGGCCGCGGGCTGTATCCTGCCTGTCTCTTCCTGCTGCAGCCCCTTCTCCGCTTCCATGCGTCTTTGCACCGGCAGTGCCAGAAGAAGCACCGCGGCGCAGCGCGCGATGTTGACCCAGGAGACACTGGTCCCTGCTGCCAGGTCCACGGTTCCCTCCCAGGAGGGATACAGCTCCAGAAGAAAGTTCAGTGCCTTCTCATGAAAAAGAAGCACCGCCATGCCAAGAGCCGCACCCGCCGCCAGTTCCCTTTTTCTCCACCTGTGCATGGCGAGCGGATACAGAACAATCGTCACCAGTGCCGACTTGTGAAACAGGGAAGCCAGAAGAACCAGGGCGGCAAAACCCGCGTAATTTCTCTTCAGGAGGCAGGTCATCGCCGCCAGTGCAAGAGAGAGCGCGAAGTAATACCGCATGGTATTGAAGCTCTGGTAATAATACCCGAACATCATGAACAGGAAGAAGGAGAAGCAGAAGTTCTCCGCCTGCTTCCGGATGACCGCCAGCATCAGAAGAATGGTCAGAACCGCGTAAACTGCAAAAATCAGCAGGTAATTCTCATATCCACAGATCCCGTAGAGGAGCTTTGCCAGCCAGTTGAATCCCGCCTCCGTCGGCACATAGGCATCAATCGACGCGAGATGGAAGAATTCCACATACCGCAGGTAATCGTTGCCGGTTTCCTGCCGAAGAACCGCGGGAAGAATCAGGATCAGCGCAATCAGGCCGAGGCAGGTTTTCTGCAGAAGCATGCCGCGGCTTCCCCTTCCCATCCCTTCCGTTTTATTCACAACAGCGGCAGCCGCCACCGCAGCTGCCGCGATCAGCAGGTAAAGCACCATCTCAGGCTTCCTTCATTCCTTTTCTCATGATACGGTACGCCCGCCGGACCGGAATCTGCACGCACATGGTCTTCCTGTGCGCCAGAAGGAACCGCAGGGCCATGCAGCTCTGCAGATGTCCGTACAGGTAGTGATAAAGAACGCCTCTGTCATAGAAGAATTTCTCGTTGTATCCGGAAAACCAGGTGGAGGACTCGTCCTCTCTTGCTTCCTCATGGCCGATTCCGATCGGAACCGCCCAGATTCTCAGCCCCTTCTGCAGACAGTCGTGAATGAACAGGCTGTCCTCTCCATTCGAGTACCGGGCTCCGCCGCCAAAGAGCAGGGAAAACCACACATTCGCCCGGCGCAGGCTGTCAAGCCTTGCCGCCATGGCATAGGTCGGGTAACGTCCGTAATTGTACCAGCGGACTCTGCGGACCTTCCGGTTCTCATAGGTCCTGCGGCCTTCCACGGCCTTCACATTGAACATCAGAATATCTGCCTTCGGATTCTCCTGAAAGGCCTTCAGGACGCTGTTCTCGTAGTCATCGTCATAGACAATGTCCTCATCGGCGAACAGCACATACTCCGCATCCGCACGTATCAGCGCATTGTTCCGGTTGCGTCCGACCCCGCGCTCATTGAACGCCAACGTCCGGATCAGGCGTCCCTTCCGCTCGAACTCGCGATAGGAAACCTCCTGACACTGGTTGCAGATCACCGCCTCCGTGGACAGATTCATGTGATCTGCCAGCGTGATGTCATTCTCCTGCACGGCGGCCACCAGAACCTCCAGCAAGGCCTTGCCTTTTCCGCCCGTCTGATCCGGATTCCGTTCATCAATCCGGTTGTAAACCTTATTTTCGTCCATAATATTTCTTCAGAAATGTTCCATCCGCATCCATCAGAATCAGGCCCGCCGTTGCTTCCTGCCTGGCCTTTCTCTGTGTCAGCAGATGATCCGTTCCGGTTCCGTTTGCCTTTCCGAAAGGAATCGCCGCAAGAACAGCCCCGGTCTCCTCTCCGCAGACAGAGATTCCGAACTGAGTCCGCAACTTCTCTTCCGCCTTTCTGGTAAGCTCCGGATCCTCCGACACAATCCGCACGCCCTTTGGATACCGGGCAAGGAGCTTTGCTGCCTCCCTGCGGTTTTCCTCTCTCAGGAAAGCCGGAAGGCTGTCTTCCGGTTCCTCTTTGTTTTCCTCCCCGGAAGCGGCCTGCTTCTTCGTTTTTCTATTTCTGCGCGCCCCGCTGCTCTCACTCTCATCGGCGGCCACCAGCAGCACCGGAAGTCCGTAGCGCCTTGCCGCATCCTCCGGACAATACACGCCGTCATTGAGCAGTTCGCAGATCCACAGCGCTGCCGCACTGATCAGGAATCCGAGAAGTCCTCCCAGAATCCCCGCGTTCCGGCTCCGGTCCGTCACCACCACCTGTTCCACATCTCCGGAGGACAGATACTCGATTCTCTGAAACTCCTCTGCCGTGTGGCCGTAGCGCACGAGGGCATCCTGCACCGCATTCGTCAGCTCCTGCACATTCTGCGGATCCCGGTCCGTCACCTGAATGGTCAGCACCCGGACATCCGAAAGAATCTGCGCTTCAATGTCCTGCCGCGCCGTTTCCATGTCCATTCCGTCCGGGAGCTCCGCTTCGATGACCTGCGAGATCGCGGGCACCGAGAAAAGAAGATCATTCCAGGTGTAATCGTTGTAGTAGTCCTGCGGATTCCCCGCGGCGTCATTTCCAAAGGTCAGATAGTATTTGGAGGTCTGCCGGTACTGCCTCTGCCCGGTCAGCCGGAGCCAGAGTCCGGTATAAATCACCACTGCCGCGAGTGCTCCGATCACCGTCCAGGCCGGAATCCACCACAGCGCCTTCCGAAGCCGCAGCCAGAGGCTCCGTCGGTTGACGGTTTCCTCCATATGTGCCGGCATCTGTTCTGTCCTGTGCTCCATCACGAAACTCCCCCGCCCGGCGTTTCCCGCGCTGCTGCAGAAGCAGACTCCTTCGGCGCTTCCGTCCTCTCCGCATCTGCAGAGGATTCCGAAACCGGCTGCGTCTTCTCCGCGGGGTTCTCCTGCATCGCCGTTACCTGTCCGTCCGCTACTCCTTCCGTTGCCTCCGGCGTAAAGACAATCTTCAGTGTCAGGAGCATCAGCTTTAGATCCAGGCCAAGCGAATAATTCTGAATATACGTAAGATCCAGCTTCAGCTTGTCATAAGGCGTCGTGTTGTATTTGCCGTAGACCTGCGCGTACCCGGCAAGTCCTGCCTTGACCTTCATGCGGTAGGCAAACTCCGGCATTTCTTCCATATACTGGGCAATGATCTCCGGCCGTTCGGGTCTGGGACCGATGAACGACATCTCGCCCTTCAGAATGTTGATCAGCTGCGGAAGCTCATCAATCCGCGTCTTGCGGATGAAATGTCCCACCGGCGTGATGCGGTCGTCATGCTCCGAGGCAAGGCGGGCCACACCGTCCTTTTCCGCATCCACCTTCATGCTGCGGAACTTGATGATCCTGAACTCTTTCTGATTCAATGTGCAGCGCACCTGCTTGTAAAATACGGGGCCATGATCATACAGCCGGATCAAAATCGCCGTAATGAGGAAAAACGGTGACGTCAGAACCAGAAGAATCAGCGCGCAGACAATGTCTACCGCCCGCTTGCAGAACCTCTCTCCGAAGGTCAGTGCATATTCCTTCGTCAGATAAATCGGCGTATCGAACAGATGGAGCTGCGTCGATCCCTTGACCAGAACATCCGGAATCTTCGGCATCATGTACTGCCGCACGCCGTTCGCGTAGCAGAACTTCATCAGCTCATTCCGGTCCATGGTAGGAATATCCCACAGAACGACCGCCATTCCGCCGGATTCCAGAATTTCCTGTTTGATTTTCTCCACGCCTTCGGAAATGCAGACCGTTCTGGTGACATCGTACTTTTCCGGCCGGCTCGCGAACTTCTGCAGAATCGACTCTGCATTCCGCTCGCCGTAAACCAGAAGGAGCTTCGTCGGCGGGAAGACCTTGTGATAAACCCGGTCGGAAATCCGGATCCACAGCACCGCAAATCCGATCTGAACCAGCGTCGCCAGAAGAGCCCATCCGATCGGCAGCAGCCAGTTGCGCAGCAGTGAATCCTGCAGATACGTGAAGGCATTGACGATCAGAAGCGAGAAAATCTGCGACAGGCTGACGTCAAACGGTTTCTGATATCCCACATCCATGCCGCCATAGGTTTTCGTCAGGAACAGGAGCAGCACGAAATATAAAAGAAGCACCAGAATGTGCCCGTTCAGCCAGAATTTCAGCCGCAGCCGCACCAGCGGATAGTAGATGGAAAACCACAGCCACGCGTAAATCAGCGTCTGAATCAGAATGCCGGCAAGCGGCATTTCCAGCGCGGCAATGCGCCGCACGGATTGTCGTCGGTTTGTAGTCTGCTTCATCAGTCAAGCTCTTCCTTTGTGATGTAAATCGGGCGGTTCTTCACTTCCAGATAGGTTTTGGACAGATACTGGCCGATCACGCCGAGGCACAGCAGCTGAATGCCGCTCACCATCAGAATGATGCAGACCATGCTCGGCCACCCGCTCGTGGGATCTCCCATCAGAAGCTTCCGGATAATGACAAATACAATCATCAGGAACGCAATGACACAGAACAGAACACCGACAAACGCCGCCATGGCAAGCGGCACCGTCGAATATGCCACGATTCCGTCCATCGCATAGACAAAAAGCTTCCAGAAGGACCACTTGGTCTCTCCGTATCTGCGTTCCACGTTCTCGAACTCAATCCAGCGGGTCCGAAAACCCACCCACTCAAAGATGCCCTTTGAGAAGCGGTTGTATTCCTTCACCGAGAGAATTGCGTCCACCACGCAGCGCTTCATCAGGCGGAAATCTCTCGCACCGTCCACAATTTCCGTCTTCGAGAACTTATTGATCAGCTTATAGAACTGCCTCGCGAAGAAGGAACGGATCGGCGGTTCTCCCTTTCTCGTCACTCTTCTCGTCGCGGCCTGATCATAGCCGTCCCAGAGATAGCCGAACATTTCCGGAAGGAGCGACGGCGGATCCTGAAGGTCCGCATCCATCACGGCCACGTAGTCGCCCTTTGCGTGCTCGAGCCCCGCATACATGGCGGCTTCCTTTCCGAAGTTGCGGGAAAAGGAGATCAGATGAACTCTTCCATCCTTCTGCCGGAGCTCCTTCACCTTCTCCACCGTCCTGTCCTTCGAGCCGTCATCTACATACAGCAGCTCGAATTCCAGATCATGCTCCCGGAAAAAGGGCTCATTCTTCATGAATTCCTGATAGAAATAATCGATATTTTCCTCTTCGTTGTAACAAGGAACAATTGCTGAAAATAAGCTCATTTTTATACCCCGCTGAGGCAAAATCCGCGAAGGCGGTTTTGCCGAATGCGGCAGCACCGATGCTGCAGTTTGAAAGTGACATATCAATGTCACTTTCAAACTTATCCCTCGCTGAGGCTTTTACCAAGCCATTTCGTCACAGCTCTCTCGGACCGCCGCCGATCTCCAGCGTATAGAAAGACGCCGGATAGCCAACCTTCTTCCGGTACACGTCTCCGAGCTTCTCCCGGAATTCTTCCACGGCCTCATCCTTCACGATGCTCACCGTGCAGCCGCCGAAGCCGCCGCCGGTAATCCGGGAACCGAGGACCCCCGGAATCTTCCATGCCTCTTCCGCCAGAATATCTGCCTCCGGGCAGGAGGTCTCATAGTCGTCACGAAGCGAAACATGAGATTCGTTCATCAGTCTGCCGAAACGCGCTACATCACCGGCCTTCAGTGCCGCAACCGCCTCGATGGTCCGCTGATTCTCATAGACCGCGTGCTTCGCTCTGCGGCGGCAGACCTCGTCCTCAATGAGATCCTTGTTTGCTTCGTACTCCTCAATCGAAAGATCCCCCAGCGTCTTCACAGGAAGCTTCTTCTGCAGATCCCTCAGCGCACGCCCGCACTGCTCTCTTCGAAGGTTATACTCGGAATCCACCAGGCTGTGCTTCTTGTTGGTGTTCGTCACCATCAGCTTCATGCCGGTAAGATTCAGCGGGGCATATTCAAACTGCATGCTGTTGGTATCAAGGAAAATCGCGTTGCCCTCCCTGCCCATGGCCGATGCAAACTGGTCCATGATGCCACACTTCATGCCGTTGTACTCGTTCTCCGAGTACTGACCGATGAAGGCAAGATCTTCATTCGTCAGCTCCGCCTCCATTCCGAAAAAGCTGCGCAGCATCTCTCCCGTCAGCACCTCCAGCGAAGCTGAGGAGGACAGTCCGGATCCGTTCGGAATGTCTCCGTAGATTACCATGTCAAAACCGCTGTCAATCGGATGCCCCTTCTGTGCAAAGGCCCATACCACGCCCTTCGGATAGTTGGTCCATCCTGCCTCTTTGGAAGGTGTGAGATCATCCAGCGACGTCTGAATCACGCCGATTTTCGCGAAATTCACGGAAAAGAACCGCATCACGCGGTCCTCTCTCTTTCTGGCCGCCGCATAGGTTCCCAGACTGATCGCGCAGGGAAACACATGCCCGCCGTTGTAGTCCGTGTGCTCTCCGATCAGATTCACACGTCCCGGTGCAAAGAAAAGGCGGACTCCCCTGGTGTCGCCGAATTCCTTCTCAAATGCCTGTAATACTTCTTCCGTCTGTGTCATTGCCATACCCTCCCAACGACGCCCCACAGGCGGACCATGCCGCTGCTGTGCAAGGCACACTATAACTGAATAATTATACCAAAAAGAGGCGCGCTTCGCATCCGGAATGCGGCCCTGTAACACGCAAAAGCAGCAGACAGTGCCGCTGCACCGCCTGCTGCCTGCTGTTCATTCTAGTCATCGGGATCCCGCATCACCACGACGCCGACCAGGCCGGGGCCTGTGTTCAGCGCCAGAGTCGCCGTGATCTGCTCCTCGAAAAGGATCTGCTTGTCCACCAGCTTCTCATGATTCTCCAGAAGCTCCTGCATTGCGACCGCCTCCGCGTGCGCATCGCCTTCCTTGATAATCATCCAGGTCTTATGACCGAAGCTGTAACGGATCACCTCTTCCGCCAGCTTGAGCTTCGCCGTCTTCGCTCCGCGGATCTTCGCCACGGTATAATAAGTTCCGTTTTCATCACAGGAAATGATCGGCTTGATCTTCAGCGCTTCGCCGAGGGTCCCCGCGACCCTTCCGATCCGGCCGCCTCGCTGCAGATATTTCAGCGTATCCATGTAGAACAATGCCTTGCTGTCACCGAGCTTCTCCGGAAGTCGTTTGCAGATGGCCTCAAAGGACTCGCCTTTCTGCAGACGGGTCGCCGCCCAGATCGCAAAAATACCGCTCGCCGAGGAAATGTTCTTCGTGTCGAAAACAAAGATTTCCAGATCCTCATATTCCGATGCCGCCAGCCGGATGGTATTGTACGTTCCGGACAGACCGCTGGAGATGGTAACCGCGATCACCTTCTCATAGCCCTTGTCTCTCAGTTCATCGAATTTATCCGTTACTTCTGCCAGAGAAGGCGTGGAAGTCGTCGGAATCTCATCCGGAAAGCGCTGATAGATCATCATGGGATTGATGTCCACACCGTCCTGATAATCCTTCTCCGGATAAATGACGCGCAGCGGAAGAATCTCAATATCATACTTGCGCCGGATTCTCTCGGGAATATCGCAGCCGGAGTCAATCAGCACCGCAGTTTTCTGTTCATTCATAGAGGAATGGTCCTTTTCTCATCTGTTGTCAATCAATGTAGTTTTTAAAACTACATATCAAGCATACTCTCCGTACAGCCCCCCGTCAATCAGAATACAGCGGCCAATTATAAAAATTCTGTAACATTTGGTGCCTCTGTTCTTTCGAAGGTTCGCCTGAAATCTGTCCACATCCCCAGTCATCGTACCGTACTATGTCCGATCAAAAACTCCTGAAACCATCTGCTGAAATCATTTGAATCCAGCAGGTGCCGAACCGCTGCAAATAGTGTAAACTGGAGCAGACGTCGTTCTCTCGCAGTTCCGCGGCGGAAGGCGGCATTTACCTTATAAATTTACCGATATTAACATGATAATGATTCCGCACATCCCGAATATCCTTGCGGAATCGGGATGTGCCAGACGGTTGCAAAATGTCACGGATCACCGGCAGCCGCATTCGGCAAAACCGTTACATTCGAAGACGTCTGATGACATCTTCTCCTGCTTAGAGTGCCGCTTGGCGGCACTCTGTATACAGAGAGAATTCGCCTTCGCGAAATTCTCTCTGATATCGCGGATTTTGCCTCAGCGAGGAATTAATGATGACAATCTCTGAATACTTAAATTATGACACCACTTCACCCGAAAGCCTTGTCACAGACGCGCAGGTCCACATCAAAAAGCGCGAGGCCCGCGAGTTCAAGGCAGGAGGCGCCTGGATCTATGACAATGAAATTGAACGCGTCACCGGGGAATTTGAAAACGGGGACATTGTGAGTGTGCTGGATTTTGACGGGTATTTTCTCGGCTATGGTTTTCTCAACACGCATTCCACCATCCGCGTGCGGATGCTTGCCCGCAGGGAAGAGGATGTCATCACGCCTGCATTTCTGAAGGCCCGCGTCCGGGCGGCCTGGAATTACCGGAAGGCAGTCATTGACACATCCTCCTGCCGGGTGATCTTCGGCGAAGCGGATTTTCTGCCCGGGCTGACCGTAGATAAATATGAAGATGTCCTCGTTGTGGAATCTCTTGCCCTCGGGACCGAGAAGCTCAAAGACCTGCTTCTTGCCAGCCTCGTTCAGATTCTGAAGGAGGACGGCATCGCCATCCGTGGAATCTTCGAGCGAAGCGATGCCAAGGTCCGTGAAAAAGAAGGGCTTCCCCGCACGAGCGGCTTTCTCTCCGAGGAATTTGATACCAGCGTTCCCATCACGGAAAACGGCGTAAAATACATCGTTGACGTCAAGGACGGACAGAAAACCGGATTTTTCCTTGATCAGAAGGAAAACCGCAGGGCGATCTGGCCCATCTGCCGCGGAGCCGAGGTCCTCGACTGCTTCACGCATACCGGATCCTTCGGCCTGAATGCCGCTGCCGCAGGCGCTGCGCACGTCACCTCCATTGATGCATCGGAGCTTGCCATCACGCAGGCAAAGGAAAATGCCCGGCTGAACGGATTCACCGACCGCATTGACTATGTGGTCGGTGATGTGTTTGATTTTCTCCCTTCCCAGCACCGGGAAGGAAGGAAATATGACGTCGTCATTCTGGATCCTCCGGCGTTCACCAAATCCCGCAGCTCGGTCAAGGCCGCAATCGGAGGATACCGGGAGATCAACCGTCAGGGCCTTGCGCTCGTCCGGGACGGCGGATTCCTTGCGACCTGCTCCTGCTCCCATTTCATGACGGCAGACCTCTTCCGGCAGGCCATTGCACAGGCCGCCCATGACGCACACAAGCGTCTCCGTCAGGTGGAATTCCGTCAGCAGGGCCCGGATCACCCGATTCTGTGGGCGAACGATGCCTCCTATTACCTGAAGTTCTACATCTTCCAGGTTGTGGATGAGAAATAGGCCCCGCTTGCGGGTTGATCTTTCCTGCACGTTTGGGCGAGCCCAGGACTTTTCGTGTCTGTTCTGCAGAAGCGTTCGAGCCGTAGAACTTCCCTGCACGAACAATATGAGCATCCCGCTTCTGACTTTCCGATGGCGAGGGAAATCATGAACACCGTTTGCCAAACCGCGATTTATTGTGCTGATGCCTGACAGAATTTGAGACAGGGTACCTCTCTCTACTCCGGGAACGTGTACGCATCCTCAAAATGCCACAGCGCATCCGCGTCATAGGAATCCGGCAGCTTCTCCCAGCCGTCTCCGGTATCAATGTACCACAACCCTTCGCCGTCATCGTACTCCATCCATCCGTAATCGCCGTAGTCATCGGAGATTCCTTCCACCCAGTACTGCCATTGAGCCGGTGATACATCGGTATTGAACCAGAAATACGTTCCGGTTTCACTGTCATAGTAATTGCCATCTGAGCCGAGTGGGCAGGATCTTCCGATCGCATCCACATAGAGTTCCTCCGGCAGCTCCGCCGGATAGTCAGAATCCGACGAATCCGTTTCCTGATCCCACTGAGAATCCTCTTCCGAAACGTTCACCTCCTGCACCTGCATGCTGCCGGTTTCTTCTTCATTCCAAAGAGAGACAAATGTCCACGCGAATTTTATGAAGAATAAGACGACCACAATGCCGATGATGATTCCCGCCAGAGAGGATTTTCCCTTTCCTGTCTCCTCTGAAGAAGCCGTCCCGTTCCCCTCTTTTGCTGACGTTCTTTCCTGCCTCCCGGCTTCGTCCGTAGCCTGCACGGACAGCGGCGCTCCGCAATTCGGGCAGTTCGGCAGTGCGCCGCCTTCCCACTTGATCTTGACGGTGGATCCGCAGTATTCACACTTGCAGATCGTCTGTTCATCCTTGATCAGGACGCTGTCGTAATGGTTTCCGTCCTCATCGTAATATCCCGCCTTGTAGCGGGTTCCTTCACTTTCCCACCCGATCGGATAATATACGTAGTCGTGGTGATGGCAGGCATACCGGGTCGGATCCGGCCCCTGGTAGAACCTCGGCTGATTCCGTCTGGAGCGATACACCGGCACATAGGTGTGATCACCGCGGTTTCCGGCCGTCCAGGTCTTCCTCGCTGAAGCGGAATAGGAAGAATGACTGGTCTGCGAATGCCGACTGGCAGAAGAACCCGAGGAATGCCTCGAAGGTCCTCCGGAGGAGCGCCCTGATGAGAATCCGGACGAATGGCTGGAAGAACTCGACGAAAAGCTCGATGAGTGACTCGACGAAGAATGACTCGATGAGGAATGGCTGGAAGAAGAATGTCCGCTCGGCATGATATCGTTTCCTTTCTTTATGTTATTCTTTATCCCAATATATCATAGGAAAATCTGAATACAGGAAAACTCTGTAAACAGGATTTTCCGTGATGAAAGCGCAATTTTTCTCACGGGAGACGGCCGCGCTCACTGCCTGTTCTGAACTTTTCTCACAAAACAGCTAAAATCTCCCGTATACTTCCCGTTCCGAGGCAAGAAGTGCCTCTTCTTCCTCACGGAACTTCTGAAGGAACGGCGTATCCAGAAGATCCTCCAGTTCCTTCTGATCCCGAGCCGCACCCTCCGGGGTCATGTTCCAGTATTTTTCCGGAGCGCCCTTCAGGCCCATTTTCTCCAGTTCCTGCCGAAGGTTCCCGTATCTGCTGCAGAAGTTCTCGTAATCATGTTCTGTCCTGCAGCTGTCTTCGCGCTGATTCGCGGCGGCCTCACAAGCCGCCCCCTGCTTCTTTTTTTCTTCCCCGCCCTGCGTATCTTCCGAATTCC
Organism: bacterium; assembly: GCA_963655255.1. Taxonomy (GTDB): domain Bacteria; phylum Bacillota; class Clostridia; order Lachnospirales; family Lachnospiraceae; genus CAG-791. The sequence continues at coordinate 28,126 of CAVKEB010000007.1, forward strand.
GCATGATCCCCGCGTTCTGTACGTGATCCGTCGAGGGTGCTTTCGTCCAGGCTTTCTCCGCCATAGCGGAAAGACGCGGAAACAGCTGGAATGCAGCACGATTCAAATCCGTCACCCGCTCCGCCCAGAGCGGGCACTCAATTCCCCAGACCTGCTCTTCCCGGTCCTTCAGGTAGTCCGGAACCGGGTCAAAAGCGATGATTTTCTTCACATCAATGGTTGAATACGGATAATCCAGATAGCAGAAATCCGTTGTGGACTGAACGATCCTTCCGCCGCGCGATGTGAATTCCTCGATCAGATCCTTGTCTCCAAGCCACATCTGAACAGCGATTTTCGGAGAGAGCTTCTCTCCCCGGAGAACATCATTCCAGACCAGTGCATGCCGCCCCTTCTCTTCCAGGTAATCCGCCATGCTCCGCACCAGCCACTGCTGCAGCGCATTCTCGTCAGAAAGGCCGAGCTCCCGGATTTTCGCCTGGCACCTCGGGCAGTTTCTCCAGTGGACCTTCACCGCTTCGTCTCCTCCAAGATGAAGATAGGAATACGGGAACAGCTCCATGTATTCATCGAGAATGTCCCGCAGCAGGAAGGCCGTTTTCTCATTTCCCGCACACAGAATTTCTCTGAAAATGCCGCCGGTGATCTGAACCTGCAGTTCTCCGGGATCCGTTCCCTCACAGCTGTATTCCGGATACGCAGCAAGGAGCGCGCTCTCGTGCCCCGGAATTTCCAGCTCCGGCACGACATCAATGAAGCGATCCGCCGCATATGCCACAATCTCGCGGATATCGTCCTGCGTAAAAAAGTCGTGCGTCTCTTTCGGTTCCGGGATCCTGGCAAAATCCGCTTTTCCTCTTCTGGCTCCGATTTCGGTCAGTTTCGGATATTTGCGGATTTCGATCCGCCATCCCTGATCATCCGTAAGATGCCAGTGAAACTTATTGAGCTTCAGGAGCGCTGCCGCATCCAGAAGTCGCTTGATGTCCTCTTTCGGCAGGAAGTGGCGGCTGGAATCCAGCATAAAGCCGCGATACGAAAAGCGCGGCGCATCCGTGATCTCCATGCAGGGAATCTCCCCGCCGAACTGATTCTTCAGCTGGCAGAGAGTCTGTTTTCCATAGAAAATTCCGGCAGGCGCCCCCGCAAGCCGGATGCCATCCTCACAAATGTCCAGGCGATAACCTTCCGGATTGTCCTGAACCTCTTTTTCCTTAACCTGCAGGCGATCACTGCACCTGCACCATCCTTCCTTCCGGATTACCTCATTCGGATACGGAATCAGCTGTAAAATTGTATGATCCATTTCATTGTCCCCCTCTGAAAAAGCTTCTCTTTTCAGTTTATACTCTGCCCTCCGTTTTTCCTATAGATAAATGACAGGTAACCATTCCGCAGGCTGATTTCAATCGTAAATGTGCCCACAGGCGGTCAATTCCTCCTTGAAATCAATATTGTGCTTTTCAAAAAAAGAAAAAATTCATTTTTTGAAAGTGAGCAGCTATATGAAGACAATAACGCGAGCCAAACATCCGAAATATAGCTATGAAGGAATCGAAATTCATGATATAGCCGATTGGCTGCTGCAAGAATAAGCAAGAAAATATCTCCATCATTCTCTTTTGAAATGATGGAGATATTTTTATGTCTATGGAGATCCGGATCCTCCGGCTTTCCTTTTCAGCCGGTCAGAAGTTCCGGATGTTTCTGCAAATACTGCTGTGCGATGATTTTCTGCACCGGATCGAAATTGCTGAAGTCAACCTTTTCCGATACCGGGTCCACCAGAAAAATATAATCCGATTTTCCCCGGACACAGAAGGTTGGTTCCGCAATATATACCTGATCGGCAACGGATTCCTCTAGGTGGCAGCGGCGCAGCACCTTCCGGATGGTATGATCCAGCTGCATCTGCTGCTGAATCTCCCGATCCGTATCTTCCGTACTGCGGTTCACATTGATGAGCTTCTCTGCGGGCAGTTCCCGTGTTTCCAGCATGAAATTCCGCCCGCTGCTGCTCCCGGGAAGGGCCATGACCGCGATATTCTCGCTCACACAGCTGCACAGGAACTGAAATTCTTCTCCGGTTTCCCGAACCCGGAAAATCTTCCTCCGATACGGAATGTAATACGTATCATCCGGATAGATTCTGGTTCTGCCGTATTTCAGAATCGCCGGAACCGTGCTCAGAAATGCCGACAGGATTTTAATCGGATCTTTCCCGTTTTTTCTCGCAAGAACGATGTGTTCCATGTAAATCTTCCTCAGAATCCATTGTCTGGTCTGCCTCAATCCGTCAGATCAGAGACAACACGATCACAATCACAATGAAGTACGCAATCAGGGCATAGCTGATCTTGTCCACCTTGCCCGGAATGACATAATAGCCATCCTCATCCTTCTCTGCAATCTTGCCTGCTGCAGCAAGTTTGGTGACGTAGCCGATGGTCAGTTCACTTCCAACTGCAGTGTCGAACCGGAAATTCTCGTCCAGAGCCTCGCGGGCCTGCTTCTTCTCATCCGTGATCCGGCTCACGATATAGCCGACTGCGACAGCGAACAGGAAACCGAGGAAGTTCCACCACAGTGAACCGATGGACGTGAACTTGAACATATACAGGTCAATGGCAAGTCCCGCGATGACTGCCGCAATGCAGCCCTTCTGATTTGCCTTCTTGCAGAATACCGCCAGCACAAAGGCAGAGAGCAGGCAGGGATAGAACAGCGGTCCGATCGTATTGATGATATCCAGAACGCCGCCGAGACCGCCGAGGAACAGGGCGACCACTGTGGCAAAAACACCCCACACCAGCGTCATCAGCCGGGAAACCTTCAGGCACTTCTCATCATCCGCCTTCGGATTGATCTTCTTGTAAATGTCGTTGACGCTGACCGTTGCAAGAGAATTCAGTGCCGAATCCAGACTGGACATACCTGCGGCAAAGACGCCCGCAGTGACAAGTCCCGCAATACCGACCGGAAGATATTTCGATACGAAAGTCAGCATAACCATGTCGGAATTCTCGAACTGCTGTCCGTTGTAGGCACTGTACAGGCAGATTCCGGAGAACAGGAACAGCAGCGTCTGCAGCGGTGCGATGAAACCGGAGAATGCAAGAGACAGCTTGGATTCACGGATGTTCTTGGCCGTCAGCACTCTCTGAATCTGGCTCTGGTCTGTGCCAAGGTAAGCCAGATACAGGAAGCCCGATCCGAACAATCCGCCCCAGAAGGTGTAGGAATCCTTCATGTTGAAGGAATAATCCAGTCCGGTCAGAAGGCCGGCTCCCGACGCATTGGAGAGGATCGTTCCAAGGCCTCCGTCCACCGTAAAGATCGGGATCACGATAGCCAGGACAACACCGAAATAGATGATGAACATCTGCACGACATCCGTCCAGATGACTGCGGAAATGCCGCCCGTTACGGTATAGATGATGGCGATGATTCCCATCAGAAGAACCGCGGTCTTGGTCGGCAGGCCCGTGATGGTGGACAGCGCGAGCGCAGGAGCGAACAGCACGACTGCCGTCTGCAGGCCTCTGGAAAGCAGGAAAATCACGGCCAGCAGCGTTCTTGATTTGGATCCGAACCGCTTCTCCAGATATTCATAGACACTGACCACCTTTGTGTTATAGAAAAACGGAACAAACGTGGTCATCAGAATTGCCATGACAACCGGGAACTGGAACATGAACGTCACACGGTGCAGGCCGCTGGTATAGCCCCATCCCGGCATACCGATGAAGGATGCCGCCGAGCACTGTGTTGCCAGAACGGACAGGCCGATCGCCCACCATGGAATTCTTCTTCCTCCAAGGAAATAATCCCTGGTTGTCTTGTTCGTTTTCCCCATCTTCGAGCCAAGATACATCATGGCCGCAAAGTACAGAATCAGAACAGCCCAGTTTACTACTCCGAAACTACTCATTTTGTTATTCCCCTCCTTGTTGTGAATGCGTTCCGCGCTGCCGTTTCCCGCTCTGTCCGCCCCTGCCTGCGGGCCCCCGCGTGAAACCGCGCGTGAAACCTTTATCTATTGCCGAGAAGATCCGCCAGCTCTCTGGTTCTGGCGTAGACAGGAATCACATCAAGCGGTGCTTTGACCGCCGCGCGTCCTCCACCAGCCACTTCACTGCCGTCTTCTACTGCAAACCAGTTTCCCTCCGGGAACCACACTTCTCTCTCCTGCGTTCCCTGTTCCGTTACCGGCGCGACCAGAAGCTCGTTTCCGAACATGTACTGATCCTCCGCCTCGTACGCTTCGCGCCGGTCCGGATAGACATAGAACATCGGCCGGATCAGGGGCGTTCCCTTTTCATGCGCCTCTGTCATAAGCTCCGCTACATACGGCCGCATTCTTTCTCTCATCAGAAGATATTTCTTCAGAATTTCATAGACATCCTCGCCGTAGGACCAGAGCTCATTCGGTGAGCCCGATGTGTACTTCCACGCCTTCGCATTCCCAGCCACGAACGACTTTCCTTCCACCGCGCTGACCTTCGGCTCCCGGAATCCATGCATCCGCAGGACCGGACAAAACGCCGCGAACTCGAACCACCGCACGAGACATTCCCGAAAAACAGGATCCGCTGCGTTTCCTCCGTGGAACCCGCCGATATCCGTTGTCCACCACGGCATCCCGGCGATGCTCATGCTCTGCGCCGCGTAAATCTGTGTTTTCAGAATCTCGAAATTGGATGCCACATCCCCGGTCCATACGAGAGCGCCGTACCGTTGGGATCCGGCCCAGGCACAGCGGCAAAGACTTACAATGTCCGTCTCTCCCTCGCGCTTTCTTCCCTCATACACCATTCTCGCGAATTCTCTCGGATAGATATTGCCGCTCTCCAGATCGCTGCCCGCATAGAAACGGTAATTCCGATAGGTATATCCGGAGACCTCCGGCTCACATTCATCCAGCCAGAAAAGATGAATGCCCTTGTCATAGTAATCGCGCTTCAGATGATCCCAGACATAGTCCCGTGCCGCCGGATTGGTCGCATCGAAATAAGTGTCCTTATTCTTGATGCCCAGCCTCGGCCCGTATTCCGTTCGCAGCAGATATCCTTTTTCTTCCAGCTCGCGGTAATTCTCACTTTCCTCTTCGACCGTCGGCCACACCGAAATCATGACCTCGATCCCCATCTCCCGCAGTTCTTTTACCATCTGCTCCGGATCCGGCCAGAGTTCCGGGTCGAATTTCCAGTCCCCCTGTGCCGTCCAATGGAAGAAGTCAATGACAATGACGCTGAGCGGAAGATTTCTTCTCTTGTATTCCCGGGCAACCTCCAGAACCTCCTTCTGGGTGCGGTAACGAAGCTTGCTCTGCCAAAGCCCGGTCCCATATGACGGCATCTGCGGAACATGTCCGGCTGCGTCCGCAAAGTGCTCTTCAATTTCTTCCGGACTGTCCCCCGCCGTGATCCAGTAATCCAGCTGCTTCGTCGACTCTGCCCGCCACTCCGTCATGTTGCGCCCGAACGAAGCGTATCCGATCGCCGGATTGTTCCACAAAAAGCCATAGCCTTCCGAAGAAATCAGAAACGGCACACTGACCTGCGAATTTCTCTGCGCGAGCTCCAGCTTGCAGCCCTTCAGATTCAAAAACGGCAGGCCATACTGCCCCATGCCATAGAACCTTTCGCCTTCCTTTGCCACAAAATGCGCCGTCAGCATGTAATCATTCGTCCCGAGGTGCGGCTCATACTGCCTGGACGGAATTTCCAAAGCGCTGTCCGGATCCTGTTCATAATTTCTCCGGCGAAAGCGGTTTTTATCGTATTCTTCCAGTAAAACCTTCCCGTCCGCTTTTCGGAAAATCAGCCTTCCCGTAGAACAGATCTCGCAGATCAGTTTCCCATTCCGGATGGTCCCCCGGTCATTTTCCTCATCAATTTCGATTTCGGCCTTCTGCCTGTCCACAGGAAGCAGCGCGGACAGACTTGCCTCTTCCCCGTCCTCACGAAAACGGTTGTTCTGCGTTGCCCGGATGCGAAAGCTGTCTGCCCCCCACGGCTCTATCCGAAGCAGTTCCTTGTCAAAGCGCCTGCAAAGTGCCTGTTCCTCTCTCCAAATCATTGCTGCCCTCCGCATATTTTTTCTTCTGAACTGGATTTCATGATAATTTTCATCGTCATCATATTCAATATTGTTTCGTTTTAACACGTGTAAATTCATCGCTTTGCATAGTTACACGTGTTAACTTTTGTTCACAAAACCATAGCCTCGCGTTATACTGTATTTATTTCATCCGACCATGGATTTCATTTAAACCTGATGCTTATTTACAACTGCCGGCCCCATCGTGCCCGGCCCGCAGGGAGCCATCCACATCAGGATTTGCTATATGTCCATGGCCGTAAAAGATACCATCCGGTATCTTCGAGTGTCAGGGACTCTGACCGACAACGTTAAGGATTCCCGCTGGGATATTCGAAATGTGTTGAACCGTTACCTCGAAAATAGTAAAGATTTGATTCAGAAGGGAGCTGACTTATGTCTGGCGAAAGCTATCGGCGCATGACACTGGAGGAGATTGCAGAGAAAATTCATGTCTCCCGGACAACGATCTATAACGTTGTAAACAACAAAGGCTCCGTCAGTCAGAAAACACGCCGGATCGTTCTGGATGCTCTGAAGGAATGTCACTACATTCCCAATCAAAACGCCAGAGACCTTGCCATGAACAAGCGGATTCCCATTGCCCTCCTCGATTACGATTCCCTGAATGCCACTTATTTCCGGCCCGCGATTACCAAGGGTGTGGAACAGGCTCTGGAGAAATACGGCGACAACGGAATGGAAGTCAAGGTCTACACGGCCAACCAGAATGTCCCGGAGGAGCAGAGGGATTTCCTTCATATTGCAAGACAGCAGGGCATCCGGAATTTCGTCATTGTCGCCGCCAATCCCGGTGAGATGAAGGAAGAAGCGAGAAACCTCCGCGCAGAGGGATGTCACGTGGTCATGCTGAGCAAACCTGTCCCGGGCAATGACTACGACGCCTTCATCGGCATTGACGATTACAAGACCGGAACCATCGCCGGTGAACTCATGGGAAAAATGCTGCCGGAGCACGGGACCGTTCAGATTCTGATGGGAAAGCGCTCTTATTCCAGCACTGATTCTCTCATCGCGCGCTGCAACGGCTTTTCGGATGTACTGAAAAGCGATTTCCGGAATCTTACTCTGCTTCATCCCATTGAAGAGCTGAACACCCGGAATGACATTTACCTGGCTCTGGACCGTATTCTTGACTTTACCGAGATCAAGGGAATTTTCGATCTGACCTATCACCCGGACATCGTGGCGTCCTATATTCGCGAAAACTGCTCAAAGCGTCCCCGGTTGATCTGCATGGACCTTTTCCCGGAGCTCATTCCCTATGTTTCCGACGGAACCGTGGATGCCGTTATTTTTCAGGATATTGCAAAGCAAGCCGAAACAGCATGTGAAATGCTGTTCCGGCTTGCATGCTACGGCGAGGAAATTCTCTCCGGGAATCACGATTCCAAACTGTCTATTGTGATTAAAAGCAATCTGTCATGCTTCCGCTGAGCCGGAGGTTTCCACATTCAGGCTGGCATCCATCATCCAGACCTGCATCTCACCTTTTCCGCGGTTGTTCCAGCTGCAGTACGGGATTGCACGCAGTCTTGTTTCCCGGTAAACCGGCTTCTCCGGGCTGTACAGCCGGTCCGATGCCTTACTGTAATCAATCCGTTCTCCGCTGACTTCTGCACAGAGTGTTCCGCCCAGAAGGTTGGAGTCGCGACTCTCATGGATCGGCTGATCTGTTCTTATCCGGCATCCTGCCAGATACGGGCCATTATCCGCCTCCTCAAAGCAATACACCATCGGCCCACGCATAATGCAAACCTTGCCGATGTCGTCCCGCACCTTCGGATTGCAATAAACAAAACGAAATTGAACATCTAATATAAGCTGAATAACATCTCTCGCCGCCCATACTCGTGTGAGATATAAATATCCTTTTGAAACATTACAGCTTATTTTTTCTCCATTTATTAAAACTTCCCAGTGATTTCCTATATATCCGGGAATTCGAAGAGCAATGGTCTGTTCCGTCCCGGCCGCTTCCTGCACTTGCAGCTGAATCTTACCAGACTCTGGATAGTTTGCCTGAACAGAAAGCTTCAGATCACCGTGCTCCAAGGATGCATCAATATCGCTGGATATATATAAATTTACAAAACAAGTATCACCCTCTACATCGAACATGTAATTTCCCATTGAAGCCAATGTTCGCGTAATATTCGGCGGACAGCAGGCTACACCAAACCACAGTTGCCGTTCAGTTTTCACATGTCGCATCGTCGGATTGTTCTCCGCTACTTCCGGTACCACCTCCAGCGGATTTACATAAAAGAAATGTTTGCCGTCCAGTGCAATTCCGGCAAGGAGCGTATTGTACAGTGCCCGTTCCACCGTATCCATATACTTTCCATCCCGTGTATTCTGGAACATTCGGTTTGAAAACATCGCAAGGCCAATCGTTGCACAGGATTCAGAATAATTCGTATTGTTCGGAAGATCATAATCAATGGTGAAACGTTCGCCATACGCCGCAGATCCAATGCTTCCTGTTACATACATCTGCCGATTCACAATGTCCTTCCACAGCGTCTCGCACTGTGCCAGAAGCGCGGCATCCTGTTTCTCCCAGGCAAGATCAGCCATCGCACTATACAGATATACCGCGCGAACAGCATGTCCTTCCGCTACCTTCTGATCTTTCAGTGGTTTGTCTGCCTGGCAATAATCAAACGGGAAATCCTTAAATTCCGGGAAAATAAATGTTCCGTTTCGATAATTTTCTTCTGATTCAAAATAACACGGCTGCTTTCCCCTGTTCTGTATAAAATAGTCCGCAAGCGCCAGATAGTTTTCTTTTCCAGTCAGGCGGTACAGACGGATCAGCGCAAGCTCGACTTCCGGATGTCCGGGATATCCGTGCATTTTATCCTCTTCTGGTCCAAATACTTCACAAAGATTGTCCGCCATGCGGCAAACAACATCCAGAATCTTCCGCTTTCCTGTAGCCTCATAGTAAGCCACCGCTGCTTCGATCAGATGCCCGGCCGTATATAACTCGTGTCCTTCGAACAGGTCACTCCAGCGCTTTTTCCCGCTAATTGTATAGTAAGTATTCAGATAGCCATCTTCACACTGTGCTCCCGCAATTAAATCTATCGCCTCATCCGCAATTTTTTCCAGCTGCGGATTCGGTTTCTTCGCAAGCGAATAGGCCACCGCCTCCAGCCACTTGGCGACATCCGTATCCTGAAACACCATTCCCTGATGTTCGCCCTTTTTCAATCCGCAGGCAACACGGAAATTATGCATGCAATAGCTCTTCTCCGCCCCGGGAACCCGATCATTGATCAGTTCCCACTCAAAGGGAAGAATCACATCTTCCACCAGGTTGATATATCTGTCCCAAAATATGTCATGAATCCGTATATTTTTAAGTGCAATATTCCGGAGTCTCTTTTCCTTCATAGCTTATATTCCTTCCAACAGCTAGAATCCAATACACGTAAACATCATTTGATAATATTTATAACTGTTACAAACCTTTTCTTGTTTCACCTTGTATATCAGCAACGGAATTTCCCTCTATAATTTTGCAGGAATAAGTTACATTTAATGCTTCGCTCTCTTCGCCTTGAATTCTTTGAATTAAAAGATCCAGAGCACGATATCCCATTTGATGAAGCGGTCTCTCTACCGTGGTCAGTGGCGGAACAAGATGTTGTGCAAAATCTGCATTATCAAATCCCGTCACCGATAAATCTTCTGGAATTCTTAATCCAAGTTCAGCCGCAGCTGTATAAACACCTACTGCCATTTCATCATTCATACATACAATAACAGATGGCCGAAGTTCTTCTGGAAGAAGATCTTTTTGAGTTCCAGCATCGTTTCCTGTTAATAGACGTATCGCTGCATTTCTTCCTCCCTGAAAGTTCCAATTTCCCTGCTCATTCCAGTTATTTGGAAGATCAATTTCTGCATCCCGCAGGGCCTTACAGAATCCCTGAAAGCGTAGCTGCGCAGGTTCTGATCCTTTCGCGCCATTTATAACTGCTATTCGTTTATGGCCACGGCTCACAATCTCTCGTGTCAGCAAATTTACAACTTTCTCATTGTCATATCGAATCGAGGCTTCTTTTTCGTCCTCTGTATAGCAGTAACAATATACGACTGGTTTATCTGATCCCGCCAAAACATTTTCCATACGGCGATCATGCATTCCGATATATATGATCCCATCTACTTGCAGTGACAATAATGTTTCCATCGAACGTTGAATACTGTCACGATATTCTTCAATTTCATCAAAATGAGAACTGATTTTGCTCTGCAGTCTCAGATTTCCCAAAATCGTATTATAATTTTTTTCTTCGGCATATCGATTGATTCCGTCGATAATAAACGCAGTGTGCGGGACAGTAATATCCTCTACAAGAATTCCGATCAGTCCGCTCCGACTTTTACGTAAACTCCCTGCAAGCATATTAGAGCGATATCCTTTTTCTTTAATTACCTTCCGGACTCGGTCTTTTGTTTTGCTGCTGATTCTGGAAGAATCACTCATTACAAGAGAAACTGTTGCAGTCGATACTCCAGCCTCTTCCGCAATCTCTTTAAGTGTCATACTGTCCCCCATTCCTTTACTTCAAACCGGACGTCTTAATTCCTCCTGTCAGATATTTTCCCGCAACCAGATACAATACCATTGGCGGTATGATCATCAGTGAGGATGCTGCCATGATTGACGGCCAGTTAATAACAAATGCGTTACCTGAAGTATACATGTAAGAGGTCATCAACGCTATTGTCAAAGTCCGCCATTTATCTGAATTGATGTAAAATACTGGCTGCGTCAACTCATTCCACCAGAAAACTGCAGATAATACTCCGATGGTTACAAAAGTAGGCTTGGATATCGGCACGATAATTTTTGAGAACACCTGAAAACGAGAGCATCCGTCGATGATTGCGGCCTCATCTAATTCCTTTGGAATGGATCGGAAATACTGCCGCAGAAGGAAAATATTGTACGGATACGCAAAAAAAGCAGGAACTATCATCGGGAGCAGTGAATCCAACCAGCCTATTTTTCCAAACATGATGTACTGTGGAATAATCAGTGCAATATTTGGTATCATCATCGTTGCCACGATGATTGAAAAAATAACATTTTTAAGTTTGAAATCCATTCGGGCTAGGGCATAAGCCACCAGGGAGGATGACAATAAAGTGCCTGTTGTATTTCCTATAATCAGCAGTACAGTATTTCTTGTATAGAGCCATATGTTCGATTGTGTAAAAATATAAATATAATTCTCTAATGTGCTCTTTTTGGGAATAATATTAGCCGATGTTGTAAATTCAGTTATCGTCTTGAATCCACCAGAAAAGATCCAGATGATTGGACTGAACATAACAATCGCAACCACAACCATTATCAGATACAAGAGAATTCGTGTAATGATTCTTTTCTTTGATACGGCCATTTTGACTCCTTTCCATCAGGTTTCGTAATATACGGTCTTCTTTGAAATAGCAAAAATGACGATTCCAAACAGAGCAGCTATTACGAACAATACCACTGACAATGCGCAGGCGTATCCTACCTTCATATTGCTAAATGCTTCCTTGTAAATCAGAAGGCTGAGTACCTGAGTCATCCCATTCGGGTCTCCATTCTCTCCGGATAAAGGATACAGAAGGGCAAATGATCCGTTCAATGCGCTAATTGCGCCGTTAACAACATTAAAAAGGACCAACGGAGAAATCATCGGCATCGTAATATGCCAGAACTTAACCCATGCGTTTGCACCATCCAGTCTTGCCGCCTCATAGAGTTCCTGTGGAACATCCGACAATCCAGATCTGAAAATAAGCATCATCTGCCCAGTGTTATACGTGAACAATGTCACAAAGAATACCGCAATGTAAACTGTCCCAGGATTCATCAGCCAGTTGATTACTACATTTTTTCCGCTGATTCCACTTAAAAGCGCATTTAAAAGTCCGCTATCTTTTCCAAAAATTGTACGGAAGGCATATGCCAATGCAACCGTCGGAACAACAGAGGGAAGGAAATAGCAAAATTGAAAAATTCCTCTCAATTTCACTTTCTGATTCAAAAGTAGTGCCAGAATCACCGCCCACACTGCTGTGATAATGACCATAACAATAGTAAAGAAAAGGGTTACTTTCAAAGAATTCAGAAATACATCACTCTTAAACATATTTCTGTAATTCGCAAGTCCAACAAAATTTCCAGTACCGGTTAATTTTCTGTTGGTCAGCGAATTCTTCACCATGAATCCAATAGGAAATAATGTGAAGCAGACAAATCCAATAAACCAGGGAAGACAAAACAAATAAGCAATAGATGGCTTTTTTTTGGTTTGGTTCATTTTAATACCTCGTGCTTTTCTATAAAATAAGCGGGACCTTCCTCGTCGTGGAAGAGACCCGCTTATACTTATGATGTATTATCTGCCATCATCCGCAGGCTGGTTTATAGAAAACCAATATCTTTTTTCAATAGCCAATTGTCTCTGCAGCATACTGAGATGCCTTATCTACAGCATCTGCAGGTGTTTCCTGTCCAAGAAGTGCATTATTGAACTCAGAAACTGCATTGCTCGTTACACCGGACGGCAAGCATGTGTATCCGAATACGCCGGCCTGAAGAGAATCCGTAATCGCATCCCAATTCTCAATCGGTGTTCCTTCTACCTTCCATGCGCCTTCATCTGCGATCGACTTAATTGCAGACATATTACCGGATGCCTTGGAATTGATCGTCTGGCCTTCCTCACCCATCAGGTACTCGATAACTTTAAATGCAGCATCCTGTTTCTTAGAATTTGCATTAATCGTATAGAAGCCAGTGTGAAGAGTATTGTACTTCACTTTGTTAGTAGGAATTGTAGCGACATCCCACTTGAAAGGAAGCGTATCCTTATAGGTTCCGATTACCCATGTGCCCTGCCAGCTCATAGCGGCCTTTCCCGCTCCGAAGAGATCCGCCGTATCCGAAGACGGCTCAGGCATTACACCTTTCGAAACCAGCTCTGCGCAATCCGATACAAACGAAACTGCTCCATCTCCAATAACCATCTGTCCATTGGAAGGATCATATACCTGATCACCTGCTCCTCCGATTCCTGCCCACCAGGTCTGGAGATTCGGGAGGTCCATGCCATAAACAGCAGTTGTTCCGTCATCATTCTTCTGTGTCAGCTTCTCAGCCGCGGCCAGGAAATCGCTATAAGACCAGTCATTCGTAGGATAATCAATTCCTGCTGCATCAAACAGGTCCTTGTTATAGTACATAACCTCTGCTGCAGCACACCACGGAAGGCCATAGGTTCCGCCCAGGCCATCACTTAATTTAGTAACAGCATCGATCATGTCATCTGTCTTAATATCCGAATTTGCAAGGTAGTCATCCATATTAATAATTCCACCGGCCTCTGCAAAATTCTTGATATCATTCTCCCAGACCACATAAATATCAGTGGAAGAATCTCCTGTAGAAACCATCTGGTTTAACTTGGAGGAATAATCGCTTTCCGGAATGACCGTCACATCAATATGAATCCCGGTTGCTTTTTCACAAGCCTTATACATGTTCAGGCTGTCGTCAGAATTAGGCTCATTCCAGACTGCCAGAGTAACGCTTTCGCCATCCGCGCTCTGATCCGATGTGGTGTCCGCTGCTTCCGATGTAGTTGCTGTAGAGGCTGCGGTATCAGCAGTATTATCACTGCTCGTACTTGATCCGCATCCGGCAAGCATACCTACTGCCAAAATTCCCACAAGACCGATTGAAAAAAGCTTTTTCTTTTTCATGTCATCCTCCTTAATTTATCGTTTAACTTTTGTTCTTTCATATACTTGCACTTTGTTTTACGTTTTGTCGTTTAATCGGTTAACCTTGTAATTGATACAATAGTACTCCTTTACCTATTTGTCAATATTGTCATATCCTCTATATTTCCCATTCATTTTTTGGGCACATTTCATATTCTTGAGTTTCAACTTCTGTATCCAGGCAACAAAAAACAAGCCTCTGAGGCAGACGTGTTCTTCTCTTACACATCATTGCTTCAAAGGCCTGTTCCCACAGGATTATTCCATAACCGTAATTGTCTCTACCTATCCGTTTTCTCTGTCACCAGACATATTCTGCCTGGTATATTCTGCTGCATCACCCATGCAAAGGCTTTTGCCGTACGGAGTGCAGGATCTTTAAAATGATTGCCCTGATTCCATTCCAGAATGCAGTGAATTCCATGATGTTCCAGCCAGTCATATCCCTTCCGCATGCAGTCACCCACACAGGAAAGTGCCGGTTTTTTTGTTTTCTCTTCCCGATCTCCCAGACTCAGATATACCCTGGGACTGTAAATTTTGTGCCCTTCCATATATGGGAGAAAGCCGGGGAACCAGACCGATGGAGATGCCGCGGCAACGCCCTGAAACCGGTCTGTCTGATACGCCGCCCACAGGGAAAAGAGCCCGGCAAGGGAATACCCGCCGATGTAACAGGTTTTCTCCGGATCTGCACATAGTTTCAGAAGGTACTTCAGCGTGCCCTCCGCGCCCTCTCCAAAGGTTTCGTTTCCAAACACAGCAGGTGCCTTCCATGGAGACAGATCCCGATTCCAGTTGTCCACGACCGCAGCCGTCAGACAGAATTTCATTCCTGTCCGTCTTCGGATTTCGGCAGCCTCCGCCTCCATATCTTTCACTTCTCCGGTTCCGATCGGCTGAATCAGAACAATGGGCGAGAACGGATCCCCATACTGAATCAATGTCATTTCATTCCACTCTGTAATCATTTTTCAATCAAAAGAAAAGCCCTCAGAAACATTGATTTCTCAACATTTCTGAGGACCCACACCATCGAGGCGACAAGATTCGAACTTGCGGCCTCCGCGTCCCGAACGCGGCGCTCTACCAAACTGAGCCACGCCTCGATTTATTTCTGCTCCCGCGATCCTTTCGCCCGAAGCGAAGATTATCATACAATACAATTCTATCTGCGTCAAGCCCGATTTTACATTTCGGGTCTTTGTCATCCCTTATAAGCTATTTCTTCTCTTGGTACACCGTTATAAACCACGTTGACTCTTCGCTCATTCCGGTCCTGTTCCTTTGCCCGTGCTTTCTTCCGACATTCATCCTGCATCATGCCGGAAACACCACCGCTTTCCGGTCCAGAACGGAACACCTCAAAATTTCAAAGGTCTCTTCCTTAATTGGAGACCAGCTTCATCTCCATCTGTTCGAAGTCATATTCCGCCTGCTCTTCCGGGGTCCAGGACTTCCTCCCGGCGCTCTTTTTATCTGCTTTCTTTCTTCCTGCGGCATTCCCGGAGGGTTCTGCCGGTTTCCGTGCGTTTTTACGACCACCGGTTCCATTGTCCGGTTTCTCCAGATCTTCCCCGGAGCTCTCCGACTCTGCGGAAGACTTCTGCTCCTGCGGATTGCAGGTAAAATTCTTCTCGCAAGCCGCCTTCAGCCACCCGGTGCGATTCAGAATCTTCTGCTTCTGCCTGCAGAGCATGTCATATTTTTCCCGTACCAGCGCCGCATTGTAATGTGCGGAATCACAGATGGAGCGGACATCATTCAGCGTAAAATCGCCGTCAAGAATATCCAGCACTTCCAGCACAACAGCCTTCTTCTCCGCTTCCGAAAGCTGCCCCGGTTCATCCAGCACGAGAATCTTCTCGTCCGCGTTCTCTTTTCGCGAAACGGCAAAACGGATTGCCCGGACCGCTCCGTGTGCCGCCTTGACGGGTTCATAATCCACATGCAGCGACGTAATCTCATTGATCTCCGTTGTCGCACGGTCCAGTACGCGCTTCCGGAAATCCGAATAGACCTTAAACGGCTCATTTGCCTTCTCGCCACGGGAGGCCTTCACCGGAATCACTCCGATCAACTTGCGGAGCTCCTGATAATCATAGGTGATGTAATAGATCGGGCCGTTGTTCCCCGTGATGGCCCGCTCCTTGTCAATTTCACTCTTGAACACCTCATAGAGCTTGATGGAATAGGACGAAGTCAACCGGACCACCTGATCAATCGACAGGACGGTATAATCCCCCTGCAGGTTATAAATATCATTCGTGATGCTCTTATTGTATTCCAGCCGGAGTTCTCCGTTTTCGAATGCCGCGTTGGTGATGACATTGATGCCTTCGATCCGCTGGTTCGCATCGTCCTGCTTATAGATGCGCCAGTCCAGGATGGATGCCTTCCGGTCGCTGGTCGGCTTGATGATCTCCTTCACCTGCGTGTAAAAGGAGCCGGAATTGGTACGAAAAATCCGCCGCAGCTCCGACAGCGTAATCACGGAAGTCAGGGATCCGTCCTCATTGACCTTCAGGTTCCGGATCCCGATATCAAAGAGCTTCAGTCCCATCGCCGGAGATTTCCCCTTCGCATTGATGATCTTGTTACTCTTGGAATACGTCAGCTCATTGCTGAGTTCGTTCTTTTTCTTTGCTCGTGGCATCACTTTTCTCCCGGCCGACGGCCCGATTCCGTGCCCGCCGCAGGTTTCCTTCCTGCTCCGGGTTTCCGAATAAATAAAATCACCTCTGATATCTGTCCGTATTTGTCCACAGGAGACGTTTACAGAACACATGTTTGTCAATATCTGACATCTTACGCTTCGAATCCAATTTTGACAAGATCTGGAGCCCATCTTTGTCCATATCTGGTACCTTTTATATCGTTTTTATGCCTCGCTGAGGCAAAATCCGTGCTATCAGAGAGAAGATGTCATCAGACATCTTCGAGTGCAGCGGTTTTGCCGAATGCGGCAGCCGGTGCTTCAGCACCGATGCTGCTGTTTGAAAGCGACATATCAATGTCACTTTCAAACGCGCCCCTTTTCAGTCCGTATCTGTCCACTTCTGATGCAGCTGTGGACAATCCCGGATTTATTTCGATGGGTGGACAAATATGGATTCATTTTCATGCGGGGAGCGTGCTTATCCCTGCTCCTGTCCGTACTGACAAATACTCTCGGGGAAATATTCGTGCTGAACAATCCTTGGGAGAGCATCTGCCCTCCGTTTCCCGATATTTTCCGGCACTTCTTCTCCAATCATTCATCGGAAAATCCATGATCGTTCCGCAGAAAGTCCGTATCTGTCCACACCTGCCTTTTAGCTATGGACAACTTCGGATTTATGCAAAGAGCAGTCCCTCCGTTTCCCGGTATTTTCTGGTACTTCTTCTCCGATTATTCATCGAGAAATTCATGATCATTCATCAAAGAATTCCATATCTGTCCACATCTGCATTCCAGCTATGGACAATTCCAGATTTATTTGGAAGATTGGACGGCTGCGGATAAAACTACCTGTGGACAAATACGGATTCCGGATCTGTCCCCCGCTGCATCCGTCTCTGTCCGTATCCGGTTCCATTTTTGTCCACCTCTGGGATCCGCTGCCCGCTGTTCCTGCGTCCGTCTTCGTCCATTTCTGAATCCGGTTTTGTCCTCTGCACCGCCCGTTTTTGTCCATATCTGAAAGCCAAAAGTGCCGGAAACATCGCGTTTCCGGCACTTTCTAACAAGAATAATATTGTTGTAAATTGAAAAAACGTTGTTGTTATTACGGCTTCTCCCTTAATCCTCTTCCTCCGGTAAAGGCCTCCCGCGGTCTGTCATCTGCTTGATCACAAAGGCAATCACGCCGGAGAGGACCTGGGAGCAGGGAACCGCAATCCACACACCGCCAAGGCCCAGCTTCCGCGGCAGAAGAAGGCACGCGGCAAAGGACAGAACCGGTTCGGTATACACCAGAATGTAGGACAATGCCGCCTTCTCCGTCGCATACAGATACGAGGTTGTAACACGGATGAAGGCAACGAAGATGAGGGTCCCCAGGAACAGTGGAAGCCGCTTTTCCACTTCCAGGCAGGTCTCCGCCGAGGCTCCGAACAAAACGCCCACCTGTCCCCGCGCGAGGAACAGGCCAGCCATGCATACCACGGTGATGACTCCCGCCGTAAGATACGCCATCGCGCGGTAGGTTCTGGCAAGCGGAAGATTTCCCTCTCCATAGTGCTCGCTGATGATCGGCTGACTTCCGTCACCGACGCCCTGCAGGAGCAGATAGATCACCGCCACCACGTAATCAATGCATCCGTAGACGGCAACCGCCTGTTCTCCGCCGTACATCAGAAGGAAACGGTTCATGAGAACCAGCGTCACCGTCGGAGAGAGCGTCATGCCGAACGGTGCGATTCCAACCTTGATCATCGTTCCCCAGATCCGCAGCATCTCTCCTAGTCCCGGAAGGCGCAGCCCCGGCTTTTTCCGGATCAGAAATAGAATGGCCGCCACCGTCGTTGTGGCCTGCCCGATCACCGTGGCCCATGCGGCCCCCGCCATCCCGAACGGGAATTTCCACACGAAAACGTAGTCCAGAATGATGTTGACCACGAACCCGAGGATCATGGAGACCATGGCATAGGTCGTGCCGCCCATGTTCCGGATGAACGGGACCAGCCCCGTTGCCAAGAGCTGCAGAATCGTCCCGATCGCGAGCACGCGGACATAATCTGCCGTCATTTCCAGAAGATCCCCCTCCGCTCCGAGGAATCCGAGAATCGGATACAGCTGCGAAAGGAACAGAATCGTCAGCACGATACTGACCAGCGTCAGGAACAGAAGTGCCGCTGTGTAGCATTTTTCCTGGTCTTCCTTCCGTCCCTGCGCCCCCCAGATCGTATAGCGGATGGCTCCCGCGAGACCGAGCCCTGTCCCGACGGCCTGAATCAGGACCGCCAGAGGATACCCGATCGTCACCGAGGCAAGGCCCGCGTCACCGAGGCACTGCCCGATGAAAAAACCATCGACGATGCTGTAAACTCCCGCAAGCGCAAAGGCCAGGACGGATGGGATTACGAAGGAATAGTATTCTTTTTTCTGTCTGGACGTCATTTTCAACCTTTCCTTCCATTCTCCTTTTTTGGGGGCGGCAATATTTCCCCCATAATGTCAAAAAGCGGGCCCCCGTATCACCGGGTGCCCGTATGTATTCTCTATTTATACCGTTTTTCCGTACTTTTGTCAAAATTGCCTGCATTTTCCCGGTATTCCAGTGGCGTCATATTCGTGTATTTCCGGAATTTTTTATAGAAGTAGTCCACATTCCGGTAGCCGACCCGCTCCGAGATCTCGTAGATATGGAGATTTCCCCTTGCAATCATGGACGCCGCATGCCGGATCCGGACGCGGTCCAGATAGGTATTGAAACTTTCACCGGTTTTTCGCGCGAAAAGCTTTCCCAGATAGGAACTGCTGTAGCCGAACAAAGGAGCCAGTGTCTCCAGCTTCAGGCTCTTCTCATAATTATGGTCAATGTAGTACAGAATATCGGTCATGATGTCCGAATTTCCGGACGAGGAGCACAGATTCAGCTGCTCCGAGAAATAACGGATGATTTCGTACAGGTAATCCTTCTGTTCGATTGCCAGAATAACCTCCCGATTGGCCGGGAGCAGTGCGTCCGTCTGGAAATCGCTGCGGATCAGCTTCTGCTTGATCTGCAGAAAGAGATCCACCATCATCTGACGAATGGCCTCTTCCTCGGCGTGCGAGAGGAACAATTCCTCTTCCAACTGTTCCAGATCCTCCGCCAGCCGGTACCGGTTATGGGCCAGGATACTGTCCGTCAGTCTCTCCGCGTTTTCTTCCACAAGCGGAAGTCGCGTTGCTGCCCCGGGGTCCGGAAGCTCCGAATAGGAGAGCACGTGCTGAAACGGACTGCAGAAAAACCGCCGCTTCTGGAGTTTTTTCACATCCTCAAAGGAGAGCGGCAGCTCCTCCAGAGAAGTCACCGCCCTCCCGTAGATCAGGAAAATGCCATCCAGCGGGGAACCGGCCTCCGGAAGCGTCTGGTAATGCGTCAAAAGACGGTGAAACCGCCGGATGATGGATGTTCCCTTGAGCAGCAGATATTCTTCTCCATTCATCATCACGCAGTCCATCGCCGTATCTGCGTCCCGTGCCGAACTCGCCAGAATTTCCCGAAGATCCCAGGGGATTCTCGCCATGTCTTTATTGTATTTCTCATAAAAAACAACCATGTACTGATCCGCATTCAGCGACAGGTCCGTAAGGTCATAGGAAGCCGGGGCCGCCTGCCTTGTCATCAGCTTCATCAGGATCTCACCCCTGGCGTTTTCCCGGTACTGCGTCAGCTTGTTCTCCATGCTCTGATGCTGCAGAATCTCATTGCGCACCTTCACGACCGCGGCAGCCAGATCGTCCTCATCCACCGGCTTCACGAGATAGTCGCTGACGCCCAGACCGACCGCCGTCTGCGCATAGCTGAAATCCGAATAGCCGCTCAGAATAATGAATCGTCCCCGGTATCCGTTCTCTCTTGCCCGTTCAATGATTTCAAAGCCGGTGTACTGCGGCATCCGGATGTCCAGAAGCACCAGCTCCGGATCATAGACCCGGATTTTCTGCAGTGCTTCCTCTCCGCTTCTGGCATCGCTGCACACCGTAAATCCCAGCTTTTCCCAATGTATGATCTTCTTGAGGCCAAGAAGGACCTCTTCTTCATCGTCCGCAATCAGAACATTCATCTTCGTCTCTCTTTCTGCTCCGCCTGCCCCTGTGAAAGACTCCCTGTTTCTATTCCATTCTGCGGCGGATTTTCATCCCCACAACATCCCTTCACAGATCCGTGGTTCTTCGAACCCAAACCATCAGCATCTAAACCATCAGCACCGGAAGCTTCAGGATCACGGTTGTGCCTTCCCCTTTCCTGCTGTCGATGGTCATACCGTAGGTCTCTCCATAGCGGAGCCGGATTCTTCGCTCGATGTTGGAAAGGCCGATGCTCTTTTTCGGGATCTCCTCCTGATTCTTCATCATCTCCCGCAGGTGCTCCAGTTCTTCCTCTGTCATTCCTTCTCCGTTGTCCGTGATCCGGATCCGGAGATCGTCTTCCTCCTCCACGCAGATCACCAGCTCCCCATGGTCCGTGATGCCCTCCAATCCGTGCAGAACCGCGTTCTCCGCAATCGGCTGCAGGAGGAACGGCATGATTTTCAGCTGTTCCGTATCAATGCCGTCCGCCACGCGGATTTCATAGTTCACCCGGTCCTTGAACCGGAGCTTCTGAATCTGCAGGTACAGCTCCATATAGGAGAGTTCCCTTTTCAGTGTGGTCTCCGTCTCCCCCATGCTCTCCAGCGCATAGTGAAGATATTTTCCCAGAAGCTTGATGGCATTGGCCACCTCGTGATCGTCCTCAATGAAAGCCTTCATGCGGATGCTTTCCAATGTGTTGTAGAGAAAATGCGGATTGATCTGACTCGCCAGCACGCGGTATTCGATCTGCTGCTGCCGGTTCTCCAGCTCCTGCTGCCGGTTGATGAGCTGCTGCTCCCGCAGCCTTGCCCGGTAGATGTCCGCCTCCTTTTCCTGAATCTCATGAATCACCAGCTTCATATCCCGGAAGGTTTCCGACAGCTCATCATCCCCACGGTAGACCTCCATGACATTGTAATCGCCCTGGCTCGCCTGATGCATCGCCATCCGGAGCACATCAATCCGCGCGGAGAAATACCCGGTATAGAAATACAGGAGAAAGCAGGGGATCAGAAACGCCGCGAGAACGAGCAGCGCATACAGAAGAGTCTGATGAAGAATATCGTACCAGGCTTTCCCGCTGTAAGTCAGCGCATAGATGAAGTCGTCGCACCGGTACGGGATCAGCGTGGTGACCGAGGTGACATAGCGCTTCCCCCGGATCTGTTCCACCCTCGCCATCTGGTAATACTGCTCACTGGTAAGATTCCCCAGCGGAAAATCCTCTTCCTGTGCAAGATCTCCTCCGTTATAGAAGCATTTGTCTCCGTTTACGGTAATGACGCTCGGCATGTAGCTGTTCTTCAGACGATTGTTCAGATAATTCGCACTGACGGTAAGCTTGAGAATCGCAAAATCCCCGGAAAGCGGAATCGGAATCAGCCGGTACAGACACAGCACATAGGCTGTTCTTACGTTTTCCGGTGCCTTCTCCGTACACCAGACGGCGTTTCGCGTGCGGGTGACCGACTGATACCAGTCCGTCTGCTGAACCTGCGCATCACAGAAAACAAAACAGGAATGCCCAGCCAGCTTCTCATTATTCGTATAAACCGTAATGCTGCTGAGGGAGCTCTCCTGTCCCAGAATCTTCTTGACCGCTCCGTAGCCGTCCGCGCTTTTCCGTGCATCCTGTTCCGACGAATAGGATTCGGACAGAAGAGATACCAGGTCCCCATCGGAAATAAAACGGTCGGAAAGAGAATACAGATTGGTTGTGAGATCAAACAGAACAGAGCGCACCCGCAGATTCTCCTGCCGGACCAGCTCCTGGTAATGCGCCGTCAATTTCCGGTAAGATCCGAAAACCAGGAAAAATCCCAGAATCATAATAGGAACAGAAAAAAACAGCAGAAGCCGGGAAAACATCTGCCTCTGAATCCGAATATTGTGAAATAGTTTGTCCTGTTTCAAGCCAATACCTCGCTGAGGCAGCCGGTGCGGCAGCAACGATGCTGCAGTTCCTCCCCGCCTACTGCCATTATATCGAAAGCTCCCTTACGTCAAAACTGCAATAATCCGCCTTTTTTCCTGTAAAAAACAGACCGCGGCCCGATCTCTCGGGGCCGCAGCCTGTTCTTTTTCCGTTTTAAGTTTGAAAGCGACATCGATATGTCACTTTCAAGCAGCAGCATCGGTGCTGACGCACCGGCTGCCACATTCGGCAAAACCGGCTTCGCGGTTTTTGCCTCAGTGAGGAAAGTTTGAAAAACACCGTCTTTGAATCAGAATCCCTGCGGAACCTTTTCCGGCGTCCTCATCAGTGATTTTCCTCGTAAAGACTTACGACATCCTCTCTTGCCTGCACACGGGCCTGCGCCTGCTCCTTGTCATGCGCGAACAGGGTCTCGAAATTCAGTCCTTCTTCTGCCGTCTGCAGTTCCTCATAGAGGCTGTTGAACGCGTCCTCGCTGTCCGCGAACGCAATCTTCCAGGAGTACTCGGTCAGCGTATCGCCGCACTGGGAGCGGAGATTGGTGATCTGGGAATCCTCCTCCGGTGCCACGAAGGAGTCGCCCGGTGCCACTTCCAGCATATCATGATCCTTCAGATAGCCGATTGCGGAATCTGCATTCATCTGTGCGTCCCAGTCCTCATCCAGTGCCGTCTTGTTGTCATTGATGGTGGACTTCCACAGACTGAACATATAAGGCTGATTCGTATCCGGATTAAGGTCTACCGTATTGACGAAAGTGATGTTCAGCGCGGATACGCCGTCCGCCCAGGAGCCGCCGCCCCATTCCTCCGGAACACTCACTTCATCGCCGTTCAGGGCTTTTTTGCCGAAATCCGTCAGAGCCGGCTCACCGTCGCTTCCCTTTTCCCAGGTCAGGCCTTCCGGTCCGCAGGATCCGGACGTTCCGTTCGCCTGGCTCGCCATAATGCCCTCCGGAGAATACAGCCAGCCGATGAAGTCCGCGATTCTCTGCGGATCTTCCGCCTTGCTGCCGATCATAACGGCAATTTCATCATTTCCGAGAATGCGGCAGCCGTTGACGCCGATCTTCATATCGCCGACCGGTGCCAGCTTGAAGCCCTTCCCTTCCGCGGTATTCTCCGTCGTATTGAACGCTCCCTGACCCATCCAGGACCAGAAGGAGAACAGGACCTTTCCGGACTGCATCTTCTGATACATGGTGTCATAGGCCTGCGTCGTGGAATCGGGATCCACCAGTCCTCTCTGATTGGCCTCATAGAGGAACCGGAGGGCCGTTTTATATTCGGAATTCTCGTCCACGGGACTCTGAATCTCCGAGCCGTCATTGGCAAGAAGCGTGATGCCCTGCTCGTCAAATCCGTACATGCATGTCAGGTTCCTGGCCAGTGTCATCATGTTGCGGTCCCAGTCCTTGAACAGTGACAGCGCATAAATGTCATTGCTGCCGGCATCTTCTCTTGCCTGCGCCTGCATTTTCTCCAGTACATCCAGAAGATCGTCCAGATTCTTCATTTCCGGATAGCCGACTTCTTTATAAACATCCCACCGAAGGTACGGACCGTAGTTCGGCTCCAGACCGGTGGATGCCTCCGTCGGAGAATTGGTGGAAACCTCCGTCGGAATCGCGTAAATTCCTTCCTCGGAACCTGCGACCGTCTTCATGTTGTCAATGGCATCCTGATAGGCGCTGACATATTCCGCATCCGCAAGATAATCCGTCATATCCACCACGAGTCCCGCCTTGACGAGCTGTGAGAGCTTGCCGTTGGATGTATTGCAGATAATCAGATCACCCAGATCTCCCGCCGCCGATCTTGTCTGGAACAGGGTATCTCCGCCGCCCGCGACATTCGGTGCGATGATATTCAGCTCCATATTGAAACGGTCCTTCACGATTTTGGCAAACCAGCCGGTCTGGATCCCCTGATAGTTTGCTTCCGAATCATACACATCAATCGTGATCTCTTTGTCATAGGTGCCCGCTGCCGCGGAAGCGGTATCCGCTCCGCCTTCACTCTGCGTGCTGTCCTCTGCGCTCTGCGTCCCGGAAGACGATGCGCTCTGTGTGCCGCAGCCCGCCAGAAGTCCCAGCGACATCGCTGCTGCCAATACCAGTGCCAGTGTTCTTTTTTTCATATTCCCTCCTTGCATGTTTCATTGTATGTCAATCCGCCTGTGAATGCAGAACGGAATTGATCCGGTGCTTTACCCCTTGACGGAACCGATCATGATTCCCTTGACGAAATACTTCTGGAAAAACGGATAGACGAACAGAATCGGCAGAACGACTACCACGGCTACCGTAACGCGCACCGAGGTTCCGGTCAGCTGGGTCGCCGCATTGGCAAGCCCGGCTGTATTGCCGTTTTTGGCCATGGATGCGATGGAGTTCGCCTGATTGATGTAGGTGTACAGAAGGTACTGCAGGGAGTACAGCTTCTGATCGGTGATATACAAGAGCGTGTCCTGGAATGAATTCCACTGTCCGACCGCAGAGAAGATTGCAACCGTCGACAGGATCGGCTTGCAGATCGGCAGCATGATTTTCCAGAACACCTGGTACACACTCGCTCCGTCCATCTCCGCCGCTTCCTGCAGAGATTTCGGAATGGATTCCACATAGGTCTTCACCAGAATGATATTGAAGGGCGCTACGATGGAAGGAAGAATGTATACGAGGAAGCTGTTCGTCAGATGCAGCAGCTGCATCGTAATGTAGGTCGGAATGACTCCGGCGTTGAAATACATCGTGACGACGACAAAACGGTACCAGAGTTTTCTCTTCCACAGATTTTCCTGTGTGAACATAAATCCAAGATACGCGGAAGTCAGTACCGTCAGCGTCGTTCCGATCACGGTTCTGGCCACGGAAATCAGCATCGAGGTGCTCAGTCCGCTCAGTCCGAGGACCTGCCTGTAGTTGTCAAAATGGATCTTTTCCGGCAGCCACAGGACCTTTCCGGAAGCTGCAAGATCATTGGCGCTGACCGAATTGATGATCAGATAGTAAAACGGATAAAAGCACAGGATTGTCAGAAGCCCGAACAATACATAGATCAGAACCAGAAACCACAGATCCTCCGGATACTTTTTCCGGGCTTTTCCGGAAACGGCCTGCATGTTTTTCATGATTGCCTCCTGCCGCCTGCTTTGCGGCTCTTCGAAGTTGTTGGACATTTTCTCCCGGGTTGCGTCAGGGTCCGCTCTCGCGGCAGCCTTTGCGGCACTCGTTCCGCCATTCAGATCAGAGAGACCCCGCGGATTTTCTTCGACGCGAAATTCACAATCGTCAGGAGCGTCACCGATACGATGCTCTTGAGCATGCTGATGACCGTTGCGAGGGAGATGCTCCCTCCCGTCATGCCGACGTTGTACACATAAAGATCCAGGACCTGAATTTTGTTTTTATTGAACGCATTCTGGAAAACGTAGTACTGGTCCATGCCGTTGTTCAGGAAATTGGCCACCGCCAGCATCAGGAGAACGAAGAAGGTCGGCAGGAGCTGCGGAAGCGTAATATGCCTCATCAGTGCAAAGCGCCCTGCGCCGTCCACCTTGGCCGCGTCATACAGTTCCTGATCGATTCCCGCAAGCGAGGCGAGATACATAATGGCGTTCCATCCGAGGGTCTTCCAGATCTGCCAGAGGATCATAGCGAGATACACATGCGCATCGCTGTCCAGAAACCGCAGCGGCTGTTCGAGAATTCCCGCTTCCTGGAGGAGATTGTTGACGACGCCGTCACTCGCGAAAAACGAAAAGGCAATCGCATAGACCAGAACCCAGCTGATAAAATTGGGCAGTGTGGTCAGCGTCTGAACAATCTTCCGATACCACGGCGTCTCGATTTCATTCAGCAGAATTGCGAAGAACAGCGGCAGGATCGAGGATGCAATACCCAGAAGGCTCATCGCGAACGTGTTCTGCATCACCTGAGCCAGCTGCTTCACCTGGGTCGGCGACTGTACCAGCGTCCGGAACCACTGAAGTCCCACGAATTCGCACTGGGAGAGCTTCAGCGGCGGCTTGTAGTCAAAAAACGCGTAAACCCACCCGTACAGCTGAAAATAGCTGAACAGCGCACACAAAATCAGGAATGGAAGAATTCCGAGAAACAGCTTCTTTCCTTCCGCCGCCTTTGCATTTCTGATTTTTTCGGTCTTCCTCTGACTGACTGTCATAGACAATCCCCCTCTCTCTGACGCATCCTGTCCTCTCCGGCATCTGCCATTCTCGGACATCTGCGCTTCCTTTTCCCTTGCTGCTTCTCCAGAATACACACAATGCTTTTTTTCAAAAATCGGACGGATCCGCCAGGTTTTCTGTAAAAATTCACTCTTTTTGATTTTTTCTGTCGGCGATGGCGGATTTTTACAGGAATGATGTCCGTTTTTTTCATGGTTTGAGCCGCAGACACCCTGTACGCTTACAGAGAACTTCAGAGAATTACCGCCGGCAGCACGCCGGGAACGGGCAGGAAGAAGAGATCATCAGGAGGTGCACGATGTTATATGAGAAGTTTCACAACGGCATTAATTTCGGAGGATGGCTTTCGCAATATGAATGGATTGCCCGTCAGCCGCTCTCACCGGAACATTTGAAGGAACACTTCGATACTTTTATTACCGAAGCGGATGTACAGCAGGTCTGTGACTGGGGCTTTGACCATATTCGCCTTCCCGTCAGCGGATATCTTCTGTACGATCCGGAGCAGGACCGCCTGAACCCGGACACCGTGTCCCGCATCCGCCGGTTTCTCTCCTGGTGCAGTGTGCGGAAGCTCTCTGTGATTCTGGATCTTCATGATGTATGGGGAAATGAATACGGGGCCATGGACTATGTGATGCCTCTTCTGAAGGATCCGTCCCTGCAGGATCGTTTCTGCAGAATCTGGCAGCTGATTGCAGCGCAGTTTCAGGATGTGACAGAGCCGCTTCTGATGTATGAGCTTCTGAATGAGGTTTCCGACGGAAGCGGTGCCTATCCTTCTTCGGATGTGACAGGGGAACATTTCGACCTCTCCGGCAGGGATGGATTTCTCTGGAACCGTCTCTGGACCAGAGCGCTCTCCGTCATCCGGCGTATCGATCCGGACCGTTTTATTCTGATCGGCGGGAGCGGACAGAACAGCGTTGTCTATCTGAAGGAGCTCTCTCTGGTTTCAGACCCGCATGTTTTCGCCGGCTTCCACTATTACGATCCGCAGGTCTTCACACACCAGCGGGCCGGTTTTTCGGAAGAGATGAGTGAATTCAACCATGTGGTTCACTATCCGGATGATATTTCCGACTTTGTCACCTATCTGAAAGAACATCCCCAGTGGCAGACCAAGTACGCACTGGTCGGCAGGGAAACCCGGAACGACCATGCTCTCATGGAAAAGCTGCTCTCCCATGCCTTCCGGTTTCAGGAGGAGACTGGAAAAGAGGTGTACTGCGGCGAGTTCGGCGTCATCGGCATTGCTCCCGGAAAGGCTGCGAGATCCTGGCTGACCGACCTCACAAATCTTATGGATGCACACGGCATCGGACATGCTCTCTGGAATTACAAATATCTGGACTTCGGCCTTCTCGATCTGGATGGGAAGCCCATGAGCAGTCTTTTGTCCTGACCGTTTAAGAACCCGCTAAGAACCGTCCGGCCTCCGTTAACGATCCGCCAAGAAGGCGGCGGCATCCGATACAAATGTTTTTCACCATGCTATGGTAGAGAAAACCCGCCGAAGGGACATCCGGTTCACGAAATCCGTGCTCTGATTTGTGCTCCGCAGGCTCATTCCGGATGACGCTCCGGCGGGAAAATCCATTCAGCAGGGGGAGGCAAAAGAGATGAGCGGAAACGGTGTTTTTATCATCGACTGCATTGTGACAGGCGTGATTATCTTCGCGATTTACCTGTACAATAAAAAACACGACGGCAAATAAGCTGCAACAGACTGTCTGTGTGCCGGTCCGGTCGGATACGGCATCAGGTTTTCTCCATCAGAAAAGAGATTTTCCGGTCCTGCCCTTCAACCGGAAAATCTCTTCTTTTTCCCAAAAATATTCTCACATCACCCGTATGCGGTTCTGCAGCATGGTTCCCACGGCCTCTGCAAACAAATCCAGCTGCCGGATTCTGGTGAAGTCCTGTTCATAAATCCGGTGCACGTTCGGCATTGCATCATCCTCACCGGTGAAGACACACAGAACCGTGATGCCTGCCATTCTCGCCCGGTGCACCTCTGCCGCCGTATCCTCCACGCCAAGCGACGCGGCGTAATCCCTGTACTGGCCTGTCGATGTCCGCACCTTGATGACGTCATTCGGCTTGCAGTCGGACAGAACAATCAGGATGCGGTGCTCCGCGTGATTGTCCTTCATCATGCCGGCCGCCAGCCGGATCGCCAAACCGTCGCGGTTGGCTCCCGCCGTAAAGTAATCGAAAATCTTCCGGTTACGGCCCGTCTCCTGGTAATCCCGGTACAGATTCATGATGGTATAACCGTTCAGTGAACAGAACGAATACATCCGGACCGGAATCCCGCAGTTCGTCAGGCTCTGCGCAATCATGTAGCCCTGCGCCGCCACCGTCTCCTGACGGTGAATCTGTGAGGTGGACGCATCCAGCAGAAGGTCCACCGTAATATTGCCGGTATCTCCCAGAATCTTTTTCTCAAAGACCTTGCTGTCATCCAGATACAAAGCCCGCCAGATGCGGTCCGCGCGAAGATTCCCCGATGCCGACTTCACAATCTGATCGTCCAGATGCGTGAGAATCGAATTGCGGATTCTTCCGGTCAGCTTCTCCACCTGCACGCGATAGATGCCTTCATGAGCCGCGTAGGCCTTCCGGTTGGCCTCTCCCTGTTTCAGGGCCTCCTGGTGCATTTTGCCCGCAAACCCTGCGTGCAGCATCTCCTCCGTGTACTCACCCCGCGTGATATGAAGCTTGACATCGGTGTGATTGCCCCAGCAGTACTCCTTCTGGAGCTTCGCCGTCTCCTTCGCGTCATAGATGGAACGTCCGAAATAGTTGGTGATGTACTCCTTCAGGCCTTCATCCGTCTGCGCCGTATAATTGGCAAACGCAACGCTCAGGTGACTCTGATCCAGAACCTCGCTCCCGTATTCCGATACGTGCTCGCCGAAGCCGAACGACATCCGGCGGACCGGCCCCATCTCTGCATAGCCGTTTTTCCTTCGTCTTCGCAGGGAGAACAGGGAGAACGGGTTCAGGATTTTCTTCTCTCCGCCCGGGAGGTCCGGTCCGTCCGGACGGTAGGTAAAAAACCTCTCCAGCGTTTTCGTCAGCTGTGCAATGATCTCATCCGTGGTAAGGTCCGGCCCCAGTTCAATCGCATCCAGGAGCTTGCGGTCCACCGCGTCCGGAAGGCCGCAGTCTTCCCCGATCGCCCGGCGGAAATGCCCCATCGTGATGGCAAGAAGCCGCTGCCCCGCGGAATCCTCCAATGAGAACTCACCGTGCATGGAGTCCAGCTTGGTCAGCGCGTACTGCCTGCGCAGATACGGGAAAACCGGGCGCAGATTCTTCTCCTTCTCGTAGACTGCATTCTCCAGCGCCAGCCAGAACAGGCTCTCATAGACTTCCTGATTGATTCTCTCATGGAAGGTGTTGTAGAACGCGAGAAGCTTGTTCCAGTCATAGTGCAGATGGATGGCTCCCACGATACTGTTCCAGTAGACATCGGCCTTTCCGTCCGCGTCATACACGCGGAACCCCGTCTCAATGGTATAATCGTGCGCGCTGTTCCAGATCAGATTCGCAGCACGTTTTTTCTCAAATTCTGTGATTTCCATTATGCAAAAATACTCTCTTTGCCGAGATCTCCCGGGAAGCGGACCGCAATCATATCGCTGACCAGCTGTCTTTCGTAATCGTCAAAGCACTTGTTGACGATGCCGAGCTGCAGGGCCTGTACCGCAGGAAGGCCGCGGTGCATCATCCGAATTGCCGCCAGAAGGCCGCGCAGATCCAGCGCCTTTGTGGAAATCTCACCGCCCTCGCACTTGCGGCGGATGTCGCCAAAGAGCTTCGCGAACTGATCCTTATAATCCTCCCGGATGTCCGGGTACTTCTCCTGAATCAGCTTCTTCAGATTCTCCTCTGTAATGACCGGCATCTGAATGATCATGAAACGGGACGCCAGTGCCTCATTGATCTCCCGGGTTCCGGCGTAGCCGTAGTTCATCGTCCCGATGAAGCGCGTCGCGTCATTCAGCACGATCCTGTCATATCCGGGAACATCAATGATCCGGCGGAAGTCCAGCGTCGCATGAAGAACGGCAAGCGATTCATTCTTCGCCATGTTGATCTCATCCAGAATGCCGAAGCCGCCTTCCTCCGCACACTGCAGAATCGGCCCCTTCCGAAGCGTCACCTTTCCGTTTTCAAACGTATCGGTTCCAATGAGCGATGCCGCATCCGTGTTGATGTAGAAGGACACATCCCACTCGGGTCTTCGCAGCGCCGCCGAGAGTCCCTCCGCCAGCACATTCTTGCCGGTCGCCTTGGGTCCCACGAGGAGCAGGTTCTCGCCTGCAAGGAGCGTGGAAAGTGCCTGTTCCCAGATCTCTTTCCCGTAATACGAATACTGCGGTGTAGGGATCCGTCTCTCCATTCCGTCATGTAACTGATAAAAGCTCCGAAAATGCTCCACCTCAGAGAGAATGCTCTCCGAGATTCCTTCCTGCCGTAAAAAATCCAGTATTTCCATTGTTATACCTCGCTGAGGCAAAATCCGCTCTATCAGAGAGAATTTCGCGAAGGCGAATTCTCTCTGTATACAGAGTGCCGCTAAGCGGCACTCTAAGCAGGAGAAGATGTCATCAGACATCTTCGAGTGCAGCGATTTTGCCGAATGCGGCAGCTCTGCCGCCAATTCCTGTAGATAACGAAAGAACCGCTGAACGTACCCAGTCCAGCGGTTCCTCTTTCCAGTGTTTGCAGATCTTCCGGATTGTGCCCGTCAGATACGTTATGTTCAGGCAGCAGCCTTTGCCTTGTTCTTGCCGTTGATAATGCAGACAATAATATAAACAACGGTAAAGATCGCGCCGACCGTATATGCAATCGGCCAATCCTGTCTGAGACCGATCTGTGCATTCACGATGAAGGTGCAGGTTGCGAATGCATAGAATGCAGCCGGAATCAGCGGAATCCATACAAACTTTGCCTTGCCGTTCTTGAACATCCATGCAGT
Source organism: bacterium (assembly GCA_963655255.1). GTDB lineage: Bacteria > Bacillota > Clostridia > Lachnospirales > Lachnospiraceae > CAG-791. The sequence goes on from CAVKEB010000007.1 coordinate 59,956, forward strand.
GATGCATGCCAGAGCGAACAGCGAGATCATCTGGTTGGACCATGCGAAGTATCTCCACAGAGTGTTGAAGCCCTGAGAATCGAACTTAGCCCAGATCAGGATGATATAAACCAGTGCGAAGACCGGAATTGCCAGGCCGATGCGCTGCTTGTTGTTCTCCTGCTTGATGTGCAGGGAATCCGACAGAGTCAGACGAAGAGCACGCAGTGCAGTATCGCCGGAGGTGATCGGAAGGATGATAACGCCAATCAGTGCGATAACGCCGCCGACCGGTCCCAGAGCGTTCTTGCAGATGACGCCGACAACGGAGGTAGCACCGATCTGCATCATCGCTCCGTCCTTCAGGACATTGAAAGTCCATGCGTTATCAGTGAATGCCATCGTAACACCGCCGTTGGAAGCGCCGAGGTTGATCATAGCCATGGTTCCTGCTGCCCAGCACATCGCGATGAAGCCCTCTACAACCATCATGTTGTAGTAGGTCATGCGGCCTGCCTTCTCGGACTCAATGGTACGGGAAACCAGAGCAGTCTGGGTGCTGTGGAATCCGGAAAGGATACCGCAGGCAACCGTCAGGAAGAAGATCGGGATGAAGTGTCCGCCGGAGAAAGCGCTCGGTCCGAAGTATGCTCCGAAATCAAAGCCGCCGTCTGCCGCGAAGACACCGGTGGTGTTCCAGTTATCCCATACATTGATCAGCGGATATCCCTTTGCAAAGATGGCGATGAAGATGCCGATTGCGGAGAATACCAGGATCAGACCGAAGATCGGGTATACGCGGCCGATGATCTTATCGATCGGGAATACCGTGGCGATCAGGTAGTATACGAAGATAACGGAGTAAATCACCCAGGTAGAAACTTCCTGCGGAGTGCCGCCGAAGCCGAATACCTGCGTCGCTGCGATGTCGCCGGGCGTGTAGATGAATACCGCGCCGACCAGGAGCAGCAGGATGCAGATGAAGATGTCATACAGAATGTAAACAGCCTTGTTCGTGTAGTTCTTGACGAACTCGGGCATCTGAGCGCCGCCGTCACGGGTGCAGATCATTCCGCTGAAATAATCGTGCATAGATCCGCCGATGACGTTTCCGATCGGGATTGCAAGGAATGCAATGGGTCCGAACAGAATACCCTGGACAGGTCCAAGGATGGGGCCGGTTCCTGCGATGTTCAGCAGGTTGATCAGGCTGTTCTTCCATGTCTTCATAGGAACGTAGTCAACGCCGTCCTGCTTTGCATATGCAGGCGTCTCGCGATCGTCCGGTCCGAAGACGTTCTCGCAGAACTTACCGTACAGGAGTCCCCCGCCGATAAGGATTACGAGGCCAATTAAAAATGTTGCCATATCTCCTCCTTCCTGGTCACACAATGATTGTGGGTACATGCGACCAGCTCATAACATATATTCTTACTAAACAGAATCATAAATATTGGCCTTATTTATAATCCTGTACAGTAAACATGGGTTTGATGGTGACGACCTGTTTGAAATCGTCGCCGGAAAGTGCAACGCTGGAATCCATGGATTTCAGATCCGCCTTCAGAACCTCCAGCGCCTCCTCTACCGTCTGCGCCCGCTCCTCCTGAAGAATCCGGATCATGCGGTCAAACGTATACGGATGTGCATAGCAGCAGGGAATCGGGAAATCCGGAAGGTGCTTCAGCGAATTCTTCATCGCGCCCAGTGCTTCCTCATATTCCTTATCCCGGAGCTTCCGGTTCGTCATCTTACTGGGAAGTCCCTTGCTGTTGACGGCGAGGAACACCAGCATAATCCCGAACAGCGCGGCAACCACACCGACACTCCGGTTCGCATTCCTCATGATCACAATGCCTGCCAGAGTCACAAGAATGCCTGCCGCCAGAAGTCCCACGGCGATGTAACGGACGGACGGCTTCATCAGATCCGCATGCCGCTTTATCTTCGCCATGGCGGCGAGCTTCTCATACAGAGCGGGGCGCTTGTGCACCTCCCACCTTGCATCCTCCAGGATCTTCCTGCTGCGAAGCGCTTCCTTCGACAGCGCATTGGCCTGGATTCTCGCCTCCGTGGCCTCCCGTTCCTTCTTCCTGCGAAGTCCTTCCGGAGACAGAAGCGGGATCTCCGGATGATTCTTCTCCAGATCGTCCAGCATCTTGTCAGCGTCCTGCAGATAACGGAAGGAGCATTCCTGTTCCCTGCCATCGTCATAGCGGACGACAATGAACAGAACCGGGGCAAGGAATCCCTTCCCCTCCGGGTTGCTCGCACCGACCCGCTTGAACACATTGGTGATGGCTTCATACGGAATATAATAATTCCGGGGATGCATTGTGCTTCCCATGTAGACGGCCTTCTCACCGAGTCCGCACTGATCATACTTCCGGCATTTCTTCCGGTCCGCTCTGACCTGCGCTTCTTCGATCGTGATCCGGCTCAATGGCTTTACTATACCCATCTCTTACGGTTTATCCTTCGTTATCCATATAGAAATCCATACAATCATAGCATGAATCCGGCAAAGTGGATTCATAATATTTAGAAAAATTTTAGGCAGTTTTCATATTTTGTTACTTTTTCATATGAAATTCTGCCAGATATATCTTCTTTGTATGTCGTTTGTTTATACTAACTGTTAAATTCTCTCTGCATCCTGCGGCCGGGCCGACCGACACATTTTCCATTCCGCACATTCCGGAATGCAGAAACCGTCCTCCATTTTCCGCTTCTCCGGCAGACCGTAACCGTGTACTGCCTGTTCCAACAGCCAGTCAAAAAATGCATTCTCTGCTAGGGTTTTGCTAAGAAACCTTCCCGCACGGTCAAGCCTTCGTTAAGACTCTGGTATAATCATAGAAGAGTCCGATTCGCTGTGCTATCCTCTCGCTGATTCAATTTATGGAGGTGCTGTACAATGAATTTGCTGATTCTGCTGATGATGATTATTGAAGTGATTTCCGGTGTCTGCGCAACGCTCTATGTTGTCATTACGCTTCCCGTCTATATCATCTGGAAGATTGTTCAATGGAAGCGCACCGGAGAGCCGATTATCTGATTTCCACCGGACCTGGAGGACACTGCCGCACCGCTGCGGCAATGCGGCCGGACCGGAAGAAGGGGAGCTTTTCATGATAAAACTTCCAAATGCCGGAAACGGCCCGCAGGATCCTCACCCGGTCCGCAGGAATATCGCGATTACCTGCGGCGTGCTCCTTCTGACCGCAGGGGTCTGCGCCGTTCTGCATCAGTTCGTCTCCACAGACTCACATGTGCCGCTTATTTTCGTACTGGCCATCGTCGTCATTTCCCGCTTTACCGATGGCTATCTGTACGGCATCGCGGCTTCGTTTCTCGCGGTATTCGGGGTGAACTGTCTTTTTACCTATCCGTATTTCCGTCTGAATTTCTCCATCACGGGATATCCCCTGACCTTCGCCGTGATGCTGACAGTCACCGTGATCGTCAGTGCACTGACGACGCAGATCAAGCAGCAGGAGCAGATCAAGCTCCAGATGGAACGGGAGCAGATGCGCGCGAATCTCCTGCGCTCCGTTTCTCATGACATCCGGACGCCCCTGACCTCCATCGTAGGCTCCGCCTCAGCCATTCTCGACAATTACGACTGTCTCGATGATGAGCAGAAGAAAACTTTGACCGGCGATATCCGAACCGAGGCACAGTGGCTGAACCGCATCGTGGAGAATATCCTCTCCATCACGCGCATCAGCGGCGGCAGCACACAGATCATGAAATCCGACGAGCTCGCGGAGGAGGTGGTCAGCAGCGCCGTCCAGAAATTCCGCAAGCACAGTCCCGGCATTCCGGTTCAGGTGGATGTGCCCGGAGAGGTCCTGCTCGTCCCGATGGATCCGGTTCTCATCGAGCAGGTTCTTCTGAATCTGATGGACAACTCGGTGATGCATGGCGGACATATTTCACGCATCGGCATTCATGTCACTCACCGCCCGGGCTGTGCAGTCTTCTCCGTGGAGGATGACGGCGTCGGCATTGACCCGCAGGTGCTCCCGCATCTGTTCGACGGAACGCTGCCGCTTCATTCCCGCGATACCGACTCCTCGCATCACAATATGCAGATCGGGCTTTCCGTCTGCATGTCCATCGTCCGGGCACACCACGGCACCATGCAGGCGGAAAATCTCTCCGGAGGCGGTGCCCGGGTCTGGTTCGAACTTCCTCTGGAGGACGCGAATTCCTGATTCGCAGAAAGGAGCATTCCACAATGCAGATCCGCGACAGTATTCTGATCATCGAAGACGACAACAGCATCATCAATCTGATGAAGGCCGTTCTGCGCGCCAACAATTATGAGGTTTTCATCGCCCGTACCGGTTCCGAAGCGCTGACCATTGCAGGTTCCCAGTGTCCGAATCTGGTAATTCTGGATCTGGGACTCCCGGATATGGACGGTGTGGAGATCATCCGTCAGATCCGCAGCTGGTCCACCCTGCCGATTCTGGTGGTTTCCGCGCGCGATCACGAGAGCGACAAGGTGCAGGCATTCGATCTCGGTGCGGACGATTACATCACCAAACCGTTCGGGACCTCCGAGCTTCTCGCAAGAATCCGCACCGCGCTCCGTCACTCCCACACGGTTGTGCAGAGTTCTCTGTCTGAGAGCGAGCAGTTTCAGGCGGGCGATCTGCGCATTAATTTCAACAAGCATCAGGTCTTCGTCCGCGGCGAGGATGTCCATCTGACGCAGAATGAGTACCGCATTGTTGCCCTCCTCGCCAAGTACTCCGGCCGCGTCATCACCTATGACGCCATCATGCAGGAAATCTGGGGGCCGAACATGAAATCCGACAACAAGATTCTGCGCGTCAACATGGCGAATATCCGGCGTAAGATCGAGAAAAACCCTGCCGAGCCCGAGTTTATTTTCACGGAGGCCGGGGTCGGATACCGTCTCATCGAAGCGACCTGACCTTCCGCAATTGCCCCGATGCCGCATTCGGCAAAACCACGGCACTCTTTATACAGAGAGGATTCGTCTTCGCGAAACTGATATCGCATATTTTTCCTCAACGATGTATCAATATGCGCCGCCGGGCATACCGCAGACAAAAAGGCTGCAGCATCGGATTTTCTCTCTGATGCTACAGCCTTCTTTTATGTAACCGCTGCAATTGTTAAATTCTGAGCTCCGTATTCGTCCCGGAAGCTCCTGTTACCTCTTATTTCTTCCTGTGCGTCAGATGCGCAATCGCCCCGAGCGCCACGGCAACCGCAGCTCCTGTCGCCAGTGCCGTCTTATTCTCCTCCACAAGCTCCTTTGCTTCCTCCGCATTCTTCGGAAGTTTCTCCTTCACTGCATCAATGCCGTCCTTTGCCTTCTGAACGCCGTCCGTCACCGTATCCCGCAGGACCGTCTGCATGTCCTTTTTCTCCGGATCCACGATGACGTGATATTCCTTCAGAAGTTTCTCAATCTCCGTCCCGCGGATCTTGAGCATCGCTGCCTTCAGCGCGGCATCCACAACCGGTCCCATGGATCCGTCATTCAGCGGTCTTCCATCGCGAAGTGCTACGGTCGCATGAAGAAGATCCCGGATATCAAAGGTGCTGCCCCAGACCTCCGGCACGCCGCGGTCAATGTTCAGGAGCGTATAAACTGCCTCCATGCCGGTGCGGATGGAGTATTCGGTCGTGAAAATAGTGTCTCTGGGCGTCTCGGCAAACTGACCGAGGAACGCGAAGTTCACGGCACCTTCCGGAACAACATCCGGGCGGTCGCCCGCCTCGCGGGGCATGAAGAATGCCGTGATATACGGCATCATGACCGGAACGGTATTGCAGCTGTTCCCGGCCAGGTCTTCGATCTCATCCATCGGAACGCCGAGATGATACAGCCACTCCTCACAGATTTCCTTACCGGTGCACTCCCGCATCGGCTTGTTCACATAATCGCCGGGCTTGTCGGAGAACAGCGCATATACCCATACCAGGCACTGATCCTTTGGCTGATCTTTGAACTGCGGCTGACGGTTGATGGTCCAGGACAGAAGCCAGGACGAATCTCTGGCCGTCACAATGCCGCCTGTCACAACACCGCCGCTGAAAGGATCCCTATGGCAGATATTCTTGATATACGGAATCACCTTGTCATCCAGCGTCGTCACCGTCGCACTCATCCAGTTCGTCTGCTCCGGATCGTAGTCAAACTTCTCCGGATGTCCGAAGGACGGATCCTGCAGGGCGATGCGGTGCCACATATCCCAGCCGCCGCCTTCATGCAGGGATGCATCGAAGGGCGCAGGCTTGTTCTGGCTTCCGATTGCCGCATTCTCCACGCAGCCGCCGTTGGTGATGAAGACCAGATCGTTCTCGGTCAGCGGAATGAACTCCTTCCTGCCGTCCCGGGTCACCTCAATGGCAGTCGCCACCTTCTTCTCCTGCTGAATATCGAACTTGACGTTGTCCACCTTCACGCCGTACTCAAAGCTTACGCCGAAGCCTTCCAGATACTTGATCATCGGAAGAATCATCGACTCGTACTGGTTGTAGCGCGTGAAGCGGAGCGCCGTGAAGTCCGGAAGTCCGCCGATGTGATGCACGTATCTCTGCAGATACCGCTTCATTTCCAGAGCGGAATGCCAGTTCTCAAACGCGAACATGGTCCGCCAGTACATCCAGAAATTGCTCTCGAAGACCTCCTCGTCGAAGACCTCGTTGATTCTCTTGTTGTACAGATCCTCATCCGGTGTCAGGTAGAGCTTCATAATCTCTTCCGCACCCTTGTCCGAGAGGCCGAACTTCTTGTCGGTGTGCGCATCCTGTCCGCGCTTCTCCGTCGCACGGCAGAGTGAGAAGTTCGGATCCTTCTTGTTCAGCCAGTAGTACTCATCCAGAACGCTGACTCCCGGCGTCTCAATGGACGGGATGGAACGAAACAGATCCCACATGCACTCGAAGTGATTATCCATCTCACGTCCGCCGCGCATGACATAACCGACATCATTGATGTACAGGCCGTCGCAGGCACCCCCCGGGACATCTTCCTTCTCCAGAACATGGACATGGGAGCCCTTCATCTGTCCGTCGCGCACCAGAAAGCACGCCGCTGAGAGCGCCGCCAGTCCGGAGCCTACAATATATGCCGATTTCTTATCCACGCCTTCCGGTTTCAGGGGGCGAACAAATGCTTCATAATTTCCGCTTGAATAATACATATGCCATTACCTCCGTTGGTCACGCTGATTCTCATTCTGCATCTTCTGACAGGAGCAGGGTATCCGCAGCGGTCCCGCCGCCAACATGCAGCCTGATCTCTCTGTCCTGTTTTTATTATACAAAATATGACCATTGGTCACAATCTGTTTTTCATAAACAATCTGTGAATATTTTCTAAAAAAGGGCGCGGATCCTGTCCGCGCCCTGCAAATTGTTCTTCTCCGTGTCTTTCACAGACGGTACGCAGGATCAGAATACACCCTTGATAAAAATTTCCAGACCAATTGCGATCAAAATCAGACCGCCGCAGATGGTTGCCTTGTCTGCCAGCTTCTCTCCGAATTTCTTTCCGAAAAGAAGTCCCGCCATACAGATGACAAAGGTGGTCACTGCGACCAGGAGAGAACAGGCCGTTGCCATCCATGTCCCGTATTCCGCAATCGTAAAGCCGACGGACAACGCATCAATGGAAGTCGCGATTCCCTGAATCATCAGCGTCCCGAAGCCAAGACAGGCCGCTGATTCCGCCTTCACGAGGCCATCTTCCAGGCTCCTGCCTTCCCGGACACTCCGGATTCCTTCCACCAGCATTTTCCCGCCGATCCATGCCAGAAGGATCAGTGCGATCCAGGGTATGAACTTCCGGAAAGCCGCGAACTGCTCCGCGATGGTATGAACACAGAACCAGCCGATCATTGGCATCGCAAACTGATATCCCGCATAGGTCCCGGCAATGCCGCACATTTTTCTTCTCGACATATGCGGCTCATTCAGTCCGTTTGCAATCGACACGGAAAACGCATCCATCGCCAGCCCGACGCCCAGTGCAATACTGTTTAATACGAAAACAAAATTCATGATCTCCTCCCAACCCGGTTCATTACTGTCTCCGCTCTCATCTGATTTCACATGGAGAATCTCCGATCCTCTGCATGAAGCATGAAACAGAACATGCCTCTTTCCGCGCAGCCGGATTGCTTTCCTGTAAGGAATTCTCCATTGCAGAAATCAAGAGCAGAAAACATAAAACAGGCATAGCCTCTTTGGCCATGCCTGTCTGAAATCTTCTTATTCCCATGCATAGCCGTATTCACAGATACACATGAGTCTCGCATTTTAAAGTAAGCCAGATTCCACAGGAATCAGTATGTTGACTTACTGCAGCAGGTGCTTGCTACTCCCTCACTGGGAGTGATTGTCGCATTCCGCCCCGGAATTAGTCAATTCTAATTGTTTCTTTTTCTCAGAATTCGCCCGGGCGGCCGTCTTCACCGCTTTCTTCACCCCCCCCCAGGCAGGTTCGTTCTTCCGGATGATGTCATTGTTGAGCGTTTTCACACGGCTCTCGAACCAGTCCGCCAGAGGATCAATGATCCCCTTGCTGGTAAAACAGATCATATAGTTCGTCCGGTCATACGGGACGAAGGCTGCGACCTGCCGCCCGATGAGAAACATCTGCCATTCCTTCGGAACATGAACCCGGTTCTCATTCAGGACAAACGAAATCCGGTCACGATGATCATTCAGCGTCCTGCGGATCTTCCGCATATCTCCCGCCTCAATCTGCAGGTTCACGCCGGCTTCCTGGATCTTCGCATCCTTCCGGAAATTCTCCAGACCGGTCGGCGTGGTAAATTCCAGAATGTTCAGGTTCCGGTACATCTGACCATACTGAATAAAATCATCGCTCTTCATGTATTTTGCGACAAGCTCATCCGTAGAACAGAGCCACAGACAGGGTCTCGGCGTCAGCAGATACACCGGCTCCTTTCCGATGGTCATCCAGTGGCGGATGAAAAACTGCATGATCGACATATAGTCCGTATCCGTGGAAGCGATCTCTGCAGCGTCCTTCAGAACCTTGTCAAAATTGTTCCGGTATGCATTCACCACGCTCTGATCATGGACCATCACGACCTGCTTCTCACTGTAGCTGATCAGGAGCATCGTTCTCTCTCCGACAATATAATACGGAAAAGCAATGGTATTCAGTCCCGTCATGGTCTTGCCGAGCGAATATGCGTGAAAGCGCGTGGTCTGATTCTTCAGATAAGAGAACCATTCCGCCATTCGAAGATAGAGATGAGAAGAACTGCTGGACCGGCGCCCGCCTTCTTCCGCCACCAGCTGCCGGATATCCGGGACCTTCCCGGCCACGTGGACATTGTTCTCCACCGCCCAGAAAAGCTCTGTCGTTCTCCTGCTGCCGGAAGGGAGGAACAATCGGTAGCTGTCATTCCCCGCCACAGTCTCCTGCGCGATAAAATCGGAAATCAGCTCGCTCTCTTTCGTCTTCTTGATAACCGGCACATCCTCCGAAAGTGAATTGAAAAAGCGCTTTACCTGCTGACGCTGTTCAAACGTCTTCTCATCCACCCGTTCTCTTTCATAACAGTCCACCAACTCTTCATAAGTGGCAGAATCCAGCTGAACATGCTGGCAGATCGCCTTCAGCTGTCCCTCTGTCGCAATGCGGTTACCGCGCAGAATCTGATAAAACGTGGAACGGTCAATGCCCGTCTCCTTGATGATATAATTTTTGGACTCACTGGCCTGACTCAACAGATCAGAAAGCATGCTTCCAACACTCACTGTTATACCTCGCTGAGGCAAAAATCTCTGTATACAGAGATTCTGCCGAATGCGGCAGCCGGTGCGGCAGCACCGATGCTGCAGTTTGAAAGCGACATATCAATGTCACTTTCAAACTTGTACCTCTCAAAGAATTCTCCCCCTGGCCGATACAATTTGTGTTCTCATTTTACCATCATATTTTTCCGCCGCAGAGTGGCACGCACCAAATCAGTCTTTGCCACTCCATTTCTGCCGTTTCCAGTCCATCGTCTCACAGCTTCATCTTCTTTTTCTTATGTTTAAAAAAATAATCATTTTCGATATTTCGTGACAATTCCTTTCCGCTTTGCATGCACGCAAAAGGACGTGCCCAAGGGGTTTTCTTCCCCTCGGACACGTCCCTGTGAAGTAAGCTTACCTTTCGGCCCTGCGATTATCTTTTACGGCTTTTGCGATGGAAAGATCCGCCGCATAAAGCGGGATCAGAGTCGCCTGCGTGGCATGATACAGATCCGATTTTCCCGGCCATACCGTATCCAGCACGCGGTTGCTGCGGTCCAGCTGATGGAACCATGAACCGTGTACGTGGTCCATGACCTTCTCATCCAGATACTTCATGAACCAGCTGTAATAATCCGCGTAGAGTTCCTTGCCGGTCACCTGATAGAGCGATGCGGAGGTATTGATGGCCTCCGCCAGCGTCCAGTGCATCCTGTCATGAACCACCGGTCTGCCGTTCCAGTCCGTGGTATAGACAATTCCTGGTGCACCGTCACTGTCCCAGGCATCCAGTGCGGCGCGGTTGAACAGCTCCTCCGCCGCGGAAAGATACGGTGCTGCCTGTTCGGATACGGCTCCGTTCTCTTCTCCCGGATAAGTGGACAGTGCCCACTGGGTAATCAGTCTCGCCCACTCGATGCCGTGTCCCGGAGTTGCTCCGTACGGCTTGAACTGATCGTCCGGCTTGTCCTTGTTGCAGTCAAGATCCGCCACCCAGTCACTGCTGTAATGCTCCGGTATTCTCCAGTTGTTCGCGGATGCCCAGCCGATCACGTGATCAATGATCCTGCCTGCGCGAACCCGGTATTCCTCTTCGCCCGCGGCATCCGCCACGGCCAGAAACGCTTCCACGGTATGCATGTTCGCGTTCAGTCCGCGGTACGGATCCAGCTCGGTGAACTCCGTATTCCAGGTATCCACGGAAAGTCCCAGGTCTTCCTTCCAGAAATACTTGTCATAGACGGCCTTCGCCTTCTCAAAAAGCTCCTCTGCGGCCGGTCTTCCCGCCAGCATTCCGCTTGTCGCTGCCAGAATCACAAAGGCATGTGCGTAGCACTGCTTCGGTCCGAGCGGCTGTCCGTCTGCGGTCACCGCCGCATACCAGCCGTCATGCTCCTTGTCGTGCAGCTCTCCGAGAAGTCCCTTCAGGCCCGCATCTGCCAGTGCCTCGCTTCCCGGATGTCCCAGAAGCGTCCCCAGACTGTACACGTGCACCATCCGTGCCGTAATCCAGGTCTCACGGTTTCTCTCCTTCCACGGAGTACCGTCGTCCCCCAGCCAGTAGGAGCCGCCCTCCGGCGACGGAAATTCATGTCCGAACGCAAGAAGATTGTCCCTTGCTCCCTGCAGAAATGCCTTGTTCTCGTCCGTTCCGATCCGATACTTTCGATCCATAGCTTCCTTTCCTGCCGCAGCCCGTCTGCAGCAACACGCAAAAGATTTCGCGAAGACGAATTCTCTGATGTGCAGGCCGGTCACCACGCCGTGTCCGCCCTTTCTGCGTCCCCTCGCATTGCACCGCCTTGATATTCTTATTGTGTCACATCTGTCCTGCCTTTTCTATTCTTTTTCTTATTTAGTTTTATTTAATATCGCAGTCTTTTCGTTCTCTTTTCCGGCCAGAAGAAGCTTCTCCTCTGCTTTCTGTCCAGTAGTGCATGAATATTAAGTTTTTATGCGCTTAATTTAATTTATTTGTTTCTTTCACGCAGGAGGTACCGCTCCTCCGGATTGGTGTCCGGCCATCCGTTTTACTCTTTTTCACCGTTCCTTCTGCGCAGAGCATACGGCAGCACAGCCGGATCCGGTTCTTCCCTTTTTCCCTACTCTGCTCCTTCCGCGTATGAGATACAGTTATCCTGGAAGGTCTGCAGGGCGGCCATCAGATCGGCATCACTGGTTTTCGTGTTCAGCGTCTTCGTGTTGACATCATCCCCCAGCCCCGTTGCCAGGGTCCAGTAATCTCCTGGATACTGTCCCTGCGGCCTGTCGATCAGCATCTGTTCATTCAGGGCACACAGTGCTGCATCCGCCCGGACCTCCTCCGACTGCTGAGCCTTCCGGTTGGACGGCCCCCAGCCGATTGCCTTGTAGCGGGCAAGCTGAACCTCTTCCCCGGAAAGGTATGCCGCGAGCGCGTGGCAGACCTTTTCCTTCTCCTCATCCTCCTGCGGCTTCACGCCAATGAGCCGGTACCCGGAAAATCCGGACATCTGATACGTGTTCCCATCCGATCCCTGGAACGAGGGAAGCTTTGCGCAGGCGTAATGGTCTCCCAGTGCCTCCCGGATGATTTCCGCATCCCAGGTTCCGTCCACAATGACGCCGATGTCCTCCGCATCTCCCGCCGCGGACCCGTTTACAAAGGAAGAAGAGCTCTTCAGGCGGATCATTTCCCGGAGTGCCGTCAGTCCCTTGCCGGAAGCGTAGTTCACCTCCGCTCCGGTGAAATTCCCGGCGTTGTCGGTCTCATAGGAGAGCTCGCACCCGGTCCCGAAAAAGAAGGCCGTCTGATACCAGCCGGAATTGATCTCCATATAGAAATTCTTCCCCGCCTTCTCACAGTCATCGAGGATTGCATCCAGATCGGAAGGATCCGTGACCACGCTCTTGTCATAGTACATCAGATATCCGTTGTCAGAGGTCAGCGGGTAAGCATACAGCGTCGTCCCGACAGCTGCCGCCAGAACCGATCCCTCGTCATTGTCTGCCTGCACTGTCTCTGCGTACGCCGGCGCAGCCTCCGCAAGCGTCCCCGCTGCGGCGAGGCGTGCGAGCTGATCCTGCGCGAAGACGTAAACATCCGCGCCATCCCCATCACCTGCAGACATCCGGTCCGCCGCATCGCTTTCACTGACTGCCTCTACGGTAAAAACGGTATTGGCAATCCCCGGATTCGCCTTCTGGAATTTCTCAATCTGCTCCATCGTGAAATTCACTGCACTGTCCGCAGTCCACACCCGGATCTCTCCGTCATAACCAAGCTTTCCTTTCGCCGTCTCTTCTGACGACGCGGCGTCCTCCGCAGAGTCTCCTGCGGTTTCCGTCTCTTCTCCGGTATCTCCATCCCCGGCTGCGGGTGCCTTGGAAGTTCCGCATCCCGCAAGCACTGCAGATGCCAAAACACCCGCAATGAATATCGAAGCCATCCTTTTCTTCATACTGTTCCTCCGAAATAATGCCGTCTTCTCCGACTCGTTCTGTTCTCTCCCCGGCTAAGCCGCCTGAGGTTTTCCCGCTTTTCGTTCGATATCAAAGCCGCAGACAGTGTAACATAAAATACAGAATCCGGTATCCGGTGCAGCCGACCGTTTTCATTTCAAAGGCGGCAGTTCTCAGAAGATTCCGGTTGAGCGAGAACATATGTTCTGTTAGAATACAAGAGAACTTGTTTGAATTCCCCACGGCAGGAACATCGTCTGCTCACTCCCTTTCCGGTCTGATAGATTACAGGAGCCGCGGGAATGGAGGGAACGCACGGTTCCCGGAAAGCTGTCTATGTCCTCCCGTACTTACATTGCCATTGATTTAAAATCTTTCTATGCCTCCGTGGAATGCATGGAGCACCGGCGCGATCCTCTGACCACGCACCTTGTCGTGGCAGATCCTTCCCGCACCGAGAAGACCATCTGCCTTGCGGTCTCACCTTCTCTGAAGGCCTACGGTCTTCCCGGCCGCGTGCGCCTGTTCGAGGTTGTACAGAAGGTGCGCGAAATCAACGCCCAAAGGCTCCTGCATGCCCCCGGCCACCGCTTCCTCGGAAGCTCCGACGATGCAGACCTTCTTGCAAGAGATCCTTCTCTTTCTCTTTCCTATATCATCGCTCCGCCGCAGATGGCTCATTACATGCAGATCAGCACGAAGATTTACCAGATCTACCTGCGCTACATCGCACCGGAGGATATCCACGTCTATTCCATTGATGAGGTCTTTCTGGATGCCACCGCGTATCTTCGCACGTATCATCTTTCCGCGCGTGACCTTGCAGGGAAGATGATTCTGGATGTCCTGCGTGAGACCGGCATCACGGCAACCGCCGGCATCGGAACCAACCTGTATCTCGCCAAGGTGGCAATGGATGTAGAGGCAAAACACATCGCCCCGGATGAAAACGGCGTCCGCATCGCCGAGCTGGATGAGCTTTCCTACCGACGGAGTCTCTGGTCCCACCGTCCTCTCACGGATTTCTGGAGAGTGGGCCGCGGCTATGCGCGAAGGCTCGAAGAGGCCGGGCTTCACACGATGGGAGACATCGCGCGCTGCTCGCTCGGCGGTCCTTCCGATTTCTATAATGAAGAACTTCTATACCGCATGTTCGGTGTCAATGCCGAACTTCTGATCGACCATGCCTGGGGCTGGGAGCCCTGCACCATGGCAGATATCAAGGCGTACCACCCCGCCTCCCACAGCAGCGGATCCGGTCAGGTTCTCTCCTGTCCGTACCCCTCCGACAAGGCCCGGCTTATCGTTCGGGAAATGGCGGATCAGCTAGCCCTTGATCTTGCTGCACGTCACCAGGTCACGGACCAGATCGTTCTGACGGTCGGCTATGACGTCTCCTCGCTTACGGATCCGTCCATCCGGAAATCCTACCACGGGCCTGTCACCTCCGACCGCTACGGCAAACCTGTTCCGAAACCGGCCCACGGGACGGAACATCTGTCCTCCCTGACATCCTCCTCCCGCCGGATCCTGGATGCGGCGACGACTCTCTATGACAGGATCATCAATCCCTCTCTCCTGATCCGCCGGCTGTATCTCACCGCAGGATCCGTGGTCCCGGAGAGTGCTGCTTCCGGTCCGGTCTTTCAGCAGATGGATCTTTTCACGGACTATGCCGCCAAAGAGGCTCGTGAAAAGGAAGTGAAGGAAATGGAGAAACGCGACCGGAGAATCCAGGACGCTCTGCTGTCCATCAAAGAGAAATACGGGAAAAATGCCGTCCTTCGCGGCATGAATCTCGAAGAGGGCGCCACCGCGCGAGAACGCAACGAACAGATCGGAGGACACAAGGCATGAACACCAGCATGTTCTGCGCGGGCAGCCTGATCACGCCGGCTCCCCGGACAAGAGGATTTGTTTATGAGCACTGATTCCTATGAGGATATCCTTCACCTTCCGCACCATGTATCGCATACGCATCCACCCATGCCGAGGCAGGACCGCGCCGCACAGTTTGCTCCCTTTGCCGCGCTCTCCGGCTACGAGGACGCCATCCGTGAGGCCGCAAGACGCACGGTTCCCCGCATGGACCTGGAGGAAGACGAGAAAGAGGAACTGGACCGGACGTTCTCCCTTCTTGCCTCCCAGGTCCGGGCACGCGGCTTCTCACAGACCGTGCAGGTCACATTTTTCCTCCCGGACCAACGGAAAACCGGAGGAAACTATCTCGTCTCCTCCGGTATTGTCCGTAAAATTCATATGGATTCCCGCATTCTGGATCTGGAAGAGGCAGGCGGTACCGTCCGCACCATTCCTCTTGCCGACATCTGTCAGCTCGAACTCCTGTCGTGAGCTTCGTTCTTCATTCGATCTCCGAGTTTACGATATTGCGGATTTCTCTCGTCAGCCGGTCCGTTCCGTGGTCCTTCTTGTTCATCATCAGGAGGAGTGTCTGTCCGGCCTCCGGATCATTATCGAAGTACACGCCGAGCCAGCCGTCCCAGCCGTACTCTCCCTTGTGTCCGATGGTCACCGCCTGCGAAGGGTCCACCATGACACGGTTCAGATTGGCATAGGAATGTCCCGCAAGGCCGGACCAGGTGTCAAATCTTGCCTGCTGTCTTGCGTTCAGCCTTTCTGAGGACAGGAAGCGGACCGTTCCTGGCCGCAGGACCTGTCTGCCGCTCTCTGCCTTTCCATGGTTCATGAGCATGCCGGTGAATTTCCGGTAGTCATCCAGGGTCGAGAACAGTCCCGCTCCGCCGGATTCAAACGGATTCTCACCGCCGTTGTTGCGGATTGCCAGGTGATTGCCTGTGTACGGAACAAGCTCCGCACCGGGCTCATCATTCCGGTTCCCGTATGCCGTAACGAGCCGGCTCTTCTTCTCTTCCGGGACATAGAAGGCTGTGTCCGTCATCCCTGCCGGATCCAGAATGCTCTCTTTCAGATATTCCCCGAAGGTCATGCCGGTGATCTTCTCGATTACGGCACCCAGAATATCCGCCGACACGCCATAGTTCCAGCTCGTTCCCGGTGCGAACAGAAGAGTGCACTCTCCGATTCTCTCCGCGAATTCCATCGTTGTCATGGCATGGTCGGTTCCAAGACGAGCGATCGCGTCATCATAGATCACACCGGTTTCTCTCCCGGGCCTTGTCACCTCATCCGGATAAACGAGGCCTGACGTCATGTTCAGCAGATCACGGACCCGCATCGGGTTGTCCGCCGGTACCGGACGAAGCTGTCCGCCTTCTGTCATATAGTTTTGTCTGCGGTAGCTCTCCAGATACCGTGAAACCGGATCCTGCAGATCCACATAGCCATCCTCGACGAGTTTCAGAAAAGCGGCCGCCGTCACAGGCTTGGACATGGAATACATGCGGTAAATGCTGTCCCGCGAAATCTTTTTCCCCTTTTCCTTATCGGCATAGCCGCTCTCCAGATAGAACTGTTCCTCTCCGTCACGCACCAGGCAGAACGTGCATCCTGCCATTTCATTTCCGGCAACGGCGCGGTCCATGCATTTCTGCAGAACTTCCTTGATTTCTGTCACTGACATTCTTATACCTCCCTGAGGCAAAATCCGCGAAGGCGGTTTTGCCGAATGTGGCAGCCGGTGCATCAGCACCGATGCTGCAGTTTGAAAGCGACATATCGATGTCACTTTCAAACTTATCCCTCCCTGAAGCAAAATCCGAGATACCAGAGAGAATTTCTCGAAGGCGGATTCTCTCTGTATACAGAGTGCCACTTAGCGGTACTCTAAGCAAGAGAAGATGTCATCCGGCATCTTCAAATGCAGCGGTTTTGCCGAATGTGGCCGCCTGTACCATGTTTTCTTCGTCTTCCCGGTTCACATTTCTCTCTCCAAAACCCGCTGCAGAAAGAACGTGCATCCCGGTTGGAACGTGCTATGATTAGGTACGGCTTTGCGGCTGTTTCTTCTATTATATCCATGGAGGTTTCCGGTTGGAAGAAAGGGCCGTT
The DNA here is from genome assembly GCA_963655255.1 of bacterium. Lineage (GTDB taxonomy): Bacteria > Bacillota > Clostridia > Lachnospirales > Lachnospiraceae > CAG-791. The sequence goes on from CAVKEB010000007.1 coordinate 77,134, forward strand.
AACTTTTCTTTTCTCTCAGTATTGGAAAGAGACTGGAGGTAATTATGGATTCCCTGGAACTTTGCAGAGAGCTCGCCATCATCATTGTGGCGGCCAAATTTTTCGGTCTGGTGGCGCGCAAGCTTCGTGCGCCGCAGGTCGCCGGCGAGATTATCGCAGGGCTTTTGATCGGCCCCAGTGTCCTGAATCTCGTTCAGACATCGGATTTTATGTCCGCCATGGCTGAGATCGGCGTCATTCTTCTGATGTTTTCCGCAGGCCTCGGCACGAACCTGCAGGATCTGAAGCGCACCGGTGCGAGAGCCTTTCTGATTGCCTGCGCGGGCGTATTCATTCCGCTCATCTGCGGTGCCATTCTGTACATGTGCTTCTACGGTTTCGCCGCTGTCGGAACGGAAGAATTCTATAAGGCCGTTTTCATCGGCACCATTCTGACCGCGACCAGTGTCAGCATTACCGTACAGGCACTGAAGGAACTCGGCAAACTGAATGGTGAGGTCGGACAGACCATTCTGTCCGCCGCCATCATTGACGATGTCATCGGCATTCTGGTTCTGACCGTCGTAATCGGCTTCAAGGATCCCACAACGGATTTCCTCGGCGTGATCGTTCATACCGTTCTGTTCTTTGTATTCGCCGTCGGCGCCGGCATCATCATCAACCGGATTTTCCGCTGGGTCGATACCCGCTGGCCGCACACGCAGCGCATCCCGATCCTGGCCCTTGCGCTTTCGTTCTCCTTCTCCTACATCGCCGAGCATTTCTTCGGTGTCGCGGACATCACCGGTGCCTACTGCGCTGGTGTTATCCTCTGCACGCTCAGCGATTCGAATTACATCAACCGCAAGACGGATATTCAGTCCTACATGCTGTTCGGACCGATTTTCTTCGCTTCCATCGGTCTGCAGACCAACATCCGGGAGCTGAATACCACCATTCTGCTCTTCTCCGTCTTCTTCGTCCTCGTCGGCATGGCATCCAAGATTCTCGGCTGCGGCGCAATGTCCAAGCTTCTGCACTATTCGAACAATGATGCACTGAAGATCGGCTGCGGCATGATGACGCGCGGTGAGGTGGCGCTGATCGTTGCGCAGCGCGGCCTGAAGATCGGTCTTCTGAATGAGACCTACTTCACCGCCGTGATCCTTCTGATCATCGTCAGCTCCATCACCACACCGATTGTACTGAAGGCCCTGTATGCAAGAGATCCTGTGGATGATCCGCTTCCGGGCGAGATCAGCGCTTAATCATTCATTGTAAACACGTTTTGTTTCTGCCTTTATTTTCTGCATTTGGTCGGGGTCGTGGCCCCGAATCATTGATTTTCTTCCTGAAGCCGCACTTCTCTCTGCACGGTTTCAGGAAATTGAAAAGCCCGCCGCGGCTGTGAACGTTCCGCAGGATAGATTCTCCTGTGAAAGGTTCCGGCTGCGGCGGGCTTGTTTTGCGATTAAGTTGTTTCGGAAAGAACCTTATGACTGATTTTTCTCGGAGGCATCCGGGATGTCCGGAATCAGCTCTACATAGATCTGTTCGAATTCGCCCTGCAGCTGCTCCCGGATTTTTCCTCGGATGGCTGCCCAGTGGCGCACATTGATGACTCCGGTCACCTCATCCGGACTGACATATACCTCAATCCATACCTTCCGTCCTGTCTGAATCACATCCAGAAACGAGCAGCTGTACGGATACTCCTTCATGACGCCGTCCACTGCTCCCCGAATTGTGGACATCGTACTCTCATCCGGTGCAAACAGAACCAGCTCCCGAAATCCGTGCAGAATCGATGTAATCGGTTCCCGGATCAGCACGCAGGCCATCGTGATGGCAACCACAGAATCCAGATAAGGAACGATGGGCGCCGCCGGTGTGTCCTTCAGGATCAGCTGGGAAAAGAAGGCAAGCGCAACCCCCATGCTGCTGACCGTATCCTGTTTCCACAGATAGACCTCCGCCTCAATCGTCGGCGAATTGAGCTTCCGCGAGAGATGATTCAGAACGAAAAGGACCGCCAGGCATAAAAAGCCGATGATCATTTCATACAGTGCGACCCCGTTAAAATCCACGGTGTGGCCGCCTTCCAGAATGACGCCGATGTTCGCTCCGATCATGGAAATGATGACGAACAACAGTATTCCGTATTTTACAATCAGAAAAACAGATTCAAACTGGGAGTAACCGTAGGGATGCTTCTCTGTGACCGGCTTGTACAGGAGCGGAACCAGAACCAGGAAAGGTCCCAGCAGAATCAGATCTGCAACATCAAAGATCCCATCCATCAGAATGGAATAGGAATGAAAAACAACTGCCATCGCCACCTCGGTGATGGTAAAAAGTGCACTGCACAGAAAAGAAAAACGAAGAATCTTTTCTTCCTGACGTTCCTTACTCGTAATGGTGCGCTGCTGCGCCGACATAAAAATCCTCCTGACTGATCCCGGCCGTTTCCATCGGCCTTTTCTTTTCACTTCCCGCATCCGCCGGGCACCCGTGGAATTTTTCCCTGTAAGAGAATTTGGTATGCGCCGGCCATTCCGGATGCGCGGAATCTTTATTTTCCTGTTTAGTGTAACACAAAAAGCGGTCCCGCATGGTCGTCAGGCCATGCAGGACCGCTCTTCCTAAATTCTTACACTTCATCAGTGAACTTCAATGCTGGTAACCGGCTTCTTGACTTCTTTTGCCTTCTTCGGAACGGACAGTCTCAGAACGCCGTTCTCAAAGGAAGCCTTGATCTCTTCTGCGGTAATGCCGTCACCCACGTAGAAGCTTCGCTCCAGATCACCGCTGTAACGCTCCTGACGGATGAGCCTTCCGGATTCCTTCTCCTTCTCATCCTTGTCAACTTCCTTCTTCGCTGCTACCGTCAGATAGCCGTCCTTGAAGTCAACGTGGATCTCTTCTTTCTTGAAGCCCGGGAGATCAACATCCACTTCGTAGGTATTCTCCGTCTCGCGGACATCGGTCTTCATCAGGTTCTTCGCATGCTTACCGTAAAGGGGATCTCTTCCTTCCTTCACCGGTGCAAACATATTGTTAAACTCGTGATCAAACACGTTCATCCAGTCATCCATATCATTATAATTATTCGTCCAAAGCATAGGCATTAACATAAGTCATTCCTCCTTTAATCGGGAAGTCTTCCCGGATCTTTCGATCCGTTTCTCTGTATCTTTTTCCTTCCCTCTTTTCGATTATTGTTATATTACTACTATAACATGTAGTCAATATAGAATTATTGATTTCACACTTTCTTCACAAATAACATGCTCCCTGGAAGATAACCGAAGTATTCCGCGTCCGATGTCTTTCCGGACATATACGTACTCAAAAACAGGACCGGAAAAGCATTATTGTTTGCTTTCCCGGTCCCGTTTTCCTTATGATTTTACCGATAAAACCGCCTCTGTCACGAAAAACTTAACGGATAGGATTCTGCCCTTCACGCCTGCAGCATGCCAAAGCCGCCGAACAGGAGAAGGAACAGTCCCAGTCCGAACAGGATGACGCGTCCTGCCGTCGGTGCCTTTCTTGAAGCCAGTGCCAGCAAAAGCCCCAGCATCATCAGCAATAAGCCTCTTGTATTCACCTGCCGGTATCCTCCCCTCTGCTGACATAAACCCGCGGAATGCGCTTCCCGAGATCACAGGCAAATTCGTAATTGAACCGTCCGGACACTCTGCCCAGCTCTTCCATGGTAATGGTTTCCTCTCCGTCCGTTCCGATCAGTGTCACCCTGTCGCCTTCCTTTACTTTCGGAAGGTCTGTGACATCAACCATGAACTGATCCATGCAGACCCGTCCGCAGATCGGAACCCGCTTCCCATGAATCAGCACTTCGCCCTTATTCGAAAGTCCTCTCGCGTAACCATCGCCATAGCCCACCGGAATGGTCGCAAGCCGGGTCATCCTCTCGGTTACAAATGTTCCGCCGTAGCTCACTGCCGTCCCCGCAGGAACGGTCTTCACATAAACAACATGCGAATACAGGGAGAGAAGGGGCTTCAGCGGCACAATGTCCTTCGGCACTTCTTCGGAAGGCCACAGACCGTAGAGCGTAATTCCCGCCCGGACCATATCAAGATTCGCCTCCGGAAAACGGATCAGGCCGGCACTGTTGGAGCAGTGCCGGATGGGAATGCGGTATCCCAGTTTCTTCTCAATCCGGTCACAGAATTCCGTGAATTCCCGAATCTGCCTTTTCGTGTTGTCCTCCGGCGTCTCATCCGCCTTGGAAAAGTGCGTGAAGATTCCCTCCACCTCAATTCCGGGCGTCTCCAATGCTTTTTTTACAAACGAAAGACCGCTGTCATCGGGCCGCACTCCGATCCGCGACATCGCTGTATCGACGGCAATGTGAACGGCTGTCTTTTTCCCTGTCTTCTGCGCTGCCAAAGACACCTCTTCCAGCATATCCTCGCGGAAGCACGCGGGACGGATTCCATACGCGGAGAGCTCTTCATAGCAATACGGGAACACATATCCGAGGATCAGAACCGGCTTTCGGATTCCTCCGTTCCGAAGCTCCATCGCCTCCTCAAAGGTGGCGACTGCATAGCCCCACAGATAATCCAGCGATTCCAGCTTTTCGGCAATGCGCAGTGCCCCGTGTCCGTATCCGTCCGTCTTGATGACCGCCGTCATCCTGGTTCCCGGCTTCAGATTCCGGTGCATCGCTTCCATATTGTAAAGGGCCGCGTCCAGATCAATCTCCGCCCAGACTCTGTCGTGATGTTCCGTTTCCGTAAAACTCATGCCGTTTTCACCGCCTCTTCCAGTGCCTTCAGGATCTCTTCCTCTTCTCCGTCTGCGTAGCCGTCCACATGGGCAATTCTCTCATGCGTCACGCCGTCCACACTTCCGATCTCCACGGTCTTCTGAATAAATTCCATCACCTTGCGGTCTGCCGGCTCTTTGTCAATCTCCGTGTAAACCTTCTGCCCGGAGCACTCCTCGAGAGCTGCCGCGATTCCATAGGCGCCCCAGTTGGAGACGCTGGCTGTCACCAGAATATCCGTGCGGACCCTGCAGGGAACCAGGGACAGTTCCTTCTGAATGACATCCGCAAGATTCCCCATTCCGATTTCATTCCCGCCGTCGCCGACGCCAATGGTGGGAACACGGACCGCTCCCTCCGGAGCGTCCGGCCCCGCCAGCTCAAAGATCCGGTCCACCGGTGCCGTATGTTCCCGGATGCTGACGCCCCGCATATTCGCATAATCATTTTCTGTATTTTTCCCGCAGCGCTCAATGGAAATCATCCCAACCGGCCGGTACTTCTTTAATACGGCAAGGCAGGCTTCGTCATCCGCATCCATCGGAAGATATTCCGTCTCAATGTTCTCCGGCTCGAAAAAGCCCTTGCAGAAGGAATCGGTCACAATCACCGGGTGATAGCCGAGTGCCTGCAGCGCCTTCGCCACTGCCATTGTCCCGGCGGGGCCGTCCGTCTCCGCATATCCCGCCACGTAGAAGCCTGTGGCAAGAAGAACATTTCCCTTCTCCCAGGACAGAATTTCCCTCGCTGCCGCTTTGCACAGCTCCGGCTTCTGGTGTTTCCTTAAAATGTGCATTCCGCGCTGCGTATGCCGCAGAACGATTTCATCAATTTCCTCCAGGATCTGTCTGCTCTCCATCACGCAATGACCTCCTTCATCGGTGCTACCGTGACACCTTCCGCCTCCAGTGCTGCACGGATTTTCTGTGAGAACAACACTGCCTTCGGATTATCCCCATGCAGGCAGATGGAATCCGGAATGACCTCGATTTCCCTTCCGGTGATTGCCGTCACCTTATGGTCTTTTACCATGGAAACCACTCTGCGGATGGCCTCTTCCTCATCGGTAATCACGGCTCCTTCCTTCGAGCGTGCCACCAGGGATCCATCCTCTTCATAGGCGCGGTCCGCAAAGACCTCACGTGCACAGGGAAGTCCCGCTCTCTTCGCGGCTTCAATCAGCTGGGAGCCCGAAAGGCCCAGCAGAATCAGAGACGGATCCACCTCACGGATTCCCTCACAGATCGCATCCGCCATGACCGCATCCTTTCCTGCCATGTTATACATCGCGCCGTGCGGCTTCACATGCTGCAGCGGAACGCCCGCGGCTGTGCAGAATGCCTTCAGGGCCCCCACCTGATACATCACCATTGCCTTCAGTTCCACGGCGGACACCTTCATATTCCTCCGCCCGAATCCGACAAGATCTGGAAACCCGGGATGTGCGCCGACCGCCACACCGGCCGCCTTGCATGCCGCCACGGTTTTCTCCATCACGACAGGATCCGATGCGTGAAATCCGCAGGCAACGTTTGCGGACGAAATGTGCGTCACAACCTCCGCATCCATGCCGATTTTATAATTGCCGAAACTCTCACCCATGTCACAGTTCAGATCAATTTTCATTGTTATACCTCGTAGAGGCAAAATCCGCGATACCAGAGAGAATTTCGCGAAGGCGAATTCTCTCTGTATACAGAGTGCCGCTCGGCGGCACTCTAAGCACTCGAAGATGTCATCAGACATCTTCGAGTGCAGCGGTTTTGCCCAAACTTTCCTCTTCTATTTCTCCGGCCCGAATCAGTACCGTCTCAGTATTTCAGATTCACATTCTTCACGTCCGTCAGGAACATGTGTCCCGGCGCATGTGTGATGACATAATCCGGCTTCGACTGCATGATCACGTTCTGCGGTGTCACGCCGCACGGCCAGAAGACCGGAACCTCACCCTCCCGGATGGTCACCATGTCACCGTAATCCGGGTGTTCCAGATCATCGATGCCGATTACCGAAGGATCTCCGATGTGGATCGGGGCTCCGTGAACCTTCGGCATTGCTCCCGTGATGAGAACAGCCTTCGGCACCAGCGCATACGGAATCGGCCGCATGGATACCACCATATTTCCATGGAAAATTCCTGCCGGCCGGCAGGGAATGTTCGTGTTGTACATCGGAACATTCCGGCCTTCCTCAATCTGGCGGACCGGGACGTCCGCCGCCAGAAGATCTCCCTCAAACGAGAAGCTGCATCCGATCAGAAAGCTCACGAGATCCTCTCTCCAATAAGAAGAAGCGTCCTCTACCTCTTTGACCAGAACGCCCTTTTCGTAGATCCGGTAACGCGGGATATCTCTTGCGATGTCTGCTCCCTCTGCAATTTCATGAAGCTCTCTGCTGCCGGTATCACTGACCTCCAGCAACGGGCAGGCCCGCGGGTTTCTCTGAGCGAACAGAAGGAAATCATAGGCAATGTTTCTCGGCAGTGCAACGAGGTTAGCCTGTGCATAGCCCTGGCACATTCCGGATGTCTGACCGGTAATCTCACCTGCACGGATTTTCTTTCTCACTTCACTCGGAAGCATGTTTGTATAATCCATATCCTCTTTTTCTCCTTTGACGTTCCTCCTCTGAGAGAAAACGCCCTTCCGGTATTCCATTATGACAGATCCCGGGACGAAAGAAAGATCCCGTCGGCACCCGCCGGCGGAATCTCTCTTTTCCCACAAAAAGGCTCAGTTCGTTGCCTCAATAAATTCCTCATACAGGTGGCTGCGAAGGTCCTCCACCATTTCCGGAGCCTTGCCACCGACGGGCTGTCCGTCCAGCGTATTGCAGTGCAGGCAGAGCTTGCTGGAACTGGTAACCAGAATCTCATCGGCTCCGCGAAGCGTATCCAGATCATACGGCGTCTCACTGACCGCATAGCCGAGCTTCTTGCACATGCGGATCAGATGCGCACGTGCGATGCCGGGCAGAATCAGTTCATCGGTCGGTGCCGTAAAGAGCTTGCCGTCCTTGATGATATGAACGTTGCTGTGTGCGCACTCGGTCACGCGGTTCTGCATGTTCTTGCGGTACAGAATAGTCTCCACGCATCCCGCCTCCTTCGCATGCTCCGCAGCGACACAGGAAGGAATCAGGTTCAAGGTCTTGATGTTGCAGTGATAGAAGCGAGTATCCGGCTCCGTAATGCAGCTGATGGGAGCCTTCCCGTCTCCGATTTCCGCCGGAGTGAGCATCACCCAGAGATTGGCAGGTCCTTCCGGATAGACGTGATTGCGCAGTCCGCTTCCTCTCGTCACCTGATAGTAAACGAACAGATTTCCGGTATCCATCTTCTTCACCAGGTCATTCAGAAGATCTTTCAACTCCTGCTTGCTGACGGGGATCTTGATGTCCAGAAGAGCTGCGCTGTTGAAGAAACGGTCCACATGTTCATCCATTGCAAAAATATGGTAGTTGCGGCACGGGCCGGCATCATACACGCCATCACCAAACCAGTGCACGCGGTCCGTCATCGGGATCGACATATTCTCAATTTCATCATACTTGCCGTTGTAATATCCAAGTGTCTTCATCTTCCGCTCTCCTTTCGCAGTCTCTGCGATATGGCATGTGTGACGTTCTGTCTGTGCCTGCGGGCCGTCGCCCCGCTGATACGAAAAAGCGCCGGACAGAATCCACTCCATCCGGCGTCTTTGCCTTGCTTCAAAGCTATCCTCATTATAGTTCTGGAATACCGCTTGTCAATAAACTTCCCGGGATTTTGTCTGCCCCGTGTCCGGTACGGCTCGGAGCCGGATAAAAAATCAAAAAACGCATAAACCTTACGGTAACAATTCGGCACGTTCCGGACTTCCTTACGGCAGAATTTTCTCTACAGATTCCAAATCTTATTTCAGATCCCCATGACGGTAATAGTAATTGTATTTCTGAAAGCGGTGTCTTCGGGATGAAACTTCCTCTTCCATACCCGGACGGACTGCCAGTGCCAGCGGCTTCGTTCGGTTTCTCTCCTGCGGATGAAGATACAGCTCCTGCGCTTCTTCTACAGAGACCCGTTCAAACTGCACCTCATCGCCCGGGCGCAGCTGGGCAAGCTTCGGAAGATCAAACGAGCATACCGTTCCGATCTTCGCATAGCCGCCCGTCGTCTGATGATCCGCCATCATGACAATCGGCATGCCGCTCCTGGTAATCTGAATCGAGCCGAATGCGATGCCGTCCGAAACAATATCCATTCCGTGAAGGCTCTCGACCGGCGCGCCTTCCAGCCGCATTCCCATGCGGTCGCTCTCTGCAGACACGTGATACGTCTCCCGGAAAAACTTCTCTCTGGCTTCCTCAGAGAACCAGTCCGCCTGCGGTCCTTCCACAACGCGCACACGGGCAGAATGACCATATTTCTCCGGACGCACCAAAAAAGCGCTCTCCGTCTTTTCCTGACCTTCCGCGCTCTTCCGGTCACTGCCTGTCTCCAGCACATCGCCCGCCTGAAGAGGTCTGCCTTCCAGACCTCCCAGATGGCATTTCACATCTGTGGAACGACTTCCCATGACCTTCGGAACCTCAATCCCTCCGGAAACGGCAAGGTAGGCACGGCACCCGCTTCCTGCCATTCCCATGGACAGTCTCTGTCCGCTGTGAACCTGGACCGCTACGCAGCGCTCCATCGGGATTCCGTCCAGTTGTGCCTTCATATCGGCTCCGGTCAGCGCGATCACGCCGTCTCCGTCAAAAACAGCCGTGATTCCCATCAGCGTCATTTCCAGCTCCGCCGCGTTCTCTTGATTTCCCACAAGGCAGTTGGCCGCGTGGAAGCTGTTCAGATCCATTGCTCCACCGGTCCGCACGCCGTATTCCATGTATCCGTAACGTCCTTCATCCTGAACGGTTGTCAGGACTCCGGGAATTTCAATTGTGATTTTCATGATCTTACGCCCTCCACTGCGGAATCCCAGCTCCATCCGCTGCTTATATGCTCTCAAGAATCCGCGATTTCAGCGCGATAGGTCCCGGCCGCAATGTCCACCGCAATCTTCTCGTATTCGCTCTCTGAAACCGGCACAAAGCGGATGTACTCTCCTGCGCTGCACAGAATCGGCTTCTTTGCAGCCGGATCATAGAAGCGGACCGGCGTAGAACCGATCAGCCGCCAGCCTCCGGGAGATGCAATGGGATACACACCGGTCTGTTTTCCGCCGATTCCGACACTCCCCGCCGGAATTGCCACCCGCGGAACATCCAGTCTTGACGCGGCAATCCGCTCATCCATGCCGCCCAGATAAACAAATCCCGGCAGAAATCCCAGCATATAAATCTTATAATCCGTCCCGGAATGTATCGCAATGATCTCTTGCTCGGAAAGGCCGGTCAGCGCTTCCATTCCTTTCAGATCTTCTCCGTATTTTCCTCCGTAGCAGCAGGGGATAAGACGAATGGTCTTACGACGTGAGTCTGACTCTTTTGAGCCTCCCTTTTCCTGCGCTTTCCCGATTTTCTCCGAAAGCTGCGCATAAGAAAGCTCTGCCGGGTTGTACCGCACCAGAAGTGCCCGATAAGACGGAAGCATCTCCAGAATTCCCGGAATCTTCTCTTCCTGCAGCACATGTTCCAGCTGCATTACCTCTTCATTGATCTCTTCGGAAATTACATTTCCGAAATCAACCGACAAAGCCATGTCACCGACCGGATAAATTTTCATGTTTTCTCCCGCCTTTCCCATCTTTTTCCGGATTCTCTTTCTATTCTTCCTGACCGATACAGGAATAGCTCACCGTCCTGATTCCTGCCGCACATGCTGCGAATCTTCTGGTTTTCTTACCCGATGCCGGAAGAGCCCCCCTGTGGCTGCTGGAACTGAATTCGTCCCTGCAGCCAGATCACACCGCGGAATCTCCGTCCAACCTCAGGCTCCCCGTAAAGATCCTTTTCATTGATGGCGATATCCATCTTCAAACCGTTGCAGTCCACCGTGAGAACCACCACATCTTCGTTTGTCTGCATGTTCTTCCTGCGGTCCACCTTCCGGATTTCTCCCAGAATGGAGTACAACTCGCACTCCGCGCCGTAGGGCATCAGATAGGAATCCACTATCGAATACACATCCTCATACTGAAGATGCGACAGGACACTCGCATAGACATCCATATCCTGCATCGTCAGATTCCGGCTCGCGCTGTCATCGCCATTCTTCGCCGCGTTGATCCATTTGATTCTCTGTTCCTCGGATGCCGCCTTTTTTCGCAGGTCCGCCTCGGACTTATAGATGGGAAGAAGGATGGTTCCTTCCAGAGAGAGTGCTGTCAGCGAAACGCTCGCCCCTGCCAGCGGTTCAAAACTCGTGTGTACATTTTTCCGGTATTCAATGGCATTTCTGACACGGAAAATCAGCGTCACGCCCACTCGAAGATCATCACAGACGCCGGCAAAGGAGTCATTGTCCACTCTGGACTCCACCGACAGCTCTTCGCTGGTACTGATCTCTTCGGAATTCAGATACGGATACACATAATCCGGAAAAAACTGGTCATTTTCATCAAACTGCCCGCAGACTGCCAGTCCAAAGTTCCTGCCGAATTCGATCTCAAACTGCGCAAGGAGCGCATCATCTTCATTCTCATTGGTCGTATAGGCGCGATGAGACGGATAAATGATCCCACGCTCGATCAATGTGCAGATTTCACTGCGTTTTGGAGACTTTGAAAAACCAATGGCACGTAGATACTTGTTCAAATCTCTTCATCCTCTTCACAAAAATCCTCACCCAAAACCAATGTTTCAGGTGAGGATCATTCTAAACACTTGTACAGAACTTGTCAAAAACAGGATGCCGCCGGAATCTCATCCCGCCTTCTGCTGAGTTTCGAAAACCAGGCGATACTTCTTCTGCCTCCGGCTATGTGCCCGCTCTGCTCAATCGTGGAGAGGAGTCAGTACGGTCTTGCCGCCCATATACATCTGCAGCGGCTTCGGAATGGATACCGATCCGTCCTCGTGCAGATTGTTCTCCAGAAACGCAATCAGCATTCTGGGCGTTGCTACGCAGGTATTGTTCAAGGTATGAGCCAGATACAGCTTTCCGTCTGCTCCCTTGATGCGGATGCGCAGACGTCTTGCCTGTGCATCGCCGAGATTCGAGCAGGAGCCGACCTCGAAATACTTCTTCTGTCTCGGGGACCATGCCTCCACATCACAGGACTTTACCTTCAGATCCGCAAGGTCACCGGAGCAGCACTCCAGCTGACGAACCGGAATATCCAGGCTGCGGAAGAAATCTACGGTATTCTTCCAGAGCCGATCATACCACATCATTGAATCTTCCGGCTTGCAGACAACGATCATCTCCTGCTTCTCGAACTGATGAATCCGGTATACGCCTCTCTCCTCAATTCCGTGAGCTCCCTTCTCCTTGCGGAAGCACGGGGAATAAGAGGTCAGTGTTTTCGGAAGAGACTCCTCCGGAATGATCTGATCGATGAAGGAACCGATCATGGAATGCTCGGAGGTGCCGATCAGATAGAGGTCCTCACCTTCAATCTTATACATCATGGCATCCATTTCCGCGAAGCTCATAACGCCATCCACAACAGCAGAACGGATCATGAACGGAGGAACGTAGTAGGTAAATCCCCGGTCAATCATGAAATCTCTTGCATAGGAAAGAACAGCGGAATGCAGTCTTGCAATATCACCCTTCAGGTAGTAAAAACCGTTTCCGGCTACACGGCCTGCCGCCTCGAAATCCACACCGTCAAAGCGGGCCATGATATCCGTATGATACGGAATCGGGAAATCCGGAACAACCGGCTCACCAAAGCGCTGCAGTTCAACATTTTCCGAATCATCCTTACCGATCGGAACCGAAGGATCAATGATATTCGGGATGACCATCATATCCTTATGGACAATTTCCGAAGCGGTCTTCTGGATCTCATCCAGTTCCTTCAGTCGGGAATCATCTGCGATCTCTTCCTTCAGCTTCTGGGCTTCTTCCTTTTTGCCCTGTGCCATCAGTGCACCGATCTGCTTGGAAGCCTTCTTCTTGTTCGCACGAATCTCATCCGCTTCCTGCTGAGCCTTGCGGGCCTTTGCATCATTTTCAATGACCTCATCGACAAGCGGAAGCTTTTCCTCCTGGAACTTCTTGCGGATGTTCTCTTTGACTGCCTCCGGATTTTCTCTCAGAAATTTAATATCAATCATGTTCTTCTCCTCTCCCGCCTCATGCGGATATACATGCTGCTATTATAACGTAACTGCTTCCTTCCTTCCGAATTTTCTTGAAGAAATTCAAACAGTTTTCTTCCCTCGTGTCAGACGGCTTTTCCGTCCGCTGAAAATGTCAAACCTCTTAATGGCTTCTTTCCGGGCAGATCATCTCTCATTCTCAAAATGTTTCACGTGGAACATTTACCCGGAGACCTTTTTCCTTCTTCCACTGCCCTGTCCGTTTCCAAGAGCAATGTCCATGGCTTCCTGCTCTTCCTCTGTAAAGGCTACGTCGCTGCGTCCGCCGCGAACTCCCTTCACATAGGAATAACAGCCATCCACATTCTGAACCGTATTCAGCAGAATTCCATTGTTGTCCTGATCCAGAAGGGCAATGACAGAGCTCAGATTTCCACCCATCTGGCTGAACGCGTCATATTTTACCAGTCCGACTTTCTGAATGACGCCGTGAAGCCGGCGGTAAATGTCCCGGATGTCTCCCGTATTCTGATCCAGCTGCTTATTGATTCCGTCGTAATTGTCCAGAATCCGGACCAGCATCTCCTCCAGGCTCTCGCCATCCGAACCGGCTGTCAGGTCATAAAGTCTCTGGTCCATCTCCTTTACTTTTTTGTTCGTAAGGATCAGAAAAATCAGCAGAACAATGACTGCCGCAATCAGTCCGATCACAACAACGTCAATGGCAGATCCGAATATTTCGCTCATTTTTATACCTCACTGAGGCAAAATCCGCGAAGGCGGTTTTGCCATATGTGGCAGTCGGTGCGTCAGCACCGATGCTTTCCCTCGTATAAATTCTCACCCCATCAGCTTGTCCATCAGTTTTTCCAGATCGTCCTGACTGGAATATGTAATTTCAATTCTCCCGCTCTTCTCATTCTGAGACTTAATTACCACCTTCATCCCGAGAGCCGCATTCATTCGGTTCTCCAGATCCTTATAAATCAGTTCCAGTGCCGGATCCTTTTCTTTCTTCCTGGGACCTTTTCTCTGAAGACTGCGGATCAGTTTCTCCACGTCCCGGACGCTGAGGTGTTCTTCCACAATTTTCACGGCGAGTGCGAGCTGTGTCTCCTCATCCTCGACTGGAATCAGTGCTCTCGCGTGTCCCATGGAGAGCCGTCCGTCTGTTACCATTTCCTGTACCTTTTCGCACAGCTTGAGAAGACGCATGGAGTTTGCAATGGAGGTACGGTTTCTGGAAACTCTCTCCGCAAGCTCATCCTGTTTCAGATGGAATTCATCAATCAGCCTTCGGTAGGCATTGGCCTCTTCAATCGGATTCAGATCCTCGCGCTGAATGTTCTCAATCAGGGAGATTTCCACCTTTTCCAGATCATCATAGTTCTTAACGATCACTGGAATTTCCGTCAGCTCTGCAATTCTGCAGGCGCGCCAGCGGCGCTCTCCCGCAATGATCTCATAGTGTCCGCTCTTGTCCTGAACGATGATCGGCTCCAGCAATCCCTTTGTCCTGATGGAATCCGCAAGTTCCTGAAGTCTTTCCTTGTCGAAATTCTTTCTCGGCTGATTCCGGTCCGGTTCCACCAGGGAAATCCGAACCATCCGCACCATCCCGTTTTCTTCCTTTGCCGGCTCATCCTCACCGGAACTTTCTGCCGGATCCGATGCTGTTTCTTCTATATTATATGCGGCTGATCCGTTCGCTGTATCGACGGCTTCTCCGGGCTCATTTTTTCCTGTCCGGCCGGTACTTTTCTTCTTTGCCGGATTCTCCGTACTTGTCTTTTCTTTTCCGTTCTCTGAGGAGGTCTCCGTATCTCTTCTCTCCTCTTCCGCCGTATTCGGGATCAGTGCATCCAGGCCCCGGCCCAGTCCTCTGTGTTTTTTCACGTCTCTGCCACCCTCCTGCTGTTCCTCGTCCTACCGTTTTTTGACTTACTGATTGTCCAGAAGCTCCTGTGCAAGATTCCGGTACGCTTCCGCTCCTACCGATCTCGGATCATAAATTGTAATCGGCTCTCCGTAACTCGGAGCCTCCGCAAGCCGTACATTTCTTGGAATCATCGTTTCATAGACATGCTGCGATACGTGGCTCTTCACGTTCTCAACGACCTGCTGAGACAAATTCGTTCTCGAGTCATACATCGTAAAAACGATTCCCTCAATGTTCAGCTTCCGGTTCAGACGTTCTCTCACCAGGTTGATCGTATGAATCAGCTGGCTCAATCCCTCCAACGCATAAAACTCACACTGAATCGGAACCAGAACGGTGTCTGAGGCTACCATGGCATTCACGGTCAGTACATTCAGGGATGGCGGACAGTCAATCATAATGAAATCATAGTCATCACGAACGAAATCGAGTTCCCTCTTCAGGATTGCCTCTTTGTGAACCTTATCAATGAGCTCAATCTCCGCTCCGGCAAGGTTGACATTGGAAGGAATCAGATCAATTCCAGGAACAACGTCATGAATGATGGCTTCATTGATGGTACTGTAACCGAGAATCAGCTCATAAACTGTGCTGTCCTTCTCATTCTTATCCACACCGAATCCACTGGAGGTATTCCCCTGCGGGTCGATGTCAATGATCAGAACTTTCTTCCCCTTTTCGGCCAGTGCGGCCGACAAATTGATGGTCGTCGTTGTCTTTCCCACGCCGCCCTTCTGATTGGCAATTGAAATAATTTTACCCATAATACCCCATCTGTACTTTCTGTTGCTTCCACACGGCACTGAAATACGCAGAATCCCGGTAACGATTCAACACATTTCGAATTTTCCTGCGGAAATTCACTGCCGTTTTCGTGCCGTTCACATGGAACAGCGAGTTAATAGTAGCATTTTTCGATATGATCGTAAAGAAAAGCAGGAGCAAATGTTCCACGTGGAACATTTACTCCTGCTCTTAAATTTTGATCATTTTAATTGTAATCTTTCATCAGACAGAGCAGATAATCATATCCGGACCGCGCAAGCAGCTGCTTAAATCCGGAGAGCACTTCTTCTCCTAATATATGTTTTGTGATGGTACAGACCGCCTGGCAGCCAGTCAGGAGATC
>CAVKEB010000008.1:0-83799 GCA_963655255.1 bacterium
TTAAACTATTGAGTTTTCAAGGTACAAACCCACTTTTGATGTGGGAAGTTTGAGTTATATATCTGTTCAGAGGAGGACAATTCTTGCGTAAATTGACCGCTTGCGGGCTTATTTACGTCAGATTGCCCTACGGCCAGAATCGTAAGGAGAAATCTGCGTAGGCGGTTTCTCTGATATGTGAAGTGACTTGCTTCGCAATTTACTTCAAACAAAGAAGATGCCATCAGGTATCTTCTCCTGTCTAGGGCTCTGGCCGACAATATCGGAAATTTTTCCATATAAAATTACCGATATTTTGAACAGCACACCAGCAGAATCGCAATGTCAGAACAGGGGGCGGGCATGGCAACCAGCATGACAGGGTACGGGCGCGCAGAGGTGTCCGACGGGGGAAGAAAATTTACAACGGAGATTAAATCCGTCAACAACCGGTATCTGGATCTGAACATCCGGCTGCCGAAGCAGCTGAATCCCTTTGAGGCGAAGATTCGTGAGGAACTGAAGAAGAGGATTCTCCGCGGCAAGGTGGACGTCTACATCAGCTATGAGAATCAGGAGGAGTCTGCGTCCAGAGTGCATTACAACCGTGCGCTCGCAGGGGAATATCTGGAGAGCATCCGGGCAATTTCGAAGGACTACGGTCTGCCGGTGAATCTGTCGGCAGAACGTCTGTCCCAGTATCCGGAGGTTCTGACGCTGGAAGAAGAGGACGAGGAGAATGCAGAGCTCTTGGAGCCGCTTCTTTTGTGCGTGCAGAAGGCTGCGGAGCAGTTCGTGGAGGCAAGAAAGCGGGAAGGCGCCTTTATTACGGAGGATCTTCTGCACAAGCTGGACGGTCTTCAGGAGGGCGTGGAGAAGATCCGTGCGAACGCGCCGGTGATTCTGGAGAAGTACCGAACCGGCCTGTATACGAGAATGCAGGAGATTCTGCAGGATACACAGATTGATGAGACGCGGATCCTGCAGGAGGCGGCTCTCTATGCGGACAAGGTCTGTGTGGACGAGGAGATGGTACGGCTGGAGAGTCATATCCGGTCGGTGCGGGAGGAACTCCTGAAAACCAATGAAAGCGTAGGGCGTAAGCTCGACTTCCTTGCACAGGAGCTGAACCGGGAGGCGAACACCATCCTCTCCAAGACGGACAACGCGGAGTCGGCGGATCTGGCCATCGGATTAAAGACGGAAATCGAGAAAATCCGCGAACAGATACAGAACCTGGAATAAGTCAGCACATGTGGAGTGCAGGAGCCGGTGGACTGCTTGCAGACCAATCGGCTCCTGTGCTCCACATGCGGCCAGGGCCCGAAGCGTCTTGGCGATGGGGACTGACATATGAATCTTGATACAAGTGCCCGGGCGGCACAGGAGGAGCAGTGATGACGAAGAAGGGAAGTCTGACCGTAATTTCCGGTTTTTCCGGAGCGGGCAAGGGAACCATCATGAAAGAGCTTTTGAAGAAGCATCCGGAGTATGCGCTCTCGGTGTCGGTGACAACGCGCAGTCCCCGTCCGGGAGAGAAGGACGGCGTGGATTATCATTTTCTCACGCAGCAGGAGTTTGACCGGATGGTGGCCGAGGACGGGCTTCTCGAGCACGCGGGATACGTGGATCACTGCTACGGCACTCCGAGGCAGTACGTGGAGGATTCCATCGTGGCGGGGAAGGATGTCATTCTGGAAATTGAGGTGCAGGGAGCACGGCAGATCAAGGAGAAATGTCCGGACGCGATTTTCCTGTTCGTGACGCCCCCGTCCGCCAGGGAACTTCATCACCGCCTGACCTTCCGCGGAACGGAGAGCGAGGAGGTCATCCGCGAGAGAATGCAGCGGGCGGCCGAGGAGGCGGGCGAGATGGCCTGGTACGACTATCTGATCGTCAATGATGATCTGGAGGAAGCCGTGGAACTCGTGCACCGGACCATTCAGGAAGCCAAGAATGCGCCAAGACGCCAGACCGAGATGATCGCTGAGATTTCGGAAGAACTGAAAAAACTGGCGGCAGGCGCCGAGTAATGGTATACTGATTTGTCGGCGTATGCCGAGGTGACTTCTTTTTACCGAAAGAAGCAGGAAAACCAAGAACTGGAATGTGATTGTGGCTGCAGGGGCAGCCTGGAAAGGAACACATCAATATGATTCATCCTTCTTATGTAGACCTTATGAACGTGGTAAACAAGGGCGTGGAAGAGGGCGAAACGCCGGTCATCAACAGCCGCTATTCCATCGTGATGGCAACCGCCAAGAGAGCCAGACAGATCGTAGACGGCGATGCGCCCATGGTTGACAACGTAGCGGGCAAAAAGCCTCTGTCGATTGCGGTCGAGGAGCTGGAGCAGGAGAAGCTGAAGATCCTTCCGCAGGATGAGGAAGAGGTCCTCGGCTACGAGGAGGCCGATCTTGCGGCGGCAAGAGCCCTGGAGAACAGCCTGACGGAAGAGGCGCTCCGCGAGAGCGAGGAGGCTTCGGAGGAAGCGTCTGCGCAGGAGTCTCAGGAAGAGTCTGAAAGCGAAGAGAACTGATCCGTGAAGACACTTTTTGTATCGCTTGGCTGCGATAAGAATACAGTAGATACACGGAAAATGGCCGGCATTCTCGAGGATGGCGGCATTTGTTCGTTTACCGAAGAGGAAGAGCAGGCCGAGGCGGCCGTGGTGAATACCTGCGCGTTCATTGACTCGGCAAAGCAGGAGAGCATCGATGAGATCCTTGAAATCGCCCGGCTCAAGGAGACGGGAAACCTGAAGTATCTCATCGTCACGGGATGCCTTGCGCAGCGCTATCAGGATGAAATTCTGAAGTTGATCCCCGAGGTGGACGCGGTGATCGGAACAACGGCGGAGGATTCCATCGGGGAGGTCCTCTTAAAGCTCTCCGGAGGCGAGAAGCCGGAAAAGGCGGTTGTCGCGAATCCGGATCTGGTTCCGTCCGCGTCGAGACAGGTCCTGACCTTCGGAAGCTTTGTCGGATATCTGAAGATCGCGGAGGGCTGCAACAAGTGCTGCACCTACTGCGCGATTCCCGCCATCCGCGGACATTATCGGAGCGTTCCGATGGAGCAGATCCTGGAGGACGCGCGAAGTCTTGCGGCGCAGGGAGCGAAGGAGCTGATTCTGGTCGCGCAGGAGACAACGCTCTACGGCGTGGATCTGTACGGGAAGAAGATGCTGCCGGAGCTGCTAAGAAGGCTCTGCCTGGTAAGCGGCATCCGGTGGATCCGCGTGCTGTACTGCTATCCGGAGGAGATCACCGATGAGCTGATCGATGTGCTGGCGGCGGGCGGCAAGGTCGTGCCGTATCTGGACATGCCGATTCAGCACGCCTCGGACCGGATCCTGAAGAAAATGGGACGCCGGACGAACCGGAAGGAGCTGGAAGAAATGGTGGAGAAGCTCCGCAGACGCGTTCCGGGCATCTGCCTTCGGACCACACTGATCACGGGCTTCCCCGGAGAGACGGAAGACGACCACCGGGAGCTCCTTGATTTTGTGAGAAAAATGCAGTTCGACCGTCTGGGCGTCTATACGTATTCCAGGGAAGAGGGAACTCCGGCTGCAAAGTTCACGGATCAGGTTCATCCTTCCACGAAGAAGAGACGGCAGAAGGAGCTCATGCTCGCGCAGCAGGAGATTGCGTTCCGTCATGAGAAAGAGCAGGAAGGAAGAGAACTGGATGTTCTGATCGAGGGCCGTCTTGCGGATGACCTTTCGGAGAACGGCTACGTCTATGTCGGGCGGACGTACATGGATGCCCCGGATGTGGACAGCAATATTTTCGTGGAAACAACGCGGGACCTGATGAGCGGCACGTTCGTGCGCGCAAGGGTCACAGGCTCGCAGGATTATGACTTGATGGGAGAGATCGTTGATGAATCTGCCGAATAAACTGACAATGATGCGAATGATTCTGGTGCCGTTCTTCGTGGCGGTCCTGCTGGCACAGCCCTTCGGTGCGGCAAGCGACTGGATCGCACTGGTGATTTTCGTCGTCGCGAGCCTTACGGACCTCGCGGACGGCAAGATTGCGCGCAAGTACAATCTGGTCACCAATTTCGGCAAGTTCATGGATCCTCTGGCGGACAAGCTTCTTGTCTGCTCCGGCATGATCTGTCTGATTGCGCTGGGCAGGATTCCGGCATGGGTGGTCTGCATCATCGTGGCAAGAGAATTCGCCATTTCGGGCTTCCGGCTGATCGCGGCGGAGAAGGGGACGGTCATTGCGGCCAGCTACTGGGGAAAGTTCAAGACGACGTTCCAGATGATCATGGTCATCCTGATGATCGCGAACATTCCGGCGCTGCAGCTTCTCACCGATGTGATTATGTGGATCGCAACGATTCTGACGATCGTTTCCCTGATTGATTATGTGAAAAAGAACAAGGATGTTCTGAAAGATGCAGACTGAAGAGAAGAATCTCATTCCGGAGACCGCGGAACCCCTGGAGGTTTCGCTCGTTCGTCTCCTGATGCAGAAAAATATGACGCTCTCCACAGCGGAATCCTGTACCGGCGGAATGCTGGCACAGAAGATTACGTCTGTGCCGGGCGTCTCTTCCGTCTATGCGGGCGGTTTTGTCACCTACGCCACGGAGGAGAAGCATAAAATGCTGGGCGTTCCGCGCAAGGTCCTCCGGGAGAACGGAGCCATTGCCAAGAAGACGGCGAAGCAGATGGCGCTCGGCGCGGCCAGGCAGACGGGAACGGACGTCGCAGTTTCGGTGACGGGAAACGCCGGTCCCGATGCGGCGGAAGGAAAGCCGGTGGGACTGGTTTACATCGGCGTCTGCATTGACGGAAAGGCTGTGGGACGCAAGTTCCTGCTTGCGGGGAACCGGAATGAAATCCGCGAGCAGGCGTGTGCGGAGGCAATGAAGCTTCTCCTGGAGAAGATCGGCGGGACGGCGCCTGACTGAGTGTTTCAGATGTGTTTCCGCGCCGCTTGTGAAAACACGTGACTGCAGGGAAACGGAAGAAAAAGTTTCCATGCCGCTTATGAAAACATGCAGCTGCAGAGAAACGGAAGGAAAAGGACAGAGATTATGAAGAAACTAATGGCTCAGATCGCGAAGTTCGGTGTTGTGGGAGTGATCTGCTTTTTTATCGATTTTGGCGTGTACACCATCCTCAATATCGTGTTCCGCGCGGTCTCCTTTGACCAGTACTGCTCCTGGTATTACCTGATCTCACAGTTTTTCAGCTTCATCATCTCGATGGTGGTGAATTATATTCTGAGCTTCAAGTACGTGTTCAAGCGCCGCGACGACATGTCGAAGAAGCGGGAATTCCTGATTTTCTTCATCCTCAGCGTCATCGGCCTGATCATCAACGAGATTGTGCTGTACATCGGCATGGATTTCGTGTATGAGAAGTGGACCTGGCTTCACAACGCGATGGGAACGGGACTGGCGGAGACGCTGTTCAAGTGCTTCGCAACCGGTGTCGTGATGGTGTACAACTTCATCAGCAGAAAGATCTGCCTGGAGGATCATTCGGAAAATGGCTGACATCCTGTACTATGTAATCCCCTGCTACAACGAGGAAGAGGTGCTGCCGGAGACATCGAAGCGCCTGAAGGTGAAAATGACGAAGCTGATCGGAGAAGGAAAGATCAGCAGGGAAAGCCGCGTCTGCTTCGTCAATGACGGATCGAAGGACAGGACCTGGTCCATCATTACGAAGCTCCACGAAGAGGATCCCCTGTTTTCCGGGATCAATCTCTCCAGGAACCGCGGCCATCAGAATGCGCTCCTTGCGGGCCTGATGACGGTGCGGCAGTATGCGGACATGGTGATTTCCATGGATGCGGATCTGCAGGACGACATTGAGGCCTGCGACGCCATGATCGACAAGTATTACGAGGGATGCGACGTCGTGTACGGAGTCCGCAGCGCGCGTAAGACCGATACGTGGTTCAAGCGGACGACAGCGGAAGGCTTCTACAAGATCATGGACCGGTTCGGCGCGAAGGTGGTCTATAACCATGCGGACTACCGGCTGATGAGCAGGCGGGCACTGGACGGACTGGCCCAGTTCGGCGAGGTCAATCTGTTCCTCCGCGGGATGGTGCCGCTCGTCGGATATCCCAGCGACGTGGTCTACTATGAGCGGGCGGAGCGGTTCGCCGGTGAGAGCAAATACCCGCTGAAGAAGATGATCTCTTTTGCCATGGACGGCATCACGTCGCTCTCGATTGAGCCGATCCGGATGATCACGACGCTCGGCGTTGTCATCTTCCTGTTCAGCCTGGCGATTCTGATTTATTCGCTGGTGCGGCACGCCATGGGCGCGACGGTGGCGGGATGGACGTTCCTCAATGTCTCTGTCTGGGCCATCGGGGGTCTGATCCTTTTGTCCCTCGGCGTCATCGGGGAG
Organism: bacterium; assembly: GCA_963655255.1. Classification (GTDB taxonomy): domain Bacteria; phylum Bacillota; class Clostridia; order Lachnospirales; family Lachnospiraceae; genus CAG-791. The sequence goes on from CAVKEB010000008.1 coordinate 6,368, forward strand.
TACATCGGGAAAATTTACATGGAGACGAAGCATCGTCCGCGCTTTATTGTGGAGCGTTTTCTCGATCAGGAGCACGGTTTTACGACAAAGCCGGAGAAAAAGGCCAGAACCCCGCGGGAAGAACACGCGAACGGAGGAACCTGACGAAGGACGAACGGAACATGACATGCGCACCGCCGATTTTGTCATGAGCGATTTGTGACGATGTGCCCGGTAATGATGTGGTCTGCGATTATGTTCCGAGCGTATCGCCGTTGTCCCGGAGCCACTTCTTCCAGACGCGGTAATCCGGCATGATCCGTTCCACTTCTGCCCAGAAGGCGGGGCTGTGGTCCATGTGCACCAGATGGCAGAGCTCATGCACGACCACGTAGTCGAGGCACTGCGCGGGAGCCAGGTACAGCTTCCAGTTGAAGGAGAGCGTGCCGCGGGAAGAGCAGCTCCCCCAGCGCGTCTTCTGCGCGCGGATGGAAACGCGGGTGATGGGGCAGTGCGAAGCGGGGAGCATCGGTTCGTAATAATGAATGCGGTCCAGAAGAAGAGGCCGCATTTTTTTTGTGGAATTTTTCCGAAGCTGAAGCCGTTCCTCTTCGGAGAAATGGTGCGACTGTGCCTCTTTCCGGTCACGGCGCTCTTTCTGGGAGGCCATGTGGGAGAGGATCCACGCCGTGTGCGTCTGCAGGAACCGCTGCAGGTCTTCTTCGTGGAAGCGGAGCGGCACGCGGACTTCGAGAGAAGCGTCCTCACGGACGATCAGTGCGCAGGATCTGCGGCGGCTGCTCCGGAACAGTGTATAATGAATGAATGTATGCGTGCCGTCCGGAAGAGTCAGAGGAAAGTCTCTGCGCTCCTCCGGCCGGACGGGATGCTTTGCGGGCAAAATCGTTCCCTCCCGGTATTCAGGTACAGAAAACAGAATAGGAAGTTACAGCAACGAGGAGATTATAACACGATGAAAAAATGCATTCTGGTCTGTGCAGGCGATTTTACGCCCATGGATCTTCGAAAAGAGGAAGGCGACTGCATCATCGCCGTGGACAACGGACTGACCTACCTGACGCAGATGGGGGTCCTCCCGGACTACTGTCTGGGAGATTATGACTCGCTTCTTCCGGAAGGGAGGCGGGTCCTGGAGGAAATCCGCCAGGAGGACCCGTCGCGGATTGTGGTTCTCCCTGTGGAGAAAAACGACACGGATACCATGGCAGCTGTCCGCTTCGGGCTGGAGCGCGGGTACCTTCGCTTCGATCTGTACGGAGCTCTCGGCGGTGCGAGAATTGCACATACCATTGCGAACCTGCAGGTTCTGAATTTCATCAAGAACAAGGGCGGACAGGGGTATCTTATGGACACGAATCAGATGCTGTTCCTCATCCGGAATGAGACAAAGGAATTTCATGAAGGCTTTGCCGGAAGGTTCTCCCTGTTTGCCGTGGATCCCGTGGTGAAGGGCGTCACGGAGCGGGGAATGAAGTATGAGATTGAAGATTATACGCTGACCAACGATTTCCCGATCGGGTGTTCCAATGAAATTGAAGCGGAAAGAAAAGCCAGCGTGACGGTCCGGGAAGGGACCGCCCTCGCAGTCGTCGGATGGGATTAGTCATTATGCCAATCCCCGAAAAGAAGGCTAGTCAAGCGTAACTTTAATATGATATATTTCACTTCGTGGTCTGAAAAATCAGGATCATTTGCAATGGTTCGGCATCTGCCGGTTTCCGCAGGAAATTCGGGATGCGCGGAAGCGTTGCGATTATGAAAATGGTTCGGAATTTGCGTTGTGTACGCCGCAGGAACTGCGGCGGAGAGGAGAGACTGCCTATTATGAAGAAAATTGGGGAAGAGTGCGGCGTGTTCGGGATCTGGTCACCGAAGAAGCAGAACCTGCCCATGCTGGCGTATTACGGATTGTTCGCCCTGCAGCATCGCGGTCAGGAAGCAGCCGGAATCGCGGTAAATGAGGACGGGGTGTTCCGCTATCACAAGGATCTCGGCCTTGTGCATGAGGTGTTTCACGCAGAGGACCTTCAGGCGCTGGGAGAGGGACAGATTGCGGTCGGTCACGTCCGGTACTCGACGAGCGGCGTTTCCAACCGCAGCAATGCACAGCCGGTGGTCGTCCGTCATATCAAGGGCAGCATGGCCCTCTGTCACAACGGAAATCTGGTCAATTCCTATGAACTTCGCGCGCAGCTTGAGAACGACGGCTGCATCTTCCATTCCACAACGGATACTGAGGTTATTTCCTATTTAATCACAAGAGAGCGGCTGCACTGCTCCTCCATTGAGGAGGCGGTCAACCGGACGATTGACAAGATCCACGGAGCGTTTTCGCTGGTCGTGATGTCGCCGACGAAGCTGATCGCAGTCCGGGATCCGCACGGATTCCGTCCGCTCTGCTACGGAACCACGAAGGACGGCTGCGTTGTATTTGCGTCGGAGTCCTGTGCGCTGGATGCCGTCGGAGCGAAGCTCGTCCGCGATCTGAAGCCGGGTGAGATCATGGTCTGTGACCAGAATGGCCTGCGTTCGATCGAGGATCACGTGGGCAAGGTACAGCCGTCCATGTGCGTGTTTGAGTATATTTATTTTGCAAGACCGGACTCCGTGATCGACGGAGCTTCGGTCCATGAGGCCAGAATCCGTGCCGGTGCGTTCCTTGCGCTGGAGCATCCGGTGCAGGCCGATGTTGTCATCGGTGTTCCGGACTCGGGACTGGACGCGGCGCTCGGCTACGCGAGACAGTCCGGCATCCCGTACGGCATCGGACTTCTGAAAAACAAGTACATCGGAAGAACTTTCATCTCCCCCGGACAGGCGGCCCGGGAGGATCTGGTGAAGATCAAGCTGAATCCGATTGCGGAGACGATCCGCGGTAAGCGGGTGGTCCTGATTGACGATTCGGTGGTCCGCGGCACGACCTCGGCGAGAATTGTCCGTCTCGTGCGCGAGGCAGGAGCGAAGGAGGTGCACTTCCGCGTTTCCGCGCCGCCGTTCCTGAATCCCTGCTACTACGGAACCGACATTGATTCCAGAGAGAATCTGATCGCCTGCCATCACACGGTGGACGAGATCGCGAAGATCATCGGTGCGGATTCTCTTGGATATCTTTCTGTGGAGAACGCACTGAAGCTTGCGGGCGGCAATGACGGCGAACACCGCTTCTGCGCGGCGTGCTTCGACGGGAAATATTCAACGGAGGTCCCTTCCGAAACCTCGAAGGACCGCTTTGAGAGCAAGATCCCCGCGGAGTGGATGGCAAAGCATAAGATCTGATCCGCCGAAAATGCCGCATTTGGCAAAATCGCATCCGACGATTTTACCTCAGCGAGGTATAAAGTTTGAAAGTGACATTGATATGTCACTTTCAAACTGCAGCATCGGTGCTGACGCACCGGCTGCCACATTCGGCAAAATCGCCTTCGCGAGTTTTGCCTCAGTGGGGTAGAAAAATGAGACTTGACAAATATCTTGCGGACATGGGCGCCGGGACCAGGAGTGAAATCCGGAAGAATCTCCGGAAAAACGGTGCCAGGATCGGAGAAGAAACGATTTTCGATCCCGGTTTTCTTCTGGACGGCTTTCCCGAGATCTTTTATCAGGGGGAGAGCTGGCAGTATGAGCCGCTTGTCTGGTACATGATGAACAAACCGGCGGGCGTTCTGTCTGCCAGTGAGGACCGGAAGCAGAAGACCGTGCTGGATCTCATTTCGGAGAGAAAGAGGACAGACCTGTTCCCGGTGGGGCGTCTTGACAAGGACACAGAGGGGCTTCTCCTGATCACGAACGACGGAGAGACGGCGCACCGCCTTCTCGCCCCGAAATTTCATGTGGACAAGACGTATCTCGTGCGGACGGAAGGGAGCGCCTTCACAAAGGAGAACGCCGCAAGATTTGCGGAGGGCATCCGCTATGACGAGACCCTGACGGCACTTCCCGCGAGGATGGAGATCGCGCCCTTCGGAGATCCGAAGGAAGCACTGGTCACCATCCGCGAGGGCAAATTTCACCAGATCAAGAAGATGGTGGCGGCACTCGGGGAGGGCCGGGAGGTGAGCTATCTTCGACGGATTTCGTTCGGACCGCTTTCCCTGGACAGCGCACTTGCGCCCGGAGAGTACCGGAGGCTGACCGGAGAGGAAATAAATGCCCTTCTTGCCTGTGTGTAGGGCGGAGAGAGACTTTCGAAACTTTGACCTGACGGAGGTCGTGATTTTATTCTATCCGGAACGCGCCGCGCATTGACCTGTGCAGGTGGCAGATGACAGATATTTTATCCGGAGCGGGCACTGGAATGCGCCGCGCTCCTTTCGCAGAGAATTTCAGTAAGTCAGTAAGGTAGAAGTTTGAAAGTGACATCGATATGTCACTTTCAAACTGCAGCATCGGTGCTGACGCACCGGCTGCCGCATTCGGCAAAAACGCCTTCGCGTTTTTTGCCTCAGCGGGGTATAAAAATGGAGCAGACAGTAGACAATTCCAGAGAAGCACAGAAGAGAATCCGCAATTTCTGCATTGTGGCGCACATTGATCACGGCAAATCCACACTGGCGGACCGGATGATCGAGATGACCGGTGTCCTGACCGAGCGCGAGATGAAGGAGCAGGTTCTGGATAACATTGACGTGGAACGGGAGCGCGGCATCACCATCAAATCCCAGGCGGTCCGTCTGATTTATCACGCGGATGACGGGCAGGAGTATACCTTCAACCTGATCGACACGCCCGGACACGTGGACTTCAACTATGAGGTATCGCGCTCTCTTGCGGCCTGCGACGGTGCCATTCTGGTCGTGGATGCCACGCAGGGTATCCAGGCGCAGACCCTGGCGAACGTGTATCTGGCGATGGAGCACAATCTGGACGTGTTCCCGGTCATCAACAAGGTGGATCTGCCGAGTGCACGGCCGGAAGAGGTGAAGCAGGAAATCGAGGACGTCATCGGCATCGAGGCGCTGGATGCGCCGGAGATTTCGGCGAAGAACGGCCTGAATATCAAGGAAGTGCTGGAGGACGTGGTGAAGAAAATTCCCGCGCCGACCGGCGATGCGGATGCTCCGCTGAAGGCTCTGATCTTCGATTCCCTCTATGATTCCTACCGCGGCGTCATCGTGTTCATCCGCGTGCGGGACGGCGTGATCAAAAAAGGAACGAAGGTGAAATTCATGGCGACCGGCGCGGTGGAAGAGGTCGTGGAGGTCGGATATTTCGGCCCCGGGCAGTTCATTCCCTGCAACGAGCTCTCGGCGGGAATGGTCGGCTATTTTACCGCGTCCATCAAAAATATCCGCGATGCGCGGGTCGGCGATACGGTAACGGGAGCGGAAAACCCGTGCAAAGAGGCGCTTCCCGGCTATAAAAAGGCACAGTCCATGGTTTTTGCGGGACTTTATCCGCAGGATACGTCGAAGTACCCGGATCTGAAGGATGCGCTGGAGAAGTTCCAGCTCTCCGATGCGAGCCTTTCCTATGAGCCGGAGACCTCACTGGCGCTGGGCTTTGGTTTCCGCTGCGGGTTCCTGGGACTCCTTCACATGGAGGTTGTTCTGGAGCGGCTGGAGCGGGAATATGATCTCGACATCATATCGACCGCACCCGGCGTTGTGTACCATGTCTACAAGACGGACGGCACGATGATTTCCCTGACGAATCCCGCGAATCTTCCGGATCCCTCGGAGATTGAGCATATGGAGGAGCCGATTGTCTCGGCGGAAATTATGGTGACCACGGAGTATCTGGGCGCCATCATGCAGCTGTGTCAGGAACGGTGCGGCGTCTATCTGTCCACGGACTACATTGAGAAGACAAGAGCCGTGCTGAAATATGAGCTCCCGCTGAACGAGATCATCTATGACTTTTTCGACGCGCTGAAGTCGAGGTCCAGAGGCTATGCTTCTTTTGACTATGAGCTGAAGGGATACGTTCCATCGAAGCTGGTCAAGCTCGATATCCTCGTCAACAAGGAGCCGGTGGACGCACTGTCGTTTATCGTCCATGAGGACGGGGCGTATGAGCGCGGCCGGAGAATGTGCGAGAAGCTGAAGGATGAAATTCCGCGTCAGATGTTCGAGGTGCCGATCCAGGCGGCAGTCGGCGGCAGGATCATCGCAAGAGAGACGGTCCGCGCTTACCGGAAGGACGTTCTCGCCAAGTGCTACGGCGGTGACATCACGCGTAAGAAGAAGCTTCTGGAGAAACAGAAGGAAGGAAAGAAGCGGATGCAGACGGTCGGCAACGTGGAGATTCCGAAGGATGCCTTCATGAATGTCTTAAAGCTCGGCGATAACCAGTAGGAAAAGCTCCCGAAGCGCCTGCGCAGGAGCCGGAAAGGAGCGCGGAGCGCCCTTAGGGGAAACGGGTTTGCGAAAATGATGAAATGGAACGAAACGGACAGGACCGCCGGTGGAAGCGCCGGCAGTCCTGTCAGCTTATATCTGCACTTCCCGTTCTGTGTGCGGAAGTGCCGGTACTGTGATTTTCTCTCGGGTCCTGCGGACGAGGGAGTGCGGGAGAGGTATCTTCGCGCCCTGGAGCGCGAAGCGGCCCTGAGCGCGGAGCTCCTCCAAAGAAAAAATTTTGTCCGGGCAGACAACCTGACAGAAAGAATAAAAGATTATGGCCGGAAAAAATCTGCTGCAGAAGATGAAGGATTCCGGAACATTTCCGGAGGGCCGACACCAGTTGTCGGATCCGGTGCAGCAGAAGGGAAGCCTCTGTGCGTGGACACGGTGTTCCTCGGCGGTGGAACGCCTTCCCTGATGAGCGGGGAAGAGCTGGGACACCTGATGGAAGTTCTCAGAGAGAATTTCCGGATTCTTCCGGACGCGGAGATCACCATGGAGTGCAATCCGGGGACGGTGGACCGGAAGAAGCTTGCCGAATTCCGGAGGGCGGGGGTGAACCGCCTGTCCATCGGTGTGCAGTCCTTCCGTGAAGAAGAGCTGCGCCTCCTCGGACGGATTCATACCGCGGAAGAGGCGAGGGCGTGCTTCCTGGATGCGCGGGCGGCAGGGTTTGAGAATATCAGCCTGGACCTCATCTCGGCGCTGCCGGGACAAAGCGGCGTGCAGTGGATGGAGTCGCTGCGGGAGGCGGTCCGCCTCTCTCCGGAGCACATTTCCGCCTACAGCCTGATTCTGGAGGATGGAACGCCGCTGAAGGAAGAAGCGGACGCGGGAAAGCTTCCGCCTCTTCCGGAGGAGGAACTCGACCGGAAGATGTATCACGACACGAAAACCTTCCTTGCGCAGCACGGATATCACCGCTATGAGATTTCCAACTACGCGAAGGATGGGTTCGAGAGCCGGCATAACAGCGGCTATTGGACCGGCCATCCGTATCTGGGCTTCGGAATCGGAGCGGCTTCTTATTACGGAAACCGCAGATGGAGCCACACGGGAAGCCTTGTCAGGTATCTGGAGCTTCTGGAGGACCGAAACGGGGCACAGGGGCAGGAACCGGCACGCGCGGGAAACGAAGTGCAGAGACAGGAAAACGCACGCACGGGAAACAGAGCACAGAGACCGGGAACCGCATGCGTGGAAAATGTGGTACAGGGACAGGAAACCGAACACATGGGAAACGGAGCAGAAGCTCCGGAACCGGACGGATTCCGGCAGAAGCTTCCGGAGAGCCTGTATGAAGAGGAAGAGACTCTTGATGAAAAGGATCGGATGGCGGAATTCATGTTCCTCGGCCTTCGGAGAATGCGGGGCGTCTCGGAAGGAGAATTCGAAAGGCTCTTTGGAAGGAGCATGGAGAGCGTCTACGGCCCGGTGCTGAAACGCTATCAGAAGCTGGGAATGCTGGAGAGGAAAGAGGGCAGAGTCTTTCTTACCGATGCGGGAATCGATGTCAGCAACGCGGTCATGGCGGATTTCCTTTTGGACTGACAGGCGGCGGGTTCGGACAGAACCGGTGACGGCGTGAAAGATCCTGCAAAAATCCTGCAAAAGAACAGAAGAAATCTGCAGTGCAAGAAAAATGATAACGGGAGGAAGAAACGGTATGGCAGAAGAGACGGGAAAACAGACGAAATATTTTACCTCGGAGAGAGTTTCGGAGCACATTACGAGAATCCGCGGGATCATTCAGGAATTCATGTATCTCGTGGAGGGACGGGACCGGGCCCTTCTGATCGATACGGGGTGCGGAGTCGGGAACATTGCGGCGTATGTGGAAACGCTCACGGACCTTCCAGTCACGGTGGCGCTGACGCACGGGCATTATGACCACTGCGGCGGAATGTACCGCTTCGACGAAGTGTACCTGAATGAGGAAGAGCGGATTCCGACCGCTATTCATTATACGGAGGCAAAGGGAGAAGGCCTTGCCGAAGATCACGGATTTTCCGGGGATCCGGATGCGGTGACGCGGATCCGGGACATCCGCATGCGGGACCTTTCGGACGGTCAGGTGTTTGACCTCGGAGGCGGTGTGGAGGTGGAGGCGATCTGCTGCCCAGGACACACGCCGATGACCATGGCCATGCTGATCCGGCCGGACCGCCTGCTCCTTACGGGCGATGCCTGCCACTGGATCACATATCTTCATTTCGAGTCCGGACTTACGGTGGAGCGGTTCCGGGAGAGCCTCGTGCAGCTGCAAAAGCGCGAGAGCGAGTGGGACTCCCTTCTTTTGTCTCACCCGATCGATGCGGCTCCGAAGGGACTGATTCCGGAGATGATCGGGCGCTGCGGCCAGCTCCTTTCGTGCCGGACGGAGGGGCTGGTGTTCGAACAATTCGATGACACCTGCCTTCACTATGTGGCGAAAAAAGAAGGGGAGCTTGCCAATCTTCTTTTTGATATCCGGAAGGTCCATGAGCCGAAAAAGGTGACGGAGACGTGTGGCGGCGTTCCGTATGAGGATGTCTTTGCGGCAGCAGGGCTTGCAGAGACCGGGGAGAGCAGGGAGAAACTCGAAACGATCTGGCAGACCATGTTTTACGGAAGCGAAGAGGAGCGCATCTATCATCCCGTAGGCGATGACATGGGTTACATCGAGGACACCGGCAACCATGACGCGCGGACGGAAGGAATGTCCTACGGCATGATGGCCTGCGTGCAGCTGAATCACAAGGAAGAGTTTGACCGCATCTGGAAGTGGGCGGTCACGTATATGTATATGGAAGAAGGGGAGAACGCCGGATACTTTGCCTGGTCCTGCCAGCCGGACGGAACGAAGAATTCCACGGGTCCCGCGCCGGACGGGGAGGAATATTTCGCCATGGCCCTGTTTCTCGCGTCTCACCGCTGGGGCGACGGGGAAGGAATCCAGGCGTACAGCGCCTGGGCAGGGAAAATTCTGCAGGCCTGCATCTGGCACGGCGCACCGGAGAACCGGGCCATGTGGAACCGGGAAAATCATCTGATTCTGTTCGTTCCGGGATGCCCGTTTACGGACCCTTCCTATCATCTGCCGCATTTCTATGAGCTGTTTGCCCTGTGGGATGAGGACAACCGTCCGTTCTGGCACGAGGCGGCGCAGAAGAGCCGGGAATATCTGAAGAAGGCCTGCGATCCGGACACCGGTCTGTGCGCGGAGTATGCGGAATTCGACGGAACGCCGCATCTTCGGACGCAGGCGGAGATTGACGGCGGGAATCCGTACCGCCATGACTGGTTCTACTCCGATGCCTATCGGACGGCAGGGAACATCAGTCTGGATGCGCTGTGGTTCGGCGCGGATGCGTGGAAGGAAAACGAGCTCGCGGCTTATCAGAAGTTCTTCCGGACCCATGAAGAAGAGGCGGAAAAGAGCCCTTCCATCCGGGAGAGCGGTGCGGCTGGCGAGAGGAAGACGGCCGGAGAGGAAACGGAGCCGGAGTTTGGAATTTACGAAAAGGATGGCCGCGTGGTGGAAGGAAAGGCGCTGCATCCTGTGGGACTTCTCGCAACGATTGCGGAAGGAAGCGCCGTGACGCTTCATTCGGACGACGAAGAGACGGCAGCCTGCGCGAAATACTGGCTGGAGCGGTTCTGGAATACGCCGCTTCGCACCGGAGACCGGCGGTATTATGACAATTTCCTGTATTTATTCGCGTTCCTTGCGCTCTCCGGAGAGTACCGGATTTATTGAAGAAAGCACGAAGGAAAGAAGGCGCAGGATGAAGCTGGAGGCGCAGCAGGACAGGGAAGAAGAAAAGGAAGATAAGGAACGGGACGGAAGTTTCCCGGAGAAATCTGCGTGGAAAGAACCGAATGAGGAGCGGGAAAAAACTTCGACCGGGGAATCAGATGGGGAGAGGGAAAACAGGGTGAACGAAGCGGAGAAAGAAGAGAGCGGGAGCATTCCGGAGTGGAAGAAAAGGAAGCGCCGGGAGGCTCTGGAAAAGCTCCGGCGGGAGCCCTGCGAGGACAACCTGTGGGCGTGCATTGTGGCTTTTGAAGGATATCCGTTTTACACGGCGTCCGGCCTTCCGTTTGCCTATGCGCTGAAAACCGGACGAAACGGTTTGCCGACAAGGGAGCTCTGGATCAACCGGAGGGCGCAGTCGAAATCCCTTTCCTGGGGATCGGTGCGGCTCGCCTACCGGAAGGCAAGGGAGATGACGGGGGAAGAGATCGGACGACCCAAGGCTCTCGGGGATATCCGGGGAATCTCCTACGTCTATCCGCTTCTCTGGAAGTTCGGACTGATCCGGGTGCCGGATCAGATCCGGGAGAAGATGCTGCCGGAAAATGCGTGCGCGGATTCATCGGCCGGACAGGAAAAGAAGTAGAGCATGGATAAAATTCTGTCTTACACCCTGCGGCAGGAGGACCTGGAGTGGACGGCCGGGGGGCTTGTCAATTTAATATTGAAGAACTGCGTCCGCGTGACGGGGCATGAAATCAGCGCGGCGAAGTTTCTGGAGGACGGAATCACCTGTGACGGGAGGCTCGTGCATGTGTCCGAGAGGATTCTCCCGGGACAGACCCTCCGCGTCCGCCTCCCGGAGGAACGGGACGCGGGAAAACTCATTGCGACCCCGGGACGCATCCGGATTCTCTACGAGGACGAGGACCTGATTGCAGTGGACAAGGCGGCAGGAGAGGTCGTGCATCCCTGCCCCGGCCACTACATGGACACGATCGCAAATCACCTGACCTGGTATCTGCAGGATGCCTCTGGCCTCCGGATCATCGGACGGCTGGACAAAGAGACCTCCGGCGTTCTCGTTTTTGCAAGAAGCCGGGCGGCGGCCGCAAGACTCCAGAGGCAGCGCCGGGAAGGCACGTTCATCCGCACCTACCTCGCGGTCTGCGAAGGTGTGTTCCGGGAGGAAGAAAAGAGCGGCGTCATCGACCGGGACATGGAGAAGGTGCCCGGAGTTCTGATGATGATGCGGACCTGTGAGCACGGGATGCGGGCGGTCACGCACTATGAGGTCCTGGAGGAGCATCAGGAAACCTCTCTTGTGCGGTTTCACATCGAGACCGGAAGAACCCACCAGATCCGGGTGCATATGGCGGGCATCGGACATCCTGTGTGCGGAGATACCCTTTACGGGAAAGACGCGGGGGCAATCGAAAATCTTCTTCATGTCAAATCCATGCCGGACGAAGACGCCGGAGGGAGCCGAAGAGCGCTTCTTCACGCGGTGTCCGTGGAATGCAGGCAGCCGTTTACCGGAGAGAACATCCGGATTGTCTCGGAGCTTCCGCCGGACATCCGGTCACTTTTGTGTGGTAGTCCTTTATTGACATAAAGCGTTTGACCCATTACAATACGGTTTGTCTTTTTGACAAAGACAAATGTCTTTTTGCAGAGCTATGAAAGGCAATGGCGCAGGAAAGAGGCGTCATTGTGCTTTTTTTGTATCTGCTCAGCACATATCGGTTTATGACGTAAATTGACCGCCTGCGGGCATGTTTGCGGCATCGCGGAGTTCTGCGGGAAATTCGGAATGTGCTGAATCGCTGCAAAGTTTTTATGGAAGAGAGGAAAGAAAGTTGGCTAAGTATGTTGTAAAACGTGTGCTGCTGGCGGTTGTTACCATGTTCCTCATCTGCTTCATCACCTTTTTTGCCATGAATGCGATCCCCGGCGGACCGTTCAACGGTGAGAAGGCGAAGTCTGAGGCAGTCATGCAGGCACTGAACGCCCGTTATGGTCTGGACAAACCCGTGGGGGAACAGTTCATCAATTATATGAAGAATCTTCTTCACGGAGATTTCGGTGTGTCCCTGAAGACGGGACGCAGCATCTCCCAGACGATTTCCGAGTCGTTCCGCATCTCAGCCAAGCTCGGTCTGATGGCGGTGCTCGTGGCACTGATTTTCGGCATCGTTCTCGGCTGCGTCGCGGCGCTGAACCGCAACAAGTGGCCGGATCACATCATTATTTTCTTCGTTACGCTCTTTACGGCAATGCCGAGCTTCGTTGCGGCTTCGTTCCTGCTCCTGGTATTCTGCATTCAGCTGGGCTGGGTCCCCGTGTGGAGCACGAGCAATCCGAATTATGTCCTGCCGGTGATTGCGCTTTCGCTCTCGCCGATGGCATATATCACGCGTCTTACCAAGACGAGCATGCTGGATGTTCTGGGGCAGGATTACGTGCGCACGGCGAAGGCCAAGGGCGTGCATCCGTGGAAGATCATTTTCGTTCACTCCCTGCGCAACGCGCTGATTCCGGTCATCACCTATGTCGGACCCCTGATTGCCAGCATTCTGACCGGATCCCTCGTGGTTGAGAAGATCTTCACGATCGGCGGCCTCGGCTCCAAGTTCGTGGATTCCATCACCAACCGCGATTACCCGATGATCATGGGCACCACGATTTTCCTTGCGTTTATCATGATCGTCATGAACCTGATCAGCGACCTTGTCTACAAGCTGGTTGACCCGAGAATTACGCTGGATTAAAGGGAGGAGAAACGAGATGGCACAGAATTACGAAATCCCTACACCGAAAAAAAGACTGCTCAGCCTCCAGATCGATCCGGCCAAGTTTGAAAAGGCGACCGATGAGGAGAAGAAGCAGCAGGATGTCATGGCGGAGTCCACGACGTTCTTCAAGGACGGCATGCGGCGTCTTCGGAAGAACCCGCTGGCCGTATTTTCCATCATTGTCCTGCTCCTGATCATTCTGACGATGATCTTTGCTCCGCTCATTGTCCCCTACAGCTACGATGAGATCATCACCGTAGAGGGCGTCCGCGACAAGCAGGCCGCGAACCTCAAGCCGTTCGAGTATTCCGAGAGAGAACAGGCCTACATGGAGAAGTACAATGTGAAGATCTTCCCGCACATTCTGGGAACCGACGAGCTCTGTCGTGATTACTTCATCCGTGTGGTATACGGCACACGGGTTTCGTTTATGGTCGGTATTTTTGCGGCCGTCATGGTTGCCGTGATCGGAACGGTTTACGGAGCGATCTCCGGATACGCCGGGGGGCGGGTTGACCTGATCATGATGCGGATCGTGGATATCATCTATTCCCTTCCGGATCTTCTGATCATCATTCTGCTGTCGGTGGTATTCAAGGAGACGATGGATTTCTCGAAGATTCCGGTCCTCGGGAAGCTGGGAACGAACATGGTGTCCATGTTCATTGTTTTCGGCCTCCTGTACTGGGTCGGCATGGCGCGCCTCGTCCGCGGACAGATTCTGACGATCAAGCAGAATGAATATGTCCTCGCGGCGAAGTCCATGGGAGCGAGCTCTGGCAGAATCATCCGCCGTCACATTCTCCCGAACTGTCTGTCGGTCATCATCATCATGACCGCGCAGGAGATTCCGACCGCAATTTTCACGGAGTCGTATCTGTCCTTCCTGGGACTGGGCGTTTCCCTTCCGATGCCGTCCCTCGGCTCTCTTGCCAACGCGGCGCGTTCCGGAATGCAGTCCTATCCGCTTAAGCTTGTGTTCCCGGCGGTTGCGATCATTCTGATCGTTCTGTCTTTCAACCTGCTGGGCGATGCGATGCGCGATGCGTTTGATCCCAAGCTGAAGAACTGAGGAGGAACCGGCAATGTCAGAAGAGAAAGTTATGGAAAATGTAAACAAGACCCCTGACGGGGGGGCGGCCGGACAGGAAGACTATGTTCTTCAGGTCAGAGATCTGCATACCTCGTTCTTTACGGAGTCCGGTGAGGTGCAGGCCGTCAATGGCGTCAGCTTCAATCTCGGCAAGGGGAAGATCCTCGGCGTGGTTGGAGAGTCCGGTTCCGGCAAATCCGTGACGGCGTATTCCATCATGCAGATCCTCGCGGATACCGGAAAGGTGGTAAAGGGGGAGATCCTTTACAACGGAAAGGACGTTCTGAAATTCAATAAGAAGGAGATGGATGAGTTCCGCGGAGACAAGTGCTCCATTATTTTCCAGGATCCCATGACATCCCTGAACCCGACGTTCACTGTCGGCTGGCAGCTGCGGGAGGCCCTGCGGCTTCACACGCAGTACAAGTCGAAGTCTGCGGCGAACAAGCGCGCGATCGAGCTCCTGGAGATGGTTGGCGTCAATGAGCCGGAAAGCCGGATCAAGCAGTATCCGTTCGAGCTCTCCGGCGGTATGCGGCAGCGCGTGATGATCGCCATGGCACTTGCCTGCGAACCGGACATTCTGATCGCGGATGAGCCGACGACCGCACTGGATGTGACCATTCAGGCCCAGATTCTGGAGCTGATGAAGGATCTGCAGAAGAAACTCGGCATGGCGATCATTCTGGTCACGCATGACCTCGGCGTCATTGCCTCCATGTGTGATGAGATCATCGTCATGTACGGCGGAAGAGTCTGCGAGAGAGGAACGGCGGACGATATCTTCTATCGTTCCGGTCATGAATACACGAAGGGACTTCTCCGCTCCATTCCGGATGTCAGCAACATGAAGGAGAAGCTGGTTCCCATCGGAGGGACGCCCATCAACATGCTGGCGATGCCCAAGGGCTGCGCGTTCTGTCCCCGCTGTGAGAACGCACTGAAGATCTGCCTGGATCAGGAGCCCGAAGAGCTGAAGATGCCGGACGGCCATTACGCGGCGTGCTGGCTCAACGTGAAAGAAGCTTATGAGGAAGAAAAGACCGAAGAGGAGGGAAAAGCATAATGGAAGAGAAGAAAAAAAGCGAATACCTCGTTGAGGTCAAGGACCTGAAGGAATATTTTCCGGTAAAAACAGGCTTTTTCAAGACGACTCCTCTGAAGGCGGTTGACGGCGTTTCCTTCAATATCAAACCCGGAGAGACGCTGGGACTCGTCGGAGAATCCGGCTGCGGCAAAACAACGGTCGGCCGGACGCTTCTGCGCCTCTATAAGCCGACAGGCGGTGAGTTTTACTTTGACGGCGAGCTCGTGACGGACAAGAACATCCACCCTCTGCGCAAGCAGATGCAGATGGTGTTCCAGGATCCGTACTCCTCCCTGAATCCCCGCATGACGGTCGAGGACATCATCGGAGAGCCGCTGGACATCCATAAGCTCTATACATCCAAGGGAGAGCGGCACGACAAGATCATGCACCTGATGGAGCTGGTCGGACTGAATGCGGAGCACGCGACCCGCTACGCGCATGAGTTCTCCGGCGGACAGCGGCAGCGAATCGGCATCGCAAGAGCCCTTGCGGTGGATCCGAAGTTCATCGTCTGCGACGAGCCGGTCTCCGCGCTGGACGTTTCGATTCAGGCACAGGTCATCAACATGTTCGAGGAGCTTCAGGAGAAGCTCGGCGTCGCCTATCTGTTCATCGCGCATGATCTTCTGGTGGTGCATCACATTTCGAAGAGAATTGCGGTCATGTACCTCGGCAGAATCGTGGAGATTGCGGATGCCGATGAACTGAATGCACATCCGATTCATCCGTATACGCTCTCGCTCCTGTCCGCAGTTCCGATTCCGGACCCGAAGACGGCAAGAGAGTCCAAGCGCATCGTTCTGGAGGGCGACATTCCGTCGCCACTTCATATGCCGAGCGGCTGCCCGTTCCGCACGCGCTGCCGCTACGCAACGGAGCAGTGCGCGAAGGAGTGTCCGGAGCTGACGGACCGCGGCAATGGCCATATGGTAGCCTGCTGGGGCAAGTGAGATTATCCATCCTCTCATCCGGAAGTTGCAGAGCAAATCCCGGATGAGACGGCCAGGGGCAGGGCCCTGGCCGCATGCAGGATCCGGAAGGAAACCGGTCTGCAGGCAGCCCGTTCCCTTCGGAATCCTGCATGTGCTGGAATGAATGCATATTGACAATTGCAGGATTGCTCACTATCATTGACGAAAGTTTATTGCTTTACGTTGATTTCAGATCAAACCGATCTGTTTTCAAACTTCCGGCGTGTGCCGGGAGTCAATAAAATGGATGGAACGGGTGATTTCCGGACCATCTGAGATTCAAGAGGAGGAATTATGAAGAAGAGAGTTTTAGCCCTCGTACTTGCAGGTGTGACATCTGCAAGCCTGCTCGGCGGCTGCGGCAGTGCAGCTTCTGCTCCGGCTTCCGCCAGCACGGAAGCTGCTGCTGAGGATACTGCAGCAGACGGCGCTGACACGGATGCCTCTGCGGATGCAGCAGAGACCAGTGATGATCCGGCATTCATGGAGTTTGAAGGCGCGGACAATCACGACTACGCACCGAAGTGGGATGAGTTCGACAGCCTGATCGATGAGATCCGTCTGGACACCGATCTGGAAGACCGTGAGGCGAAGCTTCATCAGGCAGAGGATATGCTGATGGCTACCGGCGCGGTTCTCCCGATCTATTACTACAATGACCTGTTCCTGGAGAACACGGACTGGTCCGGCGATTTCGCAACCGTATTCGGAACCAAGTACTTCATGTATGCGAAGAAGAACGGCCAGAACGCTGATGTCATGAAGATCAACCTGGCATCAGAACCGGATCACCTGGATCCCGCTCTGAACAGCACCGTTGACGGCGCAGCTCTTGCGGCAAACTCCTTCGTAGGCCTTTACACCTATGATCCGAGCGATGCATCCACCATCATTCCGGCTCTTGCAGACGGCGATCCGGAGATTTCGGATGACGGCCTTACCTACACCGTCCACATGAAGAAGGATCTGAAGTGGTCCGACGGCTCCGAGCTGAACGCAAACGACATCGTTTATTCCTGGAACAGAGCCGTAGATCCGAACACGGCTTCTGACTATTCTTATCTGTTCTCCGTCATCGAGGGATACGGCGACGGATCCGATCCGCAGCTGGAACTCTCTGCTCCGGATGATTACACCGTACAGTTCACTCTGGCTGCTCCCTGCCCGTACATCATGAGCCTTCTGGCCTTCCCGGTATTCATGCCCGTTCAGCAGGCCTGCGTTGAGAGCGCAGCTGACTGGCAGACCAACCCGGGTGCATGGGCATCTGAGGCCGGCTTTGTTTCCAACGGCGCCTTCGTTCTGAAGGAGTGGAAGCACAACGAGTCCATGGTCTATGTCAAGAACCCGAACTACTACGATGCGGACAATGTATCGGTAGATGAGCTTGACTTCATGCTCTCCGCAGATGACACGGCAATCCTCGCTGCTTATCAGGCTGGTGATATCGACTATGCCGATACTGTTCCGAACAACGAAATCCAGAACCTGAAGAATGGCGATGATTTCCACGTTATCCCGAACATGGGAACCTACTATGTCGGATTCAACGTAAACTCCTCGATGTTCGATGGCCTGACGGCAACCCAGGCAGCTCTGGAGCGCCGCGCTCTGGCAATGCTGATTGACCGTCAGTACATCATCGACACCATCGGCCAGTGCGAGCAGGAAGTTGCTACTTCCTTCGTTCCTACCGGCATGAGCGACGGCCACGGCGGACTCTTCAAGCAGAACGACGATGCTTATACCTTCCCTTATGCAGACGACCTCGGTTACTACAGCAAGGATGTTGACGTGGACGGTGCAATCGCCCTTCTGAAGGAAGCAGGCTTCAAGTTCAACGATGACAACACCCTGTCCGACGAGACTCCGATTCACATCACATACCTGACCAACGAAGGAACCAGCCATGAAGGCATCGCACAGGCAATCCAGCAGGATCTGTCCGTGATCGGTGTCACCATGGATATCAACGTTGAGGACTGGCAGACCTTCCTGAACGATCGTAAGCAGGGCAACTTCGACGTAGCTCGTGAGGGATGGCTCGCAGACTATGACGATCCGATCAACATGCTCGAGCTGTTCACTTCCGACTCCGGCAACAACGATTGCCAGCTTGGAAAATAAATCAGCACAATTTGATTTCAAGAGAACAATCCCATGCTTGCATGGAATTGCTCGAAGGAAAGCAAATTGCGGCCAAGCTGCGAAGCAGCTCGGACGAACCTCATCGAGGATTCGAAAGAATCCGAGATGGGGGTTGCTGATTTATGAGGCACATGCGAGATGGATGTGCTGATTGATGAAGAGACAAGCAAATTGCGACCAGGCTGCGAAGCAGCTCGGACGAACCTCATCGAGGATTCGAAGGAATCTGAGATGGGGTTTGCTGATTTATGAAGAAACAAAAACTCCCACCCGCTTTTGGCAGCGGGCGGGAGTTTTTTGCGTGACAAAACCGCTTTGCCGGAAACATCCGGGTGCTATAATAATTGGATTATGAAAAAGGTTGATTTTGAAAACGGAACGATTACGCATAACATTCTCCAGACGGCTTTCCCGATGCTGACCGCCCAGGTTCTGAACCTGCTGTACAGCATCGTGGACCGCGTGTACATCGGCAGGATTCCGGGAGCGGGGACGGAGGCCCTGGGCGCGGTCGGCCTGTGCTTTCCGGTGATTCTTCTGGTGACGGGCTTCACCAACATGTTCGGCATGGGCGGCGCGCCGCTGTTCTCCATGGCGCTGGGAGAGAAGAACCTCGAAAAGGCGCAGCAGATTCAGAACACGGCATTTCGTCTTCTGATCCTCTGCGGAACCGCAATTTTTCTGATCGGCGAGATCTGGGGAACTCCGATCCTCCGACTGTTCGGGGCATCCGGGCAGGAGCTGGAGGGAGCGGTTTCCTATCTGCGGATTTATCTTGTCGGGACACTGTTTATCATGATCGCAACTGGCATGAATTCCTACATCAATGCGCAGGGATTCCCGGTGATCGGGATGCTGTCGGTGACGATCGGCGCTGCCGCCAACCTGATTCTGGATCCGGTTTTTATTTTCGGGCTGAGCCTTGGCGTGAGAGGAGCCGCGCTGGCAACGGTTCTGGCACAGTTTCTGTCCTTTTCGTTCGTCCTGCGTTTTCTTTTCGGAAAGAAGTTTGAAAGTGACATCGATATGCCACTTTCAAACAGCAGCATCAGTGCTGACGCACCGGCTGCCGCATTCGGCAAAACCGCATTCGCGGATTTTGCCTCAGCGAGGTATAAAAACGAAATTCCGGTCAGTTTTGCCTGGGAATTTCCCTATGCCGGGGAGATCATCAGCCTGGGACTTGCGCCCTTTATCATGCAGGTGACCAACTCGCTGGTCCAGATTGTCTGCAACAGCGTATTGATGCAGTATGGCGGAACGTTCTATGTCTCTGTGATGACCATTGTCTCCTCGGTGCGTTCCATTCTGGATGCGCCGACGATGGCCATTACGGACGGCGCCTCGCCTGTCATCAGCTACAACTATGGCGCGGGAAGGCCCGGAAATGTCCGGAAGGCCATCCGGGTCATGATGCTGCTGGCTCTTCCCTATACGGCCCTGATCTGGGGGCTGGTGATGCTCGTTCCTTCTTTTTTCGTGCGGATATTCAGCGATGCCCCGGAAATCCTGGAGGATGCGTCGCGGGCACTCCATCTGTATTTCTTCGCCTTCGTGTTCCAGTCCTTTCAGTACAGCGGACAGACGGTCTTCAAGGCGCTGAACAAGAAGGGGAAAGCCATCTTTTTCTCCCTTTTCCGGAAGGTGATTCTGGTGGTACCGCTGACGTTCCTCCTTCCCCGTCTGGCGGGACTGGGCACGGACGGCGTGTTCGCGGCGGAGCCGGTTTCCAACGTGGTGGGAGGACTTGCCTGCTTTGTGACGATGCTGGCGACGGTCCTGCCGGAGCTTACGCGCATGGAGCCGGATTTTCGGAAAAAGACAAACTCTGCAGAGTGACGAGGCGGGGAAAAGCGAAAGGGAATTTTGTCTCATGAAGCTGAACCATGAAATCACAGACGGAAGTGGAGCACGGAAGCGAAGCCGCGGCGGAATGAGCGGTTGCGGCATAAGTGGCGGCAGAGTAAAATAGAATAGTTCGTTTAGCTTTAAGGCAGCAGTGGAATCAAAAGGGAGGACAGACAAAGTGGCAGATCTGGAAGCAAGACTCAGAGAGAGAAGTTATCCCGGGCGCGGCATTCTGGTCGGACGCTCTGCGGATGGCAGCAAGGCCGTCATTGCCTATTTCATTATGGGACGGAGTGAGAACAGCAGAAACCGCGTGTTCGTCACCGAGGGCGACGGTATCCGGACGGAGGCTTTCGATCCGGCGAAGATGAAGGATCCGAGCCTGATCATTTATGCGCCGGTGCGCGTTCTCGGCAACAAGACCATCGTCACCAACGGCGATCAGACCGACACCATCTATGACGGACTGGATCATCAGATGACCTTTGAGCAGTCTTTGAGAAGCCGCGAGTTCGAGCCGGACGGACCAAACTATACGCCACGGATTTCCGCGGTTCTGCACATTGAGGAGGGATCCTATAATTTTGCCATGTCGATTTTAAAGACCGATGAAGGCGATCCTGCCTCCACCCTCCGTTATACCTTCGCGTATGAGAAACCGAAGGCCGGAAGGGGGCGCTTCCTATCCACCTATGAGAATGACGCGGACCCGCTGCCCTCATTCACCGGAGAGCCGCTTGCCTGCGATTTCGACGCGGACTTCACCTCCGGAATTGACAGCTTCACCAACCGGATCTGGGCTGCGCTGAACGCAGACAACAAGGTATCGCTCTTTACCCGCTTCATCGACATCGCAAGCGGCGAAACCGAGACAAGGATTATCAATAAAAACGTGTAAATGTTCAGCACATGCAGATGCGAACATGAATTGACCGCTCGCGGTCATATTCATGGTTCGAATCTGCATGCGGCCAGGGCCCGAAGGGCCCCTGGCCGATGATATCGAGGATTTCCGCAAGGAAATTCGAGATGTGCTGAACATACAGAATAATCAAGAACCTGCGACCAAGGAGAGGTGGAACGATGAATTCGATGGAACTGAAGTATGGATGCAATCCCAATCAGAAGCCCGCAAGAGTTTATATGGAAAACGGTGAAGATCTTCCGATCACGGTCCTTAATGGACGTCCCGGATATATCAACCTCCTGGATGCCCTGAACGGGTGGCAGCTTGTTTCGGAGCTGAAGCGCGCGACGGGGAAACCGGCGGCGGCATCCTTTAAGCATGTGTCTCCCGCGGGAGCGGCCATCGGCCTTCCTCTTTCGGAGACCGAGGCGAAGATCTACTGGGTGGCGGACATGGGAGAGCTGACCCCTCTTGCCAGTGCTTACGCAAGGGCCAGAGGCGCGGACCGCATGAGCTCCTTCGGTGATTTCATTTCCCTTTCGGACAAGTGCGATGCCTGCACGGCACGGCTCATTCACCGCGAGGTTTCGGACGGTGTCATTGCGCCCGGCTATGACGACGAGGCGCTGGAAATCCTGAAGACGAAGAAGAAGGGCAACTACTGCATTCTCCAGATGGATCCGGATTATGTTCCGGCACCGGTGGAGCACAAGCAGGTTTACGGCGTGACCTTCGAGCAGGGCAGAAACAACGTTGTGATTGACGCTTCCATGTTCGAGAACATCGTGACGAAGAACAAGGACCTTCCTGCCTGGGCGAAGGACGACATGGCGATTGCCATGATCACGCTGAAGTACACGCAGTCCAATTCCGTCTGCTATGTCAAGGGCGGACAGGCCATTGGAATCGGAGCCGGACAGCAGTCCCGGATTCACTGCACGAGACTGGCCGGGCAGAAGGCGGACAACTGGTGGCTTCGCCAGTGCCCGAAGGTCCTGAACCTTCCGTTCCGCGATGACGTGAAGCGGGTGGACAAGGACAATGCCATTGACCTCTACATCGGAGACGAGTATGAGGATCTTCTTGCGGAGGGCAGATGGCAGCAGGTGTTTACGGAGAAGCCGGATGTTTTTACCCGCGAAGAGAAGAAGGAATGGCTCTCGAAGAACACGGATGTCGTGCTCGGATCGGACGCATTCTTCCCGTTCGGCGATAATATTGAGCGCGCCTTCAAGAGCGGTGTAAAATATGTGGCAGAGCCGGGCGGTTCCGTCCGCGACGACAATGTCATTGAGGCGGCGGACAGCCATGACATGGTGATGTGCTTTACGGGACTCCGTCTGTTCCATCATTAAGATTGGAACGCAGGCGGCTGAGCAGCTGTTCTGATGTAAGCTGGTACAGGCGGCTGAGCAGCTGTTCTGATGTAAGCTGGTACAGGCGACGGAGCGGCAGCCCTGCTGCAGACCGGCACAAGATGCAGTTCTTGCCGCAAAGGGCAGGGATGTAGCGAAAGAGTAAGGAAGAACGCTGTAAAGGAGAGATTATGCGGGTAGGAACCGGATACGACGTACACAAGCTGGTCGAGGGAAGAAAATGCATCATCGGCGGAGTGGAGATTCCCTATGAAAAGGGACTCCTCGGCCATTCGGACGCGGACGTCCTCCTGCATGCCGTCATGGACGCGCTTCTGGGAGCGGCTGCGCTCGGAGATATCGGCAAATGGTTTCCGGATACGGACCCTGAGTGGGAGGGGGCCGATTCGCTGAAGCTGACCCGGCGTGTGGGAGAAATCCTCGCGGAACACGGGTTCCTCATTGAGAACATCGATGCGACGATCATCGCACAGGCGCCGAAGATGCGGCCGCACATCGAACGGATGCGGGAGAACATCGCGGGAGCGCTGGGACTTGAAATGGATCAGGTCAGCGTGAAGGCAACGACGGAGGAACACCTCGGCTTTACCGGACGGGGAGAGGGAATTTCCTCGCAGGCGGTGTGCCTTCTGACCTCGCCGAGGGACCTGGTCTCCCAGCAGGTGGCGCTCAACGTGGATGCACCGGCAGGCGGCTGCGGAGGGTGTCCCATGCATGGATGACGCATGGGGATCGGGCTCCGTTCATCGCACCAGGGATATTTTCCTGCGGAACCGTTATCAAATCTAGAAACGAAGGAAGTGCACCCTCTATGGGGATGATTCAGACAATCAGAGAAGAAATCGCAATCATACAGGACCGGGATCCGGCATTGCACAGCGTCTGGGAGGTTCTGCTGTATCCGAGCTTCTGGGCGATCCTGTCGTACCGGAGAGCTCACAAGCAGTATGAAAAAGGCCACTATTTTCGTGCCCGCTGGATTTCACAGCGGAGTGCGAGAAAGACCAGAATTGAAATCCATCCCGGCGCGCAGATCGGAAAAGGACTGTTCATTGATCACGGAACCGGCGTCGTCATCGGAGAGACGACGATCATCGGCGACAACTGCACGCTGTATCAGGGGGTTACCCTCGGTGGAACCGGGAAGGAGCAGGGCAAACGCCACCCGACCCTCGGCAACAATGTGCTGGTCGGCGCGGGGGCGAAGGTTCTGGGCTCCTTTAAAATCGGCGACAACTGCCGGATCGCGGCAGGAAGCGTTGTTCTGCAGGAGGTTCCTGCGAACTGTACGGTGGTCGGCATCCCCGGAAGGGTCGTGAAGATGTTCCAGAAAGGCGCGGAACTGGATGGCTGCAGCGAACTGGATCAGATTCATTTCCCGGATCCCGTCCGAACCGATATCGAGTGTCTGAACCGCGGACAGACGGCGCTGACCAATCAGCTGCTGGCAGTTCAGGACGAGATCCGCGAGGAGAAGGCGGAGAGGAGAAAACTTCAGGAAGAGCGGGATGACCTTCAAAAGGAACTGGAGGAGTGTCAAAAAGAGCTTCAGGAGCTGAAAAAGGCATAACCGTTTTGAACCGTGAAGCTGCCGCGCTTTCGGACAGACCGGCTGTTTTCCCCGGAATGACAGGGAAGGACGCCTTTTGATGGAAGAAACGGCACAGAAACGTATTTTACAGGATACAGGAGAAAAACCATGGCAATCGAAATCTACAATACCGAGTCCAAGCGGCTGGAGGAATTCAAGCCGATCGAAGAGGGAAAGGTCAGCATGTATGTCTGCGGCCCGACGGTGTACAACCTGATTCATATCGGCAATGCGCGGCCGATGATCGTGTTTGATACGGTCCGCCGGTATTTTGAATACAAGGGATACAAGGTCAATTATGTCTCCAACTTCACGGATGTGGACGACAAGATCATCAAAAAGGCGAATGAAGAGGGCGTGGATTCTTCGGTCATTTCCGAGCGATACATCAAGGAATGCAAGAAGGATATGGCGGATCTGAATGTAAAGCCCGCCACGACCCACCCGCAGGCGACGCAGGAAATCGGCGGCATGATCGAGATGATCCAGACTCTGATCGACAAGGGCTTCGCCTACGTGGTCAGCGACGGAACGGTCTATTTCTCGGTCCGCCAGGATCCCGATTACGGCAAGCTCTCCCACAAGAATCTGGATGACCTGCAGTTCAACATGCGCGGCATAGCGGTGTCCGGCGAGGACCAGAAGAAAGACCCTCTGGACTTCGTTCTCTGGAAGCCGATGAAGCCGGGCGAGCCGTACTGGGATTCTCCGTGGTGCAAGGGGCGTCCCGGCTGGCACATCGAGTGCTCGGTGATGTCCCGAAAATATCTCGGAGAGACGATCGACATCCATGCGGGCGGCGAAGATCTGATTTTCCCGCATCATGAGAATGAGATTGCACAGTCGGAGTGCGCCAATGGAAAGCCGTTCGTGCATTACTGGATGCACAACGCGTTCCTGAATATCGACAACCACAAGATGTCCAAGTCACTCGGCAATTTCAAGACGGTCCGCGACATTGATGCGCAGTACGATCCGCAGGTTCTCCGGTATCTCATGCTGAGTGCGCATTACCGCAGCCCTTTGAATTTCTCCGCGGAGCTGATGGAGTCGGCAAAGGCTTCCTACGAGAGAATCGTGACCTGCATGGAGAATCTGAATTTCCGCCTTACGAATGCGAAGAAGGCAGAAAGCTCTGCGGCAAAGGACGTTTCCGAAGAGGAGAAGAAGGTCCTTGCGGAGGCGGAAGGCTGCCGCGGCGAGTTTGAGAAGGCAATGGACGACGACTTCAACACGGCGGATGCACTGGCTGGCATTTTTGATCTCGTGAAGGTGATCAACACGAAGACCTCCGAGCAGTCCTCCGCAGCGTTCCTCGGGAGCCTGAAGAAGGAATTGAACGAGCTGTGCGATGTTCTCGGCCTTGTGGCAGAGCGGGAGAACGGCACTTCGGACGATGAGGCCGCCTGGGTGGAGCAGATGATCCGGGAGCGGCAGGACGCGAGAAAGGCCAGGGATTTCGCCCGTGCGGATGCCATCCGGGATGAGCTGAAGGCAAAGGGAATCGTACTCGAAGATACCCGTGAGGGCGT
Source organism: bacterium (assembly GCA_963655255.1). Classification (GTDB taxonomy): domain Bacteria; phylum Bacillota; class Clostridia; order Lachnospirales; family Lachnospiraceae; genus CAG-791. The sequence goes on from CAVKEB010000008.1 coordinate 31,796, forward strand.
GAAATGGAAAAAGGCCTGAGAGAAGAGGTCCTGGAGGCATTCCCGCAGAAGGAAGTGGACATCCGGACCTATTCGCCGCTGGGACTTGCCTTCCTGGGGGACGGCGTGTACTCGCTGATCGTGCGGACCATGGCGATTTCCAAGGGAAACCGGCAGGCGGAGAAGCTTCACAATGACACGAGAAAATATGTGTCGGCGCAGGCGCAGGCGAGAATCGGAGATGCCATTCAGGAGCTTCTGACGGAAGAGGAGGCAAGAATCTACCGGCGCGGACGCAATTCCAACCCGTACCATCATGCGAAGAACGCGACGCTGGAGGAATATCTGAAGGCAACGGCGCTGGAGACCCTGTGCGGGTACCTTTACCTGAAGGATGACACGGCAAGGTTTCTGGAGCTGATGAAGGCGGGAATCGAGCGGGCCGGGATTTAACGCAGCCAGGACCGGGATGACAGGAAGAAAAATAAAAGGAAATAAGTGAGTGGAAATGGAAAGAAAAGTATCCAATCGTAAATTTGCAGAAATGAAGCAGGCAGACAAGGAAGCCGGAATCCGGAAGGGCCAGAAGAGAACCTCCGCAGACGGTGAAGAGAAGAGGAAAAGAAGCGCTGCTCCGCGGAAGGAAGCGGGGGAAGCCGGTGGAAGAGAAGAAAAGGACGGCGTAAAGAGCACCCGGCGCACGGGGCAGAGCCGCCGCAGGGGGAACGGGACGAAAAATACCGGCCGCGGTCAGAATCCGTCGTACCTCAATTACAAGCTGGATGACAATACCTCGATCGGCGAGAATGAGAGCCGGATCGAGGGCCGCAACGCCGTGACGGAGGCGTTCCGGAGCGGACGCACCGTGGACAGACTGTATGTGCTCGACGGCTGCCAGGACGGCGCCGTGAACACGATCAAGCGCGAGGCCGCCAAGGCGGGAACGCCGATCAAATATGTTTCCCGCGACCGGCTGGATCAGATGTCGGAGACCGGAAGTCACCAGGGCGTGATTGCGGTACTCGCGGCCTATCACTATTCGGAGCTGGAGGATCTGTTCGCATTGGCGGAGAAGAGAAACGAAGATCCGTTTTTCATCCTGCTGGACAACATCGAGGATCCGCACAACCTGGGAGCTATCATCCGGACGGCCAACATTGTGGGTGCACACGGCGTCATTATTCCGAAGGACCGCGCTGTGGGACTGACGGCAACGGTTGCCAAGGCATCGGCGGGCGCCATCAACTATACGCCGGTCGTGAAGGTGACGAATCTCTCTGCGACCATCGACGAGCTGAAGAAAAGAGGTCTCTGGTTTGTCTGCGCAGACATGGGCGGAACGCCGATGACGAAGCTGAATCTGGCAGGTGCCATCGGACTGGTCATCGGCAATGAGGGAGACGGCGTTTCCCGCCTCGTGAAGGAGAAGTGCGACATCGTGGCATCGATTCCGCAGAAGGGGCAGATCAATTCCCTGAACGCCTCGGTTGCGATGGGCGTTCTCTCGTATGAGATTTTGAGACAGCGCGAGATGTGACCGGCCGGGCAGACGGTGCGCGGATGGTCCCGGAGAAAGGCTGCATGCAGAAGAACAGCAGATACGACAACTGCACAGATGAAACTCTGATTGAACTCAGCCGCGGCGGTGATCCTGCCGCGACTGATTTTCTTATGGAGAAATACAAGGGGCTGGTCAAGAGCAAGGCACGTCTGTTCCGCCTTCCGGACGGGGACGCGGACGACCTGATTCAGGAAGGAATGCTGGGGCTGTTCAAGGCTCTGCGGGATTATGATGCAGGCAAGGATGCTTCTTTTGCCACGTTTGCCTCTCTCTGCATTTCGAGACAGCTCTGCACGGCGGTGGAGGCGGCGGGCAGGAAGAAGCATCAGCCGCTCAACACGGCGGTCTCCTATGACACTCCGGTGCCGGAGGAAGGGAGAGCTTCCGAACGGGGCGCGGAGGCTTCGGGCACGGGGAGAGAGAACACTTATCTGGAACTTCTCGCCTCGGAGGATGCGGACCCGGAGGCCGCCTATATTTCGGAGGAGAGCAGGCGGCACCTGGAGGAGAACATTCAGGGGGTTCTGAGCCCTTTGGAGCGGGAGGTGCTGGATCTGTATCTTTCGGACCTGAACTATGTGCAGATCGCGGAGAAGCTCGGCAGAGATCCGAAATCCACGGACAACGCCCTGCAGCGGATCAAGGCGAAGGTGAGAAAGATTCTGAGGGGAGAATAAATGCCGGACCGGAAGAAATTCTCCGGAATTTTTGGGAACGGGTCGGCGTTTTTGCAAAGCAATATGCCATGAATGCAGAAGAACAATGAAATTGACAGGGACAGAAGGGGGAAAGTTATGGAACTGATCAGTCAGAAGATGCGTACACTTGCGCCGGAGCTGGATCCTCTGCGCATCGGGACCGGATGGAAGCCGGAGGATCTTGCAAAGCCGCAGGTTTTCATCGAGAGCACGTTCGGGGATTCGCATCCGGGATCCGGCCATCTGGACAAGCTGGTGGAAGAAGTGCGGAAGGGCGTTTCAGAAGCAGGCGGACATGGTGCGCGGTATTTTACCACAGACATGTGCGACGGAGAGAGCCAGGGAACGGACGGCATCAATTATTCACTGGCGAGCCGGGAAATGATCGCGAACATGATCGAAATTCAGGCGAACGCAACGCCGTTTGATGCGGGCGTCTATCTGGCAAGCTGCGACAAGGGCGTTCCGGGGAATCTGATGGGAATGCTGCGCGTGGACATTCCGTCGGTGTTCGTTTCCGGAGGGACGATGAACGCAGGTCCGCAGATGCTGACCCTGGAGCAGCTCGGCATGTACAGCGCGCAGTACGAACGGGGAGAAATCGGCCGGGAACGTTTTGAGTGGGCCAAGCACAATGCCTGCCCGTCCTGCGGCGCCTGCTCCTTCATCGGGACGGCATCGACCATGCAGATTATGGCGGAGGCGCTGGGACTCTCCCTTTCGGGAAGCGCGCTGATGCCTTCGACGAGCCCGGATCTTCTGGACTATGCACGGGAATCCGGGAAACGGGCCGTGGAGATGGCGGGATGTGACGAGCTGCGCCCGTCCCGCATCGTGACGATGGAGAGCTTTGAGAACGCGATTCTGGTTCACGCGGCGGTCTCGGGATCGACCAACTGTCTGCTCCATCTGCCCGCGATTGCGCATGAGCTGGGGCTGGAGATCACGGGTGAAACCTTTGACCGGCTGCACCGGGGCGCACATTACCTTCTGGATGTCCGCCCCGCCGGAAAATGGCCGGCGGAGGTATTCTACTATGCGGGCGGCGTTCCGGCGATCATGGAGGAGATCCGGGATCACCTGCATCTGGATGTCATGACCGTGACGGGAAAGACGCTTGGCGAGAATCTGGAAGAACTCAGAACAGCCGGATTCTATGAGAAGTGCAGTCATTGGATGAAGCAGTTCAACGACCGGTATCTGGCGTATTTTACCGGAATCGGAAAGCCGGAGGGCCTGTCCCGGGAGGATGTCATCCGGCCGTATGACCGGGCCATCGGAACGGACGGCTCCATCGCGGTATTGAAGGGGAATCTTGCGCCGGAGGGTGCAGTCATCAAGCATACCGCCTGCCCGAAGGAGATGTTCCGGGCGGTGCTCCGCGCGAGGTCGTTTGATTCGGAGGAGGAATGTCTGGATGCGATCCTTCACCACCGGGTGGAGAAGGGAGACGCGGTGTTCATTCGCTACGAGGGACCGAAGGGGAGCGGCATGCCGGAGATGTTCTATACCTCCGAGGCGATCAGTTCCGATCCGGAGCTCGGGCGGAGCATTGCATTGATTACGGACGGACGCTTTTCCGGGGCATCGACGGGACCGGTGGTCGGCCATTGCTCCCCGGAGGCTGCGGAAGGCGGCCCGATTGCCCTTGTGGAGGAGGGCGATCTCATTGAACTCGACGTGAAGGAGCGGAAGCTGAACATCATCGGCGTGAAGGGAGAGCGGAAAACCTGCGAAGAGATGCAGGGGATTCTGAAGGCACGGAAAGAGGCATGGAAGCCGAAGAAGATGAAGTACCGCCGCGGAACGCTCCGGCTGTTCGCCGAGCACGCCGTCAGCCCGATGAAAGGGGCTTATCTGGATTTTCCGGAGTAGCCCGGGAACAAAATGTCTCCGGAGAATAACTCCGGAGACGAGACACAAAAACGATGGGTGATCGAGACTTCCTGGGGGCAGTTTTATGCGCCGATGCGGAAAAAGCAGCGGATTTTGTCCGCCCCTGCAGCATCCATCGGATAGGTCTCCTGGATGACGCCGCGTTCCAGATGAATGATGTCCGTACAGCATTCGGAGATCAGCTCCGGGTCGTGCGTAATGACATATACGGTCTTTCCGCCCTCGCGCAGTGCCTTCAGGATACCGGCGACCTCCATCATATGCCGGTAATCCAGACCGCTCGTCGGCTCGTCCAGAAAAAGGACAGGACGCCCGGAGGCAACGGCGGAGGCGATGGCAAGACGCTGCTTCTGCCCGCCCGAGAGTGAGGCGGGGTGACGGCCGGAAAGGGCGGCAAGGTCAAGCCTTTCCAGAATTTCCATGGCTTCCCTTTCGTTCTCGTTCGCCGTGCTGATCAGCACCTCATCGAGAACGCTCTCGGTGAACAGCTGATGCCCGACATCCTGCATGACCATGTAGCATTGGTTCAGCCGCTCCCGCGAACGGCTGGCTGTGCCGTTTGCCGTGACGGTTCCGCAGCGCTTTTCCAGCCCGCAGAAACAGCGCGCGAAGGTGCTCTTCCCGGCGCCGTTGTGACCGATGATTCCGACAATCCCTCCGCAGGGAATGTCCGCGGAGACGATTTTCAGCGTTTCCGGTGCGTTTTTATAGGCAAAACAAAAGTCTGAAAGCCGGGCCGAAGCCGGTGAGGACATTGCCGTTTCGTGGAAGGGCAGTGCGGACAGATTGCCGGTGCGCAGTCCCATCCTGCGGCGCTCCGCCTCCGGAATGCGTTCGAACTGTCCGGCGGTATAATCGCCGGCAATTCGGCCGTCCTTAAGATAGACGTAGCGGTCAGCGATTCCGCGCAGATAGTACAGCCTGTGCTCGGAGAGGATGACGGTCTTTCCAAGCGATTTCAGATACGCAATGGTCCCACGCAGATCGGCGATGGAATCGGAATCGAGGTTGGAGGAAGGTTCGTCCAGCACGAAGACCTGCGGATTCATCATGAACGCTCCGCCGCAGGCGATTTTCTGTTTCTCTCCGCCGGAAAGGTCGAAAATACTGCGGTCGAGAAGGTCCTCAATCCGGAGCGCTGAGACGGTCTGGCGGAGTCTCTGCAGGATCTCCTCCTGCGGCATTCCGAGATTTTCACAGCCGAACGAGAGTTCGCTCGTGGTATCCACATTGAAGAACTGCGAACGGGGATTCTGAAAAACACTGCCGACGAGTCGGGCGGTGTCATAAAGCGGCTGTTCCGATACATTGCAGCCGCCGATGATTACGCTCCCGCTCAGTTCTCCCTCGAAGTAGTGTGGGATCAGGCCGTTGATCAGCCGCGTGATCGTTGTTTTGCCGCAGCCGCTCTCGCCGCAGAGAACAACGGTCTGTCCGTCGGGGACCGACAGGGTGATGTTCTGTACCCCGCCGGTGGCAGCATCGGACTGGTACCGGAATGTAACATCTTTGATTTCAATCATGAAAACCACCTGCTCCCGAGCGTCAGCGCAAAGCCCGCAATGCACAGGACGAACATCAGGACGTCCTGGATGTGAAAACCGATCTGACAGATATCTGTCCGCTTTACCGGTGCGCCGAGACCCCTTGTGAGTGCGGCGGCAGACAGTTCGTCGCCGATGTTTACGACCGAGATCATCAGCGGGATCAGCCGGTATTCGAACATTTTTCCGGGGTGCCTGCCGCCGAAGCGAATGCCGCGCATGCGCATGGCATCACTGATGGCGGCGTTCTCTTCCTCAATCGTCGGGAAGAAGCGGAAGATGACCGACAGCGGGATGACGATTTTTTCGCTGAGGTGCATGCGTTTCATTGCGGCAAGAAAATCGCTGACCGAGGTGGTCTCGATCAGGAAAGCGCCCATCATAAACCCGGGTGCGAAGCGCGTCATGATCGAGCATACAGCGAGCAGGACGAAGGAAGGTACGCCGGACAGCAGGTACAGCGCCACGCGTTCGAGCGCAAAGGAGATGCCGTATAATACAAGATATTCCGCCGCGGTTTTCCCTTTCCGTTCACTCAGGAGCAGTACGAACGGAAGGATGCTCAGCACAGGCTTTACAAGATTCATAACGCCGCTGTTGCTGCTCGACAGCATCAGCGACGTTACGGTGATCAGCATCAACAGTTTGGTGCGCGGATCCAGCAGCAGTCCGCGGTGTTTTACGGTGTGGGCGAGCGGATCCATCAGACGATCCCAGCCTTGGCAAAGTGCTTTTTGAGAATTGCCTTGCCGATCAGTCCGCCGAGGAGTGCGAAGAGGAAAATTCCTGCAATGACCAGGACGATGCTCCACATCGGCATGACGGACATCACCTTGTCGGCATATTCGTCGCCGAAGCTCTTGGCGAAGTCGGCGCGGGACTGCTCCACCATAAAATACATCGGAATGTAGGTACCGATCATCCAGAGGCTGAACACGCCGTAGCCGAGGATTGTTTTCCGGGCGCTCTGGTAGCTGCCGGACTTCATGATCAGGTCCCCGAGCAGGCCGAACACGGCGCCCGTCAGAATGCCCCAGAATCCCATGCCGGTCAGACCCATCAGGAGACCGGACAGGATTGCCATGATGGTTACCATGCCGAATTTTCTGACTCTTACGGCAAAGAGCATGAAAGGAATCCCCGTGATCAGCGTCCAGAGCGCGCCGAGTATCGGCAGGAAAATCGGGATAAAGCCGATCGGAATGGCGACGCAGCATCCGAGTACGAAGTAGAGAACGGTGAACAGACCGATGTTGATCAGGTCTTTCGTCTGCAGTTTGTTGTTCATGACAGAACCTCCGAATAGAATGAATTGATTGGTTAGACTTTGGTTAGGCTGCGCTAACGAAGAGATATTATATTCAGCTGTCATGGGCGGCGTCTATTCCGAACCGCCAGCCTGGTCCCGAAATGACATTGAATGATGATACTAAAAACGCGAAAGGAACTGCGAAATGAATACAGCCGAAGTATTCCGGGAATGCCGCGGGCTCCCCGGTGTCAGCGTCCATACAAACGAAGAATATGCGGAGCTCCTCCTGTCTACGGAAAGCGGAAACGGCAGAATGCAGTTCGTGCCTTTGTTTGAAGGCATCACGCTGGCTGTGATAGAGGTGCACGCGCTGTCGTGGCCGGCGCCGCATTTTACAGAATCAACGGCCGATGCCAATGGGCCGCTGATCATCAACTACTGTATCCGTGGCAGATGCGAGCTCAGGCTGAATGATCATAAGAGCGTATTCCTCTCTGCAGGGCAGATTTCCCTCACGGAGAAATTCGCGCAGAGTCAGTATGTCTATCCGGGCGGGCTCTATGAAGGAATCGAGCTGTTTATCGATCCGGAAGCGGTTCGGAACGGCGTTGCGGTACTGCGGGATCATTTCGGACTCCATGTCGAGGAGATGAGCGGGCGCTATTGCAGGGGCGGCGATACCTTCATCGCCGAACTGCCGCTGGCGGATGAGCTGCTGAAAAAACTGTACGTGCTGCAGAATGAAGGCAATCCCGTCATTCGGGTTGGTATGAAAACCGGGGTGATTGATCTGCTTGCCATGCTCTTATACAATCGTCCGCTGCCCAGGGAGGAAAAGCCGGTGTACTACACGCGCTTTCAGGTGGATGTCGCGAGGCAGATCGAATCGGTCATTGCGGCGGATCTGTCGCATTCGCATACGGTGCGGGAATTCTCCGGGCAGTTCGGGATCAGTGAAGGCAGTATCCGGAACTATTTCTCCGGCGTGTTCGGGCAGAGCATTTCGCGGTATACAACGCACAAACGCATGGTGTACGCAGCAGAACTGCTGGCCAAAACCGATCGGCCCGTCATTGAGATTGCCGGCAGTGTGGGATATGAGAGTCAGAGCAAATTCGCGTCGGCATTCCGCAGGGAGTTCGGCGTGCCGCCGTTCGAATACCGGCAGAAGAAAAAGACCGCCATATAGCTTCCGGACCATTCACGCCAGCTGCCGTGCCGGCCGGAGAAGCGATATGTCCGGATTTCCCGGAGTGATTCCGGACAGACCGGAGCAGTACAGGAACCGAATGGATCGTCAGAAGCAGATAAAAAACAGGCACCGCAGAAAAAATCTGCGGTGCCTGTTTTGCTGCAGGTGTGTCAGAAGACACACGTTTCAGACTCGTGTTTTATTCCATTTCCAGGGAATTCTACGGATCCGGGATTCTCAGGATTCCGGATCCTCAAACGTTTCCTCAGATGCCGAAGTAACGCTCCGCGTTGTAGCAGCTGATGCCCTGAACGATCTTCTTCAGAGAAGCTTCGTTATTCGGGTATTCGCCGTCCTCCACCCACTTACCGATCAGGTTGCACATGATGCGGCGGAAGTAGTCGTGGCGCGTGTAGGAGAGGAAGGAGCGGGAGTCGGTCAGCATTCCGACGAAGTTGCCGAGAACGCCGAGGTTGCCGAGCGCCTTCATCTGAGCCTCCATGCCGTCCCGGGTGTCCAGGAACCACCATGCGGCGCCGAGCTGCATCTTGCCGGGAACCTCATCGGACTGGAAGCAGCCGAGGCATGTCGCGATTTGGTTGAGATCCGCCTCATCGAGAGAGAAGACAATGCACTTGGGCAGCTCGTTGGTCTCATCCAGCGCGGAGAACAGCTCTGCCAGCTGGTTGTAGCAGGTGGACTTTGCGATCATGTCGTAGCCGGTGTCCGGTCCGAGGAGCTCATACATTCTCTTGTTGTTGTTGCGCGTGCAGGAGAAGTGAATCTCCATGACGATGTTCTCCTTGTGGTACTTTCTCGCAAGAGCAAGAAGAACGTAGGTCTGGTACTCGTCCGTCTCCTCGCGGGTCAGCTTTTCACCGGCCATGGCCTTGCCGAAGACGCGGTCCGCTTCCTTCTCGTCGCAGGCGGCAAAAGGAACATAGTCAAGGCCGTGATCGGTTGCGCGGCAGCCGTGTGCCTTGAAGAAATCCACGCGCTCATAGAGGGCATCAATGACATCGCTGATGTGGTTCATGGAGCGGCCGGTTACCTCGCCGAGCTTTGCCATATATTCCGCAAAGCCATCCTTCTGGATGTTGACGGCCTTGTCGGGACGGAAGGAAGGGCAGACCTTGAAGCCGAGATCCGGAATGGCGGCAAGCTTTTCGTGCCACTCCAGGGAATCAATCGGGTCATCGGTGGTGCCGACGAACTCCACGTTGGACTGGCGGATGATGCCGCGGACGGTCAGGTTCGGGTCATTCTGCAGCATTTCGGTGGTCTTGTCCCAGATTTCCTTTGCATTCTCGGGAGTCAGCGGCACCTCAATGCCGAAGTACTTCTTCAGCTCCAGGTTGCTCCAGTGGTACATCGGATTGCCGATGGACATCTCCAGAGTCTTGGCAAAGGCGAGAAACTTCTCATACGGCTCTGCGTCGCCGGTGACCAGATTCTCGGGAGTTCCGTTGCAGCGCATGACTCTCCACTTGTAGTGATCTCCGAAATACGTGCCGTCCTCGCCGCGGCCTCCGAGCCAGACCTCTGCGATGTTGTTGTACCGGCGGTCCTCATAGATTTCCTTCGGCGGAATGTGGCAGTGGTAGTCAACGATCGGGAGATCCTCGCAGTAATCGTGAAACAGGTGCTTCGCTGTTTCGTTCTGGAGCATAAAGTCCTTATCCATAAATGCTTTCATTGATTCAACGTCCTCTCTTAAAATTCTGCAGGGCAGGTAAAAATACGGCTCTGCGGTGAAATGTAACCGCTTACATTCCAACTATAACAGGGGCCCGGCGATTGTCAAGAACGGGTGTGATGGAAAAAGCCGTCTGCGGCACAGGGGAGAAGAAATTTCAAAAATTCGTCGTGTTCCGGGCAATCAGCTGGCAGGAGACGGCAATGCTGCCGGGAACCTCGCGGCTGCCGCTAAGAACGGCGATCAGATGATCCACGGTGTCCTGGCAGAGCCGCCGGGAGCGGTTGTCAATGCTGGTGAGCTCCGGCTCGCAGCAGGCAGCGAGCGTGGAGTTGTTATAGCCGATGACCGCAAGATCCTCCGGCACCCTGAGATGCCGGGCCGCGGCATATTTGAGAGCGCCGACGGCCATGACATCGTCGGTTGCCATGACGGCATCGAAAGAAGAGACTTCCGTCAGAAGGAGATCCCGTACCTTATGAATGTCGTCCGGCACCATCCGGAAGAGAGAAGGATCCGGGGACAGTCCTGCCTGAACCAGCGCTTCCTCATAGCCCGCGCGTTTCTCCGCGGCGCTGTAGGAACGGGAGTCCGTGAGGAACAGGATGCGCCTTCTTCCTTTCCGAAGGAGCGCGGAGACGGCTTCATAAACGGCCTGACGGTCGCAGCTCACGGAACAGTAGATGTTGTCCCCATTTACGGCTCCGTTGATGAGAAAAACCGGCACCTGAAGCGCAGCGCTGCGGATGTAGTCGGTTTCGGCTGCATCCCTTCCGTGGCCGGAGTAGGTGGAGCCGATCAGGATCAGGGCATCAATGTGCTTGGAGAGGAGCATCTGGATGTGTGATTCCTTCTGCGCCTGCTCGAAGCCGCTGCAGGAAAGAATGCAGTCATATCCGTAAATCTGCAGCTGATCTTCTACATAGGAAACGGCGCAGGACATATAGGGATCGGCAATGTCCGGAACCAGAATGCCGATGGTGTGCATGGTATGAAGGCCGAGTCCCTGCGCGAAAACGTTGGGAGTATAGCCTTCCTTTTCGATGATGGCAAGAACGCGCTGCCTGGTCCGGTCGCTGACCTTGTCGCTTCCGTTTACGACGCGGGAGACCGTGGCGATGGAGACACCGGCCAGCTTTGCGATATCATAAATGTTCATGAAAAGCCTCCCTCTGGTTTCTGCGGCTGGATGCGCCGGAAATCCTCTCTCCGGATTCCGGGATGACACGCGGTGAAAAGACAGGTGCGCACAGCCTCCGGAACTTTGAGAGATTGCACGGGACTGTAAGCGCTTACAGGGTTTATCATACTCACAAGGCGGGAAGTTTTCAAGAAACATCCCGTGCGGGGTCTGTCGTGAAAATGCACCCTGAAGTGAAAATGAGCCGGAATCGCGCAGGGCAGGGACTATGTGCCGGTCTTGTGCACGGCGGAGTCTTTGTGAAAGATGCGGATGAACGTTCGATGGCATCCGGAACCTTTTCCGCCGGGATCCATCAGGTCAAAGTGAAATCAAAGCAAAAACGTGTGCCGAGGAGAGAATCATGAACAGCTACACCGGATTTTTACAGAACATTGACATGCCGCAGGAGGTGACAGAGCGGCTCGGAAGCCTTGCGGAGGGAGAACGGGCCGGGGCGCTTCTTGCCGGGGAGGATTACAGGGAGCTGATGCAGTATGACCTTTCTGCGGCGGCATACCTCAGGCTCGAAAAGGAGCTGGCGGATCATCCGGCCGCGGAGAACGGCCTGGATATGCTGATGCTGCAGACCATGGCGGCCTTTTCCATGCGGCAGCAGGAACCGTGGAGGGAGATTCCGGAGGAAATTTATCTTGCGACGATGAAGTGCTTCTCCAGGTTCGTCCGGGAGTACCGGGTGTCCTACGGCGGATACGGATTCGACCGGGGCTTCTGGACGCCGCGTCAGATCTGCGGAAAGCTGTTCCGGCTGGGCGAGCTGGAATATGAGATCAACGACGAGGAGAATGCGGTCAGCATTCATATTCCGGGGGATGCGGATCTGTCGGAGGAGAAGCTGGAAGCCTCTTATGCGCAGCAGGCCGCTTTTTTTCGGGAGCATTTCCCGGAGGCCGCCGGGCGGCCGAGAATGTGCGACTCCTGGCTCCTTTCGCCTGCGTTAAAAGACCTCCTTCCTCCGGATTCGAAAATCCTCTCGTTTGCCGCGCATTTCGAGATCACGAAAGTGGATCCGGATGCCGCAGACTATCTGGAATGGGTGTATAAGATTGCGGGCGGCCAGCAGGACCATGTGAAGCTGGAGGAACTTCGGGAGGACACCTCGCTTCAAAGGAAGATGAAGGCCTTCCTGCAAAAGGGCGGCAAGGTCGGCATCGCGTGGGGAATCTGGAAGGAAACGTGAAGAGAGAAGAAAATCTCCGACCGGAATCCGGGAACGCATTCCGAGGGAAAACATAAAGGACGGAATCCGGGGGAGTGGCCCGGTGGGAGAAACGACGGAAAAGAATCCGGATGCGAATCCGGAAAAAGGACAGAAAGTGTGCTAATATCTAGGGCATGATGTATCCGACGGGACGTTACAACTTGAATTTTGATCTTGCGGCAGGCCTTCTGAACCTTCTTCTTTTGTTTGCTTTTTTCCGAAAGAAGAGGGTCCGGAGTTTTCGTGCGCGCCTGTTTTTCGGGATGGCCGCAGAGATGGCAGTGGCAGCCTTCGGAGAATTCGCAACCGGTGCGCTGCGCAACTGCGGCAGTCAGAACCTTCTGCTTCTGGAGGCGACGACGGGAATTGCCCATTACTTCTATATTTCAACGGGGTACATGCTGCTGCTGTATCTGCTGGAGCTGACGGGGGGCGGCTACGGGCTGAGCTGGAAGCAAAAGCTCCTGATTTCCCTGCCGGAGTATGTGCTGACAGCGGTGATGCTCCTTCCGTTTCTCCGCAGAATGACCTATTCCTACGATGCGGCGGGACAGTATGCCCGGGGGAATCTTTATAGCATTTACGCGGTGGTGATCGCGTTCTATGCGATTCACTGTCTGATCCTGATGCTCCGCTACCGGAAGGCGCTTGCGGCGGATTTTTATTATCTGCTGTTTTTGTACGCCGGATGGATGGGGAGCTTTCTTCTGGAGCTCATCAGTCCCTATCTTCGCGCTTCGATCTTCCTGCAGTCGCTGTTCCTGACCGGCTGCATGATTCTGATGGACAACGGGGAAGAGCTTCAGGATGCGGAAACGGGACTCCTGAGCGGTTATGCTCTGGATAAAGATGCCAGAGTCCTGTTCGGGGACCGGTATTCCTCGTGTCTCATCGCGGTGAAGCTTCAGCACTACACGTATTACAGCGTGATGCTTGGCACGGAGACGACGAGAGGGATTCTGCAGAAGATCGGCGGCTGGCTTCAGGAAATGGCAGGGAAGGACAGCAAGGTGTACCGGACCGGGCCCGGGGAATTCGTGATCCTGCACTATAACTGCCGGAGGGAACAGGCGGAGCCTCTTGCGGAGCTCATCCGGGAGCGTTTCTGCGGCTCCTGGGAGTTTGGATCGATCCGGATTCCAGTGGCGGCGCAGATCTGGATGACGCAGCTTCCGGAGAAGGTGAAGACGCCGGAGCAGCTGGCCTTTTTTGCACAGGCGGGCTACAACGACCGCCTGCCGAAGAACCGGATCTACATGGCCGATGAAATGCGGGACGAAGAGCGCCGCGTTTCCGTGGAAATGGCGGTGAAGCGGGCGCTGGACGGCGAATCCCTTCAGGTCTACTACCAGCCGATTTACGATGTAAAGTGCGGGAAGATTCACTCGGCGGAGGCGCTGGTCCGCTTGAAGGACGAGGAGCTCGGCATGATTTCGCCCGAGGAGTTTATCGGAATTGCGGAGCAGACCGGAATGATCTCGCAGATCGGCGAGTTTGTCTTTGAAAAGGTGTGCCGGTTCCTTGCTGAGGGAACCGCACAGCGGGCAGGACTTCAGTTCGTGGAGGTGAACCTCTCCACGGTGCAGTGCATGGACGCGGAGCTGTCGGAACGGCTTCTTTCCATCGCGGGAAAATACGGAATTTCCCCTTCTGAGATCAATCTGGAGATCACGGAATCGGCAATGATCTATTCGAAGGAGACGATGCGGAAGGTGATGGGAGAGCTGCAGGCGGCAGGGTTTTCCTTCGCCCTGGATGATTTCGGGACGGGCCGCGCGAACTATTCCTATCTGAAGGATTTTCCGTTCCGCCTGATCAAGGTGGACAAGAGCTTCCTGTGGGCAGAAGGAGAGAGCGAGGAGAGCCACGTGATTTTCGAGAACATGCTGGCTCTCATCCGGGGTCTTCACCGGCAGGCGGTCGTGGAAGGCGTGGAGACGCAGCAGCAGCGCGACATGCTGACGGCGCACGGCGTGGAATATCTGCAGGGCTATTATTATTCAAGGCCTGTGCCGGAGCAGGAGTTTCTGAATTATCTGAAGCAGTTTAACGGTTAAAGGTAAAAAAATGGCAAGACTGACATTTATCGGCGGAATCCGTCCCTATTCCGGGAAAGAGCTGTCCCGCGGGAGAAAAACGCGGGAGATGCTCCCTCTGGAGGGAAGAATGGTTTTTCCACTTCAGCAGCATATCGGCGCTCCGGCGGTTCCGGTGGTGCGGCCGGGAGACTGGGTCTGCTGCGGGCAGCTGATCGCCCGGGCGGACGGGGAGCTGTCCGCGAATCTCCACACCTCCGTATCAGGACAGGTGACTTCCCTGGAGGACGTTCCGGATGTTTCCGGAGAACCGGTTCCCTCCATTGTCATTGAGAACGACGGGCAGTATGTTCCGATGCCGGTCCGGAATGATGTGGATCCCACGCGGATGACGAGGCAGGAGATTCTGACGGCAATCCGGGATGCGGGAATCGTGGGGCTTGGAGGATCCGGGCTTCCCACGGACTATAAGCTTCTGAACGCCAACAAGGCGACCATGAACACGGTCATTGCCAACTGCGTGGAGTGCGAGCCATATCTGACGGGAGATTACCGGCGGATTCTGGAGGATCCCTGGAAGGTGATCGATGGACTCGCCATTCTCCTCGGCGTTTTTCCAAAGGCAAGAGGAATCATTGCGGTCTCCGAATCCAACCGGGAGGGATTCCGGCTTCTCCGCGAGCTCCTCATTGACAATCCGAGAATTTATGTGCGGCAGTGCAGGGACAAATATCCGCAGGGTTCCGAGCGCCAGCTGATCCATGCCGTGACGGGAAGAACCCTGAACGCGCGGATGCTCCCCTACGAGATCGGCTGCATGGTTGTGAACGCGCAGACGCTGGCGGCGGTCAGCGACGCGGTGCTCCTGCAGGAGCCCCTGACGGAGCGGATCATGACGATTTCCGGTCCGGCGGCGGCTTCTCCCTGCAATCTCCGGGTGCGGTGCGGCATCACCTATCGGGAGGTTCTGGAGCAGGCGGGAGGCCTCCGGCGGTATTACCGGGACAACAATACGCTCCTTCTGGCCGGCGGCCCGCTGACGGGGAAGGAGATCATGAACCTGGATGCTCCGGTCACGAAGCTTTCCTCGGCCCTGATCTGTCTTCCCAGGAGCATGGCCGCGGCGAAAAAGGAAACGCCCTGCATCCGGTGCCGCCGCTGCACGCAGGTCTGTCCCAACCAGATCGTTCCGATGCAGCTGGTCAGGGACGCAAGGCTGAAGAACAAACCGGCTTTTGTGGAGCATGCCGGCATGGAGTGCTGCGACTGCGGATGCTGCAGCTATGTCTGCCCGGCGGGGATTGACCTTGCGGCGGAGATCGGAGCCATGAAGCGCGAGTGTCTGCGCAACAGCGTCCTGGCGGGAGAGTACGGAAGGAGGTACCAGAATTGAAGCGCAGAATGGTAAAAGCCTTCGAAACGGCCCCCTTTGTGCGGTCCCGGATGACCACCGGAGATCTGATGTATTTCGTGGTGCTGGCCCTTCTGCCGTGCGCGGGGATGGGAATTTACCGTTACGGTTTTCATGCGGCGCTCCTCGTCGGAATTTCCGTGGGAACCGCCGTGGTTTCGGAATTCGTCTGCGACTGGATCTGGAAGAGCCGTGCGTCGTCCGTCATGGACTATTCATGCATTGTGACGGGCCTGATCGGAGGCCTGATCCTGCCGCCGTCGGCTCCTTACTGGGCGGCGGCTGCCCTGGCGGCGCTGGCGATCATTCTGTTCAAGCATGCGTTCGGCGGACTGGGACACAATCTCCTGAACCCTGCGATGGCGGCCAAGTGCGTTCTGCTGCTCGCCAGCCGGGACATGATGCTGAATCTGTCTGCAAAAGGCTATGACGGCGCGGCCCCGCTCGCGCTTCTCCAGAGCGGAGAGACGCCGGACCTCGCGAATATGCTGACGGGAAACGTCCCGGGATACATCGGAACGTCCTCGGCGCTGGCGGTGCTGGCGGCCGCGGTGATTCTGTTCCTCGCGGGCCTGATTGACCTTACGGTGCCGCTTGCATCCATCGTCTCGTTTTCCGTCTGCTATGTGCTGATCGGGCGGTACGGACTGTCCCCCTATACGCTGGCGATTCAGATCTGCGGCGGGAGCTTCCTCTTCACGGCCTTTATCATGGCGGAGGACTTCACGACGTCTCCGGTCTCACAGGCGGCGAGGATCTGGTACGGCCTTATCTTCGGCGCGGCGGTGTTCTGGCTGCGGAGGGCCGGACTCTATGAGGACGCGGTGGTGTACGCGCTTCTTTTCGTGAACTTCCTGCGGCCGCTCCTGGACCGGAAGCTTGCACCGAAGCCGTTCGGCGCGGCGGCGAAGAAGTGGATTATCAAGGAGCCGAAGAAGCGCAGGAGAACGCAGGACAGCGCGGCTCCTGTGCCGGAGATCACCAACGAGGCTCTGGATCAGGAGTTCTTAAGGTTCCAGGAGCAGATCGAGAAGGAAGCAAGAGGGCTGGAGGCAGCCCGTTATACCGGCGATGACACATTGCTGCAGCAGGCGCTTGCCGAGGCCCGGGAGGAGAACCATGCGGATAAGGAACGGAACGGATGAGCTGCATAGGTTTGTTTCGGCGCATCTGCAGAATTGCAGCGGAGAAATTTCCTTTGTGAAATTCTCCTTGTGCCGTTAAGATAAACTGCAGCAGGCACAGAACAGGCCGCGGACGAACCGCGGCAGGGGAGGTATAAAGATGAATCGTATCATGTATCGCAGCACACGGAGTGAGAGCACACCGATCACGGCATCCCAGGCAATCCTGAAGGGACTGTCCGATGACGGCGGACTGTTTGTCCCCACATCTCTTCCGAAGCTGGATGTTTCATTGGAGAAACTGGCCGGAATGACCTATCAGGAGGTCGCCTATGAGGTCATGAAGCTGTTCCTTACGGATTACACGGAGGAAGAGCTGAAGGGGTGCATTGCGGCAGCATACGACAGCAAGTTCGACACGGCGGCCATCGCTCCTCTTAAGACGGTGAACGGAGCGCAGTACATGGAGCTGTTCCACGGCGCGACCATTGCGTTCAAGGACATGGCGCTGTCCATCCTGCCGCACCTGATGATCACGGCGGCGAAGAAGAACCACGAAGACAAGAAGATCGTCATTCTGACCGCGACCTCCGGCGATACCGGAAAGGCGGCACTGGCGGGCTTTGCCGATGTTCCCGGAACGAAAATCATCGTATTTTACCCGAAGGACGGCGTCTCCTCCATTCAGGAGCGGCAGATGGTGACCCAGAAGGGAGACAATACGTGCGTCATCGGCATCCGCGGCAACTTCGACGATGCGCAGAGCGGCGTGAAAAAGATTTTCACGGATCCGGAGGAAAAGGCGAAGCTTTCGGCGGCAGGCTATCAGTTCTCCTCGGCGAACTCCATCAACATCGGGCGTCTGGTTCCGCAGATCGCCTATTATGTCTGGGCTTACACGAGACTTATCGGCTCGGCGGAGAACGAGAAGAAGGGAATTCCGGTCAGTGCCGGGATGACGGAAGCAGATGCGCTGGCGGCAGGAGAAGCCGTGAACTTCGTCGTGCCAACCGGAAACTTCGGCAACATCCTTGCGGCCTATTATGCGAAGGAGCTCGGCGTTCCGGTGCACAAGCTGATCTGTGCCTCCAACTCCAACAAGGTTCTGTTCGATTTCTTCCAGACCGGCGAGTATGACCGGAACCGCGCCTTCGTCCTGACGACCTCGCCGTCGATGGACATTCTGATTTCGTCCAACCTGGAGCGCCTGATCTACCACATCGCGGGCGACAGCGCTGCGGCGGATGCGGGCTTTATGAAGGAGCTCTCTGAGACGGGAAAGTATCAGATCACGGATTCCATGCGCGAAAAGCTTGCGGATTTTGCCTCCGGATGGGCAACGGAAGAGGAGACCGCACAGGAGATCCGCGAGCGCTATGAGAAGGACGGCTATGTCATTGATCCGCACACCGCAGTGGCATCGGCGGTTTACGGCAAGTACCGGAAGGAGACCGGCGATGAGACGAGAACCGTGATTGTTTCCACCGCCTCTCCGTTTAAGTTCGAGACCGCGGTCATGAAGGCACTCGGGAAGCCGCATGAGCTCCCGGATCTGGAGCTTGCGGATGCGCTGTCCGCAGTCAGCGGCGTTCCGGTTCCCCAGGCGGTTGCGGGCCTTCGCGGCGCAGAGATTCGTCACAAGACGGTTTGTGACCGGGACGCTTCGGCGATGGCTGCCGAAGTCGAGAAGTTTCTGGGGATCTGAGCGAAGACAGTAATGGGAAAAAGAGGCGCGCCGCGCTCATGTGACGCTTCGCCGTCGAAATCGCGCGGCTGCATCTCTTTTCTGTAAGCAGTATTCGGGAATAAAAAGCAGAACGATTGAATATCGGAATAGAGAAAGAAGGAAGAATGATGGCAGAAAATCAGTGTGTGGCGCGTCTTGCCGCGCTGCGGAAGGCGATGGAACAAAGTGGTGCGGACACCGTTCTGATTCCTACAGCGGATTATCACAATTCGGAATATGTGGCGGACTGCTTCAAGGCAAGGGAGTATTACAGCGGATTCACCGGCTCCGCGGGAACGCTTGCGGTGCGGGGAGACGAGGCGGCTCTCTGGGCAGACGGCCGTTATTTTATCCAGGCGGAGCATGAACTGGAGGGAAGCGGCGTCACGCTGATGAAGATGGGCGAGCCCGGAGTGCCGACGCTTCATGAGTGGCTGAAGAGCCACATGCCGGAGAAGTCGGTCCTTTTCTTTGACGGACGCTGCATCACGAAGGCGGAGGGAGAGGCACTGTCTCTTCTTCTTGCAGGAAAGGGCATTTCCATCCGGGCGGACCGCGATCTTGCGGGGGATGCCTGGGAAAACCGCCCCGCGCTTCCGGAGCATCCGGTTTTCCTTCTTGACGCGGACAAGTACGCCGGTGAGACGGCGCAGTCGAAGCTGGGAAGACTCCGCGCGCGGATGGAGGAGAAAAACGTCACGGCGTATGTCAGCAGCAAGCTGGACGAGATCATGTGGCTGTTCAACATCCGCGGAAACGATGTGGAGTGCAACCCCGTTGCCCTGTCCTATGCGGTTGTGACGAAGGAAACGGCTCTTTTGTATCTGCAGGATGCGGAGGTGACGGAGGAGCTTTCGGATTATGCGAAGGCTTCCGGAATCACGCTTCGAAGCTATGGGGAGTTTCTCTCCGATCTGCCGGAGCTTCCCCTGGGATCCGGCAGGGAGGAGACACGTGTCTGGATTGATCCGGATTACACGAGCTATGCCGTATACCGGGGCCTTTTGCAGAATCTGGACCGCGGCATTGAGAGGAGCCTGAAGGAGAGGGAGAATCTGGACCTTTCCGTTCTTCCGGCCGCAGCAGCCGGAAAGATCCGGGCGGAGGAAGAGAGAAAGCTTCTCGTGGAGACGCCGAGCCCGGTGGACTACATGAAGTCCATCCGGAACGAGACGGAGATCCGCAACTTCCGGGATGCCTATGTGGAGGACAGCGCCGCGCTGACGAAGTTCATCTACTGGCTGAAAAAGAGCATGAAGGAAGGTGCCGCACTGACAGAAGGATCGGCGGCTTCCTATCTGGATCATTTGAGGGCAGGAATTTCGGATTATGTGGAGCTGTCCTTCCCGACGATTTCGGCCTATGGCAGCAATGCGGCCATGATGCACTATGAGCCCGGAGCGGACGGCGGAGCGAAGATTTCTCCCGAGGGAATGCTGCTCGTGGATTCCGGCGGACATTATCTTCGCGGCACCACGGATGTCACGAGAACCATGTCGGTCGGACCGGTGACGGACGAGATGCGCCGCAGCTATACGCTGACGGCGGTGTCCCAGCTGCAGCTGATGGGAACGGTTTTCCTGAAGGGCTGCAACGGCATGGCGCTTGACATCATGGCAAGAGAGCCTATGTGGGAGAACGGCATGGACTACAAGTGCGGAACCGGTCACGGAATCGGATATCTCTTGAATGTGCATGAAGGACCGCAGACCATCCGCTGGAGAGTCCGTGAGAAGGCGGATTCGACGCCGTTCGAGGCCGGCATGGTGGTGTCGGATGAGCCGGGCGTTTACCGCGAGGGCGAGTACGGCATCCGGATTGAGACGATTCTCCTGTGCCGCGAGTGGGGAACCACACCGGACGGAACGTTCCTCTGCTTTGAGCCGCTTACCTTTGCGCCGTTGGACCGCGATCTGATTGATCCGGAGGTTCTCACGCCGCACACGAGAGCCCTGCTGAACCGGTACCACGAAGAGGTGGTGGAGAAAATCTCTCCTTATCTGAACGAAGAGGAGAAGGCATGGCTTGTGAAGGAGTGCGCAAAGATCTGAGTGCGGATGTTCCTGCCGTATCCTGCGTTTTCCGGAATATGCAGATGCTCTGCCACATCCGGTATTTTCAAAGTATGCGGCCTGCGGGCAGAGCCTTTGTTTCCCGTGGCGGCTTTTCGCAGGGGAGGAACACGTAGACAAAAGCGGGGGAGCTTGTTATACTTAATTTTGCCCGGAAGCATTTTTCCTGTGTTATTTTGAACCTACAAATACTTTAAACGGGAGCTTAGTCTTGCAGTATGGCTGTCGCGCCCCCGCCTTACGAGGACGGAAGATCCCCGGCTTGTCCGGCGGTCTAGGGATGGCAAAAGTATCTGCCGCGGGCACCCACCTGGCTGAGGCTAGGAGTCAAAGTGCACAGGGCCGAAGGGTTTTTACGGCAATGAGAGGGCCGGTCTGGAGTGAATGCTTCAGGTCGGCTTTTTTGGAATAGAAAATAAAACTGAAAGCCTGTCATGAAAATACTGATTTTCCTGAAAAAATTTGCAATCGCCCTTTCCTTCGGCCTTCTCGGCATCCTGTCCGCCGCAGTGTTCCTGTTCAGCCTTGTGACGGTGATTTCCTTCCGGCAGTACGAGCAGAATGATCTGTTTGATATCGCGCGGGACAATGTGCCGCTCCTTCTGCTGTCCATGGCGGCGGTGCTGGCGGTGACCGGCATCGTGTTATGGAAAATGGAAAAGAACGGAGCCGGGAGGAAAAACAGGAAAACAGGGCAGGAAGAGCGCCCCGCCTTTCCCTGGCCGATGATGATTTTCGCGGGAGCGATGTCCCTTTTTCTGATTCTCGTGATCCGCGGAAATGCAACGAACGACGCCCTGCAGCTGGACGATATCATGCAGGCCTTTTCCGCGGGGGACTATGGAGCCCTGCGCGAGGGCGGGTATCTTTTCGTTTATCCGTTTCAGATCACCTATGTTTTCATCGGACAGCTGATCGCGGCGCTGTGCGGACCGTCTGATTTTCTTGTCTATCAGCTTCTCAATGTCGTTTCCATTCTCTGCAACCTGTATTTCCTGTACCGGATCGCCTGGGAGCTGTTCCGCAGCAGGAAGGTCTGCGCGGTCCTGCAGATTCTGGCGATGGGCTGCTGGTTTTACTATGTGTTCGCGACTTTCGTGTATGCCGACCTGTGGTCGTTCGCTGTTCAGACGGCGGCGTTGTGGCTGGAAATCGTCTATCTGAACCGGCGAAGACTCCGGTATGCGGTGGGGGCCGGGATCTGTATCGCGGCGGCAGTGCTCCTGAAAACCAACTGTTATGTCGCTCTGATCGCGATGGTACTCATCCTCCTGATGGACGCAGTGAGGGAGAATCCCTGCGGGCCGTCCGGGAAGGCGGCTGAAGCGGAACCGAGAAGCCGCGGACTGCTTCGCGCTGCTCTTTTATGCGTCTTGCTCGTTGTCCTGACGAAGGGCGCCCAGAGCGCGGTCAATGCCGCCGCGGCGAAGGCGGCCGGACTGGAGAGGATGCCGTCCGGCGTTCCGGCGGCCGCTTATTTTGCCATGGGAATGCAGGAGACCGAGGGCAAATACGGCTGGTACAACGGAACGAATGTCGGCCTTTTCCGGGAAGCGGGGTACGATCCGGAGGAAACCGTGCGGGCCGCGAAGCGGTCCATGGCGGAATCTCTTGGAGAATTCCGGAATTCCAAACGGTATCTGATCCGCTTCTATGCGGGAAAATTTCTGTCCCAGTGGGGAGATCCCACCTGCGTCTCCATGCGGGAGATGGAGGAGACAAGGCGGCACACGGGAGAGCTCTCCCCGCTTGTTTCGTCGCTGATCTTCGGGAACGGCAGCAGGATTCTGCAGTGGGGAATGAATGTGACGCATTCGCTGATCTATCTGGGACTTGTCCTCTACGCGGCTGCCATGTGGAGACGGCGGAGGAAAGCGGGGCGCTGGACCGTTTCGGATGCGGAGGTTCTGCTCGTGATTTTCATCATCGGCGGAATGCTGTTCCATCAGCTCTGGGAGGCATCCGGCAGGTACACGATGCGGTACTACCTGACGATGCTCCCACTCTCGGCGTGGGGGATCTGCAGATTGCTGGGGAAGGTGAGGGCAGTGGCAGCAGGAAGGCCTGACACAGGCACCGGAAACCCGGAAAACGGCAGCAGGTTTTTGGCCTGAATGCCGGAGGAATGAGACAGCCAGAACGCGGGAATCGGGGGCAGAGCTTCTGACGACGCACAGGCAGGAGAATCGGAACAAAGCGATCGGAAACGGATTTGCGGGGGGACAACATGCTGGATCCGACAGGAAGGTTTTACAACATATTTACCGGCTGCATCATGGGCGGCGCATTCGGGGACGCGTTGGGATTTCCCGTGGAGTTCATGCAGCTTTCGGAGATCGTGGAGCACTACGGCAGACAGGGAATCGTGCGGCCGGAATTCGGCCCGAACCGGAAGGCGATGATCAGCGATGACACGCAGCTGACCCTGTTCGGCATGGACGGGCTCACGCAGGGACTGAAGCTCAGGAGAAGCGGGGCGGCGGATGCGGACGCAGAGGTCTTTCTGGATCTTGCATACCTTGACTGGTATGCGACGCAGCAGTCCCGGATCCGCTACACGCAGCCCTTTACCGCAATTTATTCCGATCACCGCCTGAGAGCGCAGCGGGCGCCGGGCAAAACCTGCATGAGCGCCCTCTCGCAGCAGTTTCTGGCGGATCAGGGCACGGGACAGGCGTATGACCTTCGCAGAAGGGGAACGCTGGAGGCTCCGCTCAATGCGAGCAAGGGGTGCGGCGCGGTGATGCGGGCGGCACCGATCGGACTGATGCTGAACGCGGAGAACCAGAATCTGAACCGGGAGAGCGTCTGCCTTACGGCGGCGCGGGCCGCGGCGATTACGCACGGGCACCCGTTCGCATGGCTTTCCTCGGCGCTTCTTGCGGAAATCGTCCATCGGATGACCTATCGAAGGCCCGCGGATCCGACGCTGGAGCGTCTGATAGCCAACGCGGTTTATCAGGTGGAACAGGAGTTTCGGGGCGTGAAGGAACTCCCGGAGTTTATCGCACTGATGGAAAAGGCCATGGAGCTTGCGGCGGATGGCGGCGCGAAGACGGGGGAGAGCCTCTCCAGGATCGGGAAAGGCGTCACCGCGGAATCGACGCTTGCGATCAGCATTTACCTTGCGCTCCACTATCAGAACGACTATTTTACGGCGGTTCACGCGGCGGTCAACCAGAGCGGGGATTCCGACACGGCGGGGTCCGTCACGGGAAATCTTCTGGGAGCGTGGCTTGGGTACGAAGCGGTCAGCTATCAGCTGGACTGCGTCTACGGCATGCAGGGGTTTCTCGAACAGCACCTTGAGATGTACGACCTTCTCCTCGACACGGTGCGCAGAGCCTGGCACACGGCGATCCTGGGAGATTTCTAGTCTGCGGATTTTCCCGAAGGTGAGGCAGTGGGCAGAACAGCGGCTCCGGAAACGGCGTTTTTTTCCGTCCGGAAAGAGGAATCCGGTGAGAAAGTGATTCCGGGCAGATGAGCCGCTGCAATTTAAAGGTGGCAAAAAAGAGTTCATTATGTATAATAAACTCTGTGTGCGAAGGCTCGGAAGGCAGAGAACGGGTGCTGTCCCGGGCATGCACTGCGTGATTACATTGGAGAAAATCCCTTCGCGGGATTCTCTTTATGCTGCCGCATGGAAAGCTGCGGCAAGAAAGGTAAAAAGATATATGGTACAGGAAGATCTGGAACGGATCCGGCAGGAAGCACGCGAGCGTCTGGAGAAGGCATTCTCTCCGGAAGAAATCAATCAGATTAAGGTTGACTTCCTTGGCAAGAAGGGACAGCTCACCGGCATCCTGAAGGGAATGAAGGATGTGGCGGCGCAGGATCGGCCGAAGGTAGGACAGATGGTCAACGAGACCCGCGTCCGCATCGAAGAGGCGATCAGCCAGCATCAGAAGGAAATCGAGGAGAAGCTCCTCGCGGAGCGCCTGAAGGCAGAGAAGATTGACGTGACCCTTCCCGCGAAGAAGGAGACCAGAGGCCATCTTCACCCGAATACGGTAGCTCTTCGCGAGATCGAAGAGGTCTTTATCGGCATGGGCTACGAGGTTGTCGAGGGTCCGGAAATCGAGAAGGACTACTACAATTTCGAGGCGCTGAACATTCCGGCGGACCATCCGGCGAAGGATGAGCAGGACACCTTCTACATCAACGGCGAGATGCTCCTGCGCACCCAGACCTCCGGTACGCAGATTCACGAGATGGAAAAGGGGCATATCCCGATCCGCATGATCGCTCCCGGCCGCGTTTACCGCGCCGACGAGGTGGATGCGACGCACAGCCCGGTCTTCCATCAGGTGGAGGGTCTTGTGGTGGACAAGGGAATCACCTTTGCGGACCTGAAAGGAACGCTTGCGGAGTTCGCGAAGTCGATCTTCGGCGAGGACACGAAGGTTCGTTTCCGCCCGCACCACTTCCCGTTCACGGAGCCGTCGGCAGAGATGGACGTTTCCTGCTTCAAGTGCGGCGGCAAGGGATGCAGCTTCTGCAAGAACGAGGGCTGGATCGAGATCCTCGGCTGCGGCATGGTGCACCCGCACGTTCTGGAGATGAGCGGTATTGATCCGGAGGTCTATTCCGGTTTTGCCTTCGGTGTCGGACTGGAGCGCATCGCCCTGCTGAAATACGAAATTGATGACATGCGCCTTCTTTATGAGAATGATAAGCGCTTTATTGATCAGTTCTGAGAAAACACGGACAAGATCCGCGTTTTGCAAGGAACCCCGGAAGGTCTTCCCCGGGAGCCCGGAACAATGATGGGACGCAGAAGCGGGGAAGCGGATAAAGAAGGAGAAATCGGCAAATGAATACACCTATTTCATGGATTAAGGACTATGTTCCGGAGCTGAAATGCACGGACAAGGAATATTATGACCGGATGACGCTCTCGGGAACCAAGGTCGAGAACTGGAAGAATCTGGATCACAACTGCGAGAAGATCGTAGTCGGCCGCGTGGAGGCCATGGAGAAGCACCCCGACGCGGATCATCTGTGGGTCTGCCGGATCAACATCGGAACCGCTTATGCGGAGAACGGCTACACGGAAGAAAACGACGGCCTTTCCGGGCACGGAGAGGAGACGAAGAACTGCATCCAAATCGTGACCAGCGCGCAGAACCTTCAGGTCGGCGACGTGATCCCGACCTGCCTCAACGGCGGCAAGGTGGCGGGCGGCCATGACGGCGGTCCGATGCCGGAGGAGGGCATTAAGATCAAGTCCGGCAAGATGAGAGGACTTCCCAGTGTCGGCATGATGTGCGGCATCGAGGAGCTCGGTGCAACCAGAGACATGTATCCGGAAGCACCGGAGGACGGCATCTATGTTTTCCCGAAGGAACAGGCGGAAGACCTTGCTCTCGGTTCGGATGCCATCGAGGCTCTCGGCCTGCACGATACGAATTTTGAATACGAAATTACGTCCAACCGCGTGGACTGTTATTCCATTCTCGGAATCGCAAGAGAGGCGGCGGTGACCTTTGACAAGCCCTTTGTTCCTCCGGTTGTTACGGTGAAGCACGAAGGAGAGAAGGACACCTCCGATTATGTGGATGTCACCATCGAAGACAAGGACCTCTGCACGCGGTATGTTGCGGCCATCTGCACCAATGTCAAGCTCGGACCGAGCCCCCGCTGGATGCAGAGGAGACTTGCGAATTTCGGCATCCGTCCGATCAACAACCTGGTTGACATCACGAACTTCGTCATGATGGAATACGGCCAGCCGATGCATGCGTATGATTTTGACACCATCCACGGAGGAAAAATCATTGTCCGCCGCGCACACGACGGCGATACCTTTGTGACGCTGGACGGTCAGGAGAGAAAGCTCGATCACGATGTTCTGATGATCAATGACGCGGATCGCGCGGTCGGTCTTGCCGGCATCATGGGCGGCGAGGATTCCATGATCACGGAGAACGTGCACACCGTCCTTCTGGAGGCGGCTACGTTCAACGGGACCAACATCCGCAAGGCTTCCAAGAGAATCGGCATCCGTACGGATGCTTCTGCAATTTTCGAAAAGGGACTGGATCCCTACAACGCACTGGATGCCATGAACCGCGCGTGCCAGCTGATGGAAGAGCTGGGCTGCGGAACCGTGGCAAAGAGCTATGTGGATGTACATGACGAGCTGCCCACGCTCCGGAGAATCAAATTCGAGCCGGAGAAGATCAATGCTTATCTGGGAACGTCCTATACGGCAGAGAGAATGCTGGAGATCTTCCGCAAGGAAGAGCTGTCCTACGATGAGAAGACAGGAGAGCTGATCGTTCCTTCGTTCCGTCAGGACCTGAAGGCAATGTGCGATATCGCGGAGGAAGCGGCGAGATTTGACGGCTATGACAAGGTTCCGTCCACGCTTCCGTCCAGCTCTGCGACCGTCGGCGGTCTCCAGCCGATGATGAAGCTGCAGGATCTCGCGAGAACGGTTGCGATGGATTACGGTTACTCCGAGTCCGAGACCTTCTCCTTCGAGAGCCCGAAGGTGTTCGATACGCTCCGCCTTGGTGCGGAGGATCCGGAGAGAAAGGCCATCCGGATTTCGAATCCTCTCGGTGAGGACTTCTCGATCATGCGCACGCAGATGGTCAGCTCCATCCTGACGTCTCTGGCAACGAACTATGCCCGCCGGAACAAGGATGTGAAGCTGTTCGATCTCGGCAAGATTTATCAGGCGAAGGAGCTCCCGCTGACGGATTATCCGGATGAGAGACCGCAGCTGACGCTCGGCTTCTACGGGGAAGGAGATTTCTTCACCCTGAAGGGAGCTGTGGAGGATTTCCTGAAATCCGCGGGCATCAAGGAGAAGGTTCTGTGCGACCCGGAGGCCGGCAAGAACTTCCTGCATCCCGGACGCCAGGCGCTGGTGCTCCTGTCCGATCCGCACGGCGGCCCGAAGGGCGCGCCGGTGAACACCGTGGCCGGCTACATGGGAGAGGTTCATCCGACCGTTGCCAGGGCATACGGCATCGGCGACCGCGTCTATATCGCCAGCATCGACCTGAAGACGGTTCTCTCCAAGGCGTCCTTCACGCATCATTACGAAGGAATCGCAAAGTTCCCGGCGATGAGCCGCGACATCTCCATGGTGGTTCCGAAGACGGTTTCCGCGGGAGAGATTGAGGAAGTGATTGAACAGCGCGGCGGAAAGCTCCTGGAGTCCTACCGTCTGTTCGACCTGTACGAAGGCGCTCAGGTGAAGCCCGGATGCAAGTCCATGGCGTATAGCCTGACCTTCCGCCACAAGGACCGCACGCTGGAGACCGAGGAAGTGGACAAGGCCATGAAGAAGATCCTGAATGGTCTGGAAGCTCTGAACATCGAGCTCCGCTCCTGATGCGGGTATGTTCGGAAAATGATGGAAGGGCAAGGCCTTGGAAGGCCCTGCCCTTTTTCCACATTCAGGACAAGAGAGAAAGGCCGGATCCGGGAGCTGGTTCCAAATAAAAGGTATCGGACACGGAATAGAGTATGAAGATTACAAGAAAAAGCAACACAAAAGAGCCCTCCTGCCCGGGGGAAAAAGATCGGTGCATCCGGCGGATTTTCTTCTGCCTGACAGCGGTTTATATTCTGCTGCTGATCCCGATTCTTGCGATCGGGCGGTACGACGTTCCTTCGGCGGATGATTTTTCCATGGGACTGGGAACGAGACTTGCCTATGAGGCGACCGGCTCGGCTGCGGCCGTGGCAGGCAGGGTGCTGTCGGAGACGGTGCGCTATTACCGAACCTGGATCGGATATTTTACCTCCTGCCTGTTCACCACGGTTTCTCCCGCCACCTTCGGAGAGAAGTGGTACGCGTTGACGCCGGTGATCATTCTGCTGGCCCTGCACATCGGCGTGATCGTGTTCTTCTATGCGCTGATGGAGAAGGCGCTCGGAATGAACCGGTGGGTGCGGCGGTGCATGACGGTGCTGACGCTGTTTCTGATGATTCAGCTGATGCCGGAGGGGAGTCTCCGCGTGGAGGCCTTCTACTGGTGGAGCGGCGCGGGAAACTATACGCTCACCTTTTCAGTGGGGCTGTTGTATCTCGCCTTCCTGCTTCTTGCCGCGTATGCGGACGGGAAAAGAGCCCGCACCGCGTTCTTCGTCCTGGCCTGCGTTTCCGGCTTTTTCGCGGGCGGGGGGAATTATCTGAGCTCGCTGTCCTGGGCGATTGTCACGGTGCTTCTTGGTGCGGCGCTCCTGCTGATCCGGTCCGGGAAAATGGGAGCGGTTCTCTGGAAAAAGGAGACCGGCCCCGCAGAGGCGGAGGATTCGCCTGGCAGGGAGCAGTGGAACCGGCATCTTTTCTTCCGGGGAGATCTCTCCGCGCGGCTTCTGGTGCCGATGGGATTTCTTCTTGCCGGCTTTGCCGTAAGCTGCCTTGCGCCGGGAAACCGGATCCGCGGGGGAGAGGCGGAAGGGTTCGGTGCGGTGAAATCCATCCTTCTTTCTCTTTATTACACGCTGTCCTATCCGCTGAATCAGTGGATGAACTGGGCGGTTCTGCTCGTGCTTGCCATCGCGGCAGTGATTTTCCGGATGGGCTTTGAGGCGGACCGGGATGTGGACGGCGTTTTGTCCCGGCTGACCTTTGCCTTTCCGTTTCCGGCGGCGGTTCTGGGATACGGCGTGGTGAGTGCGGTCGTGACGCCGGCGCTCTATGCGCAGGGGAATATGGATGCCGGACGGATTCAGAGTACCTTCTGGCTGCACACGGTACTTGTCCTGATGCTGCTCGAGTGGTATCTTGTCGGTGGACTTTACCGGGCCCGGCAGGAGCGCAGGGGAACGTCTGACGGCGGGAAGGAAAAGGACTCCCGGAGGGAAGTCCTTCTGATCCGGGGACTTGCGCTGTTCCTCTTCGTGTTCTCCCTTCTTGCAGTGAAGGCGGATCCGGATTTCTATACCGCATCGGGTGCCGTGTCCGAGCTTCTGGACGGATCGGCCGCGCAGTACGGGAAGGAAAATGCGGAGCGGTTTGCACTTCTGCACAATCCGGAAGAGGAGGATGCGGTTCTGCCACGCTATACGGTTCATCCGCAGCTTTTATACTTCGCGGATGTCAGTGAAGATCCGGATGACTGGGCGAACCGGAAGATGAGCGAATATTACGGGAAGAAGAGCGTCCGGGGAGCCGGGCAGTGAAGAAGCAGGCGGGACCGAATCTGCGAGGATCATGTTGGTCGACGGGAGGCAGATTGGTATCCGGCGGACGGGCCTTCGCGAGGGCCTCGGCACTTGTGAGCGTATTTCAGCGAACTTAGTGCCGCTAGGTCCCGAGAAAGAGGCGCGAGCCGTGCCCGTCAGCGGATACAATCTGCCAAATCCCGGCGTACAGATCTGGTCGGCCCGCGGATTCGGTTTGACAGAATGGAACGATAGATTTCAGGAAAGGAAGAGTTGATATGGAACGAGAAAACGTATGGAATACCTATGATCTGGAAATGCAGAAGAGTTGCCTTGATTTTGCAGAAGAATACCGGAAGTTTATTTCGGAGAACAAGACAGAGCGCGAGTGCGTGGATGCGTTCGTGAATGCGGCGGAGGATGCCGGATTCGTGGAGCTGTCCCGCGCCATTGAGGAAGAGAAGAAGACCGGCAAAAAGCTGCAGCCCGGCGACAAGGTGTATCTGACCTGGATGAACAAGTCGATGGTGCTGTTCCGCCTTGGAAAACGTCCGATGGAGGAGGGCGTCAATATTCTGGGTGCGCACATCGACAGCCCCCGCATGGATGTGAAGCAGAATCCGCTGTTTGAAAAGGGCGGCTACGGCTATCTCGACACCCATTATTACGGCGGCATCAAGAAGTATCAGTTCGTCGCAAGACCGCTTGCCATCCACGGCGTCATCGTGAAGAAGGACGGAGAGACGGTCGTTCTGAACGTCGGCGAAGATGCGGACGATCCGGTATTTTTCGTTTCCGATCTTCTGATTCATCTCGCACAGGATCAGATGCAGAAGAAGGCGGCCGAGGTCGTTGAGGGTGAGGCGCTGGATCTTATCATCGGCAACAAGCCGATCATCATCGACGCGAAGACGAAGGCCGGCCATAAGAAGGAGGATCTTCCGAAGGAGGCTGTCAAGAATTCTCTTCTGAAGATTCTGGAGGAAATGTACGGCATCAAAGAAGATGATTTTGAGTCCGCGGAGCTGGAGGTGGTTCCGGCAGGCCCGGCAAGAGATGCCGGTTTTGACCGCAGCATGATTCTCGGCTACGGCCAGGATGACCGTGTCTGCGCCTATCCTTCCTTCCGCGCGATTCTGGATGCGGATTTCGGAGGAGAAAACGGTGCTCCCGAGCGCACGAGCGTCTGCCTTCTGGTTGACAAGGAAGAGATCGGATCGGTCGGCGCGACCGGAATGCGGTCCCACTATTTTGAAAACGCTCTGGCAGAAGTGATGAATCTTCGCGGCGAATACACGGAGCTTGCTCTCCGCCGCTGCCTTGCGAATTCCGATATGCTCTCAAGCGACGTGTCGTCGGCTTATGATCCGAACTGGAGCGAGTGCTTCGATGAGAAGAACACCGCTTTCCTCGGACGCGGCATGGTCTTCAACAAGTTCACGGGCTCCCGCGGAAAGAGCGGTTCCAACGATGCCAACGCGGAGTTCATTGCGCACCTTCGTGACATTTTCAGCAGAGAGGGCGTTGTGACGCAGACCGCGGAACTCGGCAAGGTGGATGTCGGAGGCGGCGGAACCATCGCCTACATCCTTGCACTGTACGGCATGAATGTCATTGACAGCGGCGTTCCGGTTCTGTCGATGCATTCCCCGGCGGAGGCAACCTCCAAGGCGGATATTTACGAAGCATACCGCGGCTACAAGGCATTCCTCCGCGATGCGAACCTTCGCAATGCATGATAGAGCAGCAGGACTGAAAAATGAGTGAAATAAAGGAAGAAAATACGGCTCCCGCTGCGGAGACGGAAGAGAACAAAGAAAGTGTCCCTCTTGGTCATAAGACATCGGATTATTATTTTGATCTGCCCAAAGAGCTGATCGCACAGGATCCCAATGAGCAGCGCGATGCCTGCAGGCTTTTGTGCATTGACCGGAAGACCGGCGCGCTGGAACACCGGATTTTTCATGATATCGTGGACTACTTAGAGCCTGGGGAGACGCTGGTTTTGAACAACACCAGGGTCATTCCGGCAAGGCTTCTTGGCACGAAAGTGGGAACCGGTGCGAATGTGGAGATTCTTCTTCTGAAAAGAAGAGAAGGAGATGTGTGGGAGACGCTGGTGCGCCCCGGCAAAAAGCTCCGTCCCGGTGCAATGGTGACCTTTGGCGACGGACAGCTGACCGCGGAAATTATGGACGTCGTGGATGACGGAAACCGCCTTGTGAAGTTCCACTACGAGGGGATTTTCGAGGAGGTGCTGGACCGGCTCGGCGAGATGCCGCTTCCGCCTTACATCACGCACAAGCTGGAAGATCCGAACATGTACCAGACGGTCTATGCGAAGTTCGACGGAAGTGCGGCGGCACCGACGGCAGGACTTCATTTTACGGAGGAGCTTCTGAAGAAGATTCAGGACAAGGGCATCCATCTGGCCTATGTCACGCTTCATGTGGGGCTCGGAACCTTCCGTCCGGTCAAGGTGGACGATGTGACGAAGCATCACATGCACACGGAGTGGTACAATGTGCCGCCCGCTGCTGCGGACCTGATCAATGAGACGCATGCGAAGGGGAAGCGCGTGATCTGCGTCGGCACGACGAGCTGCCGGACCGTGGAATCCGCGGCGGATGAGAACGGCATCGTACACGCGGGAGCGGACAACACGTCCATCTTCATTTATCCCGGCTACCGGTTCAAGGTGATGGACGGGCTGATTACCAACTTTCATCTGCCGGAATCCACGCTGGTGATGCTGGTTTCGGCGTTTGCAGGAAGAGACCATGTGCTGAATGCGTACAAAGAAGCCGTGAAGGAAAAGTACAGATTCTTCAGCTTTGGGGATGCGTGCTTCTTCCATTAGCATGTGCTTATGCGTTATGAAAGATCACAACAGGGAACAGGAGAGCGTGCCTGCTCCCTGTTTTATTATGTTCTTATATCTGTGATAGATTTTCTCAGTGGGGATTTTGTACTTAAACATTCGTTCTGAGCACTCATCAGTCAGGCGCTTATCGTTGAAGATTCGACATCGCCTGCCTCATTTCCCGGCAGAAGCGTGGTGAGGTGTGAAAACGCAAGTTAAAAATATTTCACATCCCTTATTGACATTCGCACATGCAAGTGACATATTTATAACATAACAAGTGCGAAATATATAACATCGAAGGGAGAGCCATGAATAAAAAAGTAACGTTAAGGGAACTGCTGATCGCCCGCACCGTATTGGCAGTGTGCATTGCGGTGTATTACTGGTGCTGGGCAAGAAACGGGTGGGAAAGCTATTACAGCTCCATTCAAAGATGCGTTGCGATCTTTGCTGTTTGCTTTTTCTGCCTTCTGGGGACCCGGGAAAGAAAATACAGGAAAGAGGTCGTGGACGAAATGGCAGCGGCCAATCTGAAGTGCTGTGATTCGGTCTGCTATAAGATTACGATGGTGCTGATCGTCTGCATCGGGTTCCTGTCCGCCATTTTCCGGTTTGTCCTGTCGCCGGAGGTGATCGGCTATCTGCTGATGGGCGTACTGGTGCTGACGGCCATTGTACGAACGATCCTGTTCTGCTACATGGACGCGAAGGGGGTCTCACCGTGCTTGTAACCAGAATCAAAGAATACCGGGAGAAGGCCGGATACAAGCAGAGTGAACTGGCCGAGCTTGTCGGTGCGAGACGGGAAACGATCGTTCATCTGGAAAACGGAAGATATAATCCATCCCTAAAACTGGCTATGGACATTGCCAAAGTGTTCCACGTGACGGTTGAGGACCTGTTTGAATTTGTTGATGATAAGAAGTAATCAACATTTCAGAACGGCAATATGTATGCACATCAACATTTTGGAACGTTAAAATGTTGATGAGCGGACATTTTGGAAAGAAACGACACCCTGTGATTGAAATATTATTGAAATCTGCTGCTTCAATCCGGCGGAATATCAATGCAGATCGGAGAAGTCCGTTACATCACCACGATTTCCGGTACTGGCTGGGCGTGATTCCCTCCACCTTTTTGAAAATCCGGGAAAAATAATTGGCATCGCGGATGCCGACGCGGGCTCCTGCCTCCTCCAGGGTAACATCGGAGAAGCGCAGGAGCTTTTTGGCCGCACCGATGCGGGCATGGATGAGATAGGATCCGATGGTGGTACCGTACTGCTGGCGGAATCGGCGCATCAGATAGTACTTGTTGAAATGGAATTTCTCCGCCAGAAGGTCCAGGGAAAGATCCTCGGCGTAATGCGCATCGAGGTAGAGCCGGACATCGGCGATGGTGTTTTCCTGAGCGGCATCCCCGGAAGAGACAGGCCTGTTCTCGCGAAGCTGCCGTCCTTCAGGGTTCCAGGCCTCCTCCATGATCCGGGAAAGGAGGGAAGAGAGCGCTTCGTTGAGCTTCATGTCCCGCGTGTAGCAGTCGGAGAGCGAGAGATCGTAAATTTCGTCCAAGAGCCCGGTAAAATGCGCCCTTCCCGCAGAAGAAGCGGGATGAAACACGGGACTTCCGCTCCGCTCCATGAATTTCCGGTAGATTCCTGGCATGAGCTTTCCGTCAAAATGCACCCATTTCAGCTCCCAGAGGTTGCGGGAGGTTGTGTGCGAGTAAGGACTCGTGCAGTCGAGAAAAACGCAGTCGCCCTCGCGCAGGAGATAGTTCTGGCCGGCCGCCTGAAGGCTTCCGCTTCCGGAGACAACGAGGAAGAACAGATAGGAAGAGAGACCGCTCCGGCTGCTGGTGTGGGGCTTGGCGGCGCGAAGCGATCCTGCCTCCTGGAGGCTCAGAAGATACTCCCGCGCAAAAGACGAAGGAGTATAGATGTTGCGGCGTGAGGTGACGAGGTCACCGTGAAATTCTGCGGTCTGTGTCATGAGACGGTATCCTTTTGATAAAGCAGGTTGCTGTGAAAAATGTGTCTGCAGGGGTGTTCTGATTCTCAAATCTATACTGCAAGGACAACCGGAAGCGGACTGTCCTTGGGAAAACAGATTTCCTGTATGCTGCAGGATTGTGCTAGTACAAGCCAGCATCGTGCGTAGAAACCTTGAAAATATCTGTTATGATTAGTATGTTGATATTGAATGTGCGATGTCAAGATCGTACATATAAAAGATTTGAATTTCCACAAAAAGGAGAAAAGATATGGCAAAGACAGCTCTGATTACCGGCGTTACCGGACAGGACGGCTCCTACCTCTCGGAGTTCCTTCTGGAGAAGGGATATGAAGTACACGGCGTGATCCGCCGCTCTTCGGTAGACTTCCGGGAGAGAATTGCGCATCTGGAAGGCAATCCGCATTTTCATCTGCACTACGGGGATCTCGGTGATTCCATGAGCATGATGCAGGTGATCAGCAAGGTGCGCCCGGATGAAATCTACAATCTGGCGGCGCAGTCCCACGTTCAGGTTTCCTTTGATGTTCCGGAGTTTACCGCAGATGTGGACGCGGTCGGCGTTCTCCGCGTTCTGGAAGCGGTGCGTCTGTGCGGCCTCAAGGATACCTGCCGGATTTATCAGGCTTCCACATCGGAGCTTTTCGGCAAGGTCGAAGAGGTTCCGCAGCGTGAGACGACCCCGTTCCATCCGTACAGCCCTTACGCGGTTGCGAAACAGTACGGCTACTGGATCGTGAAGGAATACCGCGAGGCGTACGGCATGTTCGCCTGCTCCGGCATTCTGTTCAACCATGAGTCGGAGCGCCGCGGCGAGACCTTCGTCACGAGAAAAATCACACTGGCGGCGGCAAGGATCGCACAGGGCGTGCAGGACAAGCTTTACCTCGGAAATCTTTCTTCTCTCCGTGACTGGGGCTATGCCAAGGACTATGTGGAGTGCATGTGGCTGATTCTGCAGAACAAGGAGCCGGAGGATTTCGTGATCGCAACCGGCGAGCAGCACTCGGTCCGCGAGTTCGCGCAGCTGGCATTCCATGACGCAGGCATCGAACTGAAATGGCAGGGCGAAGGGATGGAAGAAAAAGGCATCGACAAGGCGACCGGCAAGGTTCTGGTGGAGGTATCCCCGGATTTCTACCGCCCGACAGATGTCGTAAACCTCTGGGGCGATCCGACCAAGGCCAAGACGCATCTTGGCTGGAATCCGACCAAGACCCCGTTCGAAGAGCTGGTACGGATCATGGTGGAGCACGATATGCAGAAGGTTGCCGTGGAGCGCGCCGAGGACGAGATCCGCGCCAAGGTCGGGAAGTAATCCTGCCGGCGGCCAACAGAAGTGGTATGCACGCCTTTTTGTAAAAAACAGGATATATCTAATATGAGACACGCGCTGGCTGATTCAATGGTATGCTCGTCTAAAAAAGGCGGGAGGGCAGATTGATATCCAGGTGCGGGCCTTCGACCGAGCCTCGGCACTTGTGAGCGTTCCTCAGCGAACTTAGTGCCGCTAGGTCTCGGTCACAGAGGCGGGAGCCGTGCCCGCAGCGGATACAATCTGCCCTCCCGCCGTAAGATTGATTATGGAATCCCCGGCAGAAGCAGCCGGAGAGTAAGGAGTTAAGAAAACTATGATGGAGAAGGATGCAAAGATTTATGTCGCAGGCCACCGCGGAATGGTCGGCTCTGCAATCAAGAGAGAACTGGAGCGTCAGGGCTACACGAATATCATTGTCCGCACGCACAAGGAACTGGATCTGACCAGACAGGATCAGGTCGAGGAATTTTTCGCACAGGAGAAGCCGGAGTACGTATTCCTGGCAGCAGCCAAGGTCGGCGGCATCGTGGCCAACGAGGAAGCTCTGGCGGACTTCATGTATGACAACATGATTCTGGAGATGAATGCCGTGCACAGCGCATGGAAGAACGGCTGCAAGAAGCTGGAGTTCCTCGGAAGCTCCTGCATTTATCCCCGCATGGCACCGCAGCCGATGAAGGAAGACTGCCTTCTGTCCGGCCCGCTGGAAAAGACCAACGAGGCCTATGCCCTTGCCAAGATTTCCGGACTGAAATACTGCGAGTTCTTAAACCGCCAGTACGGGACCGATTATATTTCCGTGATGCCGACGAACCTCTACGGACCGAACGACAACTATCATCCGACGCACAGCCATGTGCTGCCTGCCCTGATCCGCAGATTCCATGAGGCGAAGGAGCAGAACCTTCCTTACGTGACCTGCTGGGGTGACGGCTCGCCGCTGCGCGAGTTCCTGTATGTGGACGATCTCGCAAATCTCTGCGTGTTCCTGATGAACCACTATTCCGGAAATGAAACCGTGAACGCAGGAACCGGCAAGGAGCTGACGATCAGGGAGCTGACGGAGAAGGTCGCGAAGATCATAGGTTACACCGGAGAAATCCGCTGGGATCCTTCAAAGCCGAACGGAACGCCGAGAAAACTGCTGGATGTTTCCAAGACGAAGGCAATGGGATGGGAAGCGAAGACGTCTCTGGATGAGGGCATCCGCCTGACCTACGAGGATTTCCTGCACAACCCGATGCGTGCGGAAAGGTGACACTATGCATATTATTTTACTGTCCGGCGGATCCGGTAAGCGCCTCTGGCCGCTTTCCAATGACATCCGCTCCAAGCAGTTCATCAAGATTTTCAAGTCGGAAAGCGGAGAATACGAGTCGATGGCCCAGCGGATGTACCGTCAGATCCGCAAGGTGGATCCGGACGCGACGGTGACCGTTGCGACGAGCCGCTCCCAGGTGTCTCAGCTGAAGAACCAGCTGGGGGACAACATCGGAATTTCGCTGGAGCCCTGCAGACGGGATACGTTTCCCGCGATTGCACTGGCAACGGCATATCTTCATGATGTGCAGAAGGTGTCTGCGGAAGAGC
Source organism: bacterium (assembly GCA_963655255.1). GTDB lineage: Bacteria > Bacillota > Clostridia > Lachnospirales > Lachnospiraceae > CAG-791. The sequence continues at coordinate 69,306 of CAVKEB010000008.1, forward strand.
CGGTGGTGGTGTGCCCGGTGGATCCGTATGTAGGTGAGGACTATTTCGAAGCCCTCCGGAAGCTCTCGGAGCTTGCGGAAAATGACGCGTACAACCTCACGGTCATGGGCATTGAACCGACCTATCCTTCAGAGAAATACGGCTATGTCATCCCCGTAAGCAAGGACGCGGTCAGCCCGGTGAAAACCTTTAAGGAGAAGCCGGACGCGGAAACCGCGAAGAAATACATCGCGGAGGGGGCCCTTTGGAACGCCGGTGTTTTTGCCTATAAGATTGGGTACGTTCTGAAGAAGGCACACGAGCTGATGGATTTTACGGATTATGAGGATCTTTTTGCCAAATACGACACCGTGCAGAAGATTTCTTTTGATTATGCCGTAGCGGAGCACGAGCCGCACATTCAGGTCATGCGCTTTGGCGGAGCGTGGAAGGACATGGGGACCTGGAACACGCTGACCGAGGCCATGGAAGAGCCGGTGATCGGACAGGGAACGCTGAATGACACCTGCGAAAACGTGGATGTGGTCAATGAGCTGAACGTACCGGTTCTCGCGATGGGCCTGAAGAATGTGGTCATTGCGGCCTCTCCGGAAGGAATTCTCGTGTCCGACAAGGAGCAGTCCAGTTACATCAAGCCCTTCGTGGATGCGATGGACCAGCAGGTGATGTTCGCGGAGAAGTCCTGGGGCTCCTTCCAGGTGCTGGACGTGGAGAAGGAGAGCATGACGATTCTGGTGACGCTCAAGGAAGGCCATCAGATGAACTATCACAGCCATGCGCACCGCGACGAGATCTGGAATGTCATTGCCGGTGAGGGCCGCACGATCGTGGACGGCATGGAGCAGAAGGTAAAGCAGGGCGATGTCATCACCATGCAGGCCGGCTGCCGCCACACCATTGTGGCGGATACGGAGCTGAAGCTGATCGAGGTACAGATCGGCAAAGAAATCAACGTGCACGACAAGCAGAAATTCGAGCTTGAAATTTAACGTTTGGAAGTGACATCGATATGTCACTTTCAAACTGCAGCATCGGTGCTGACGCACCGGCTGCCGCATTCGGCAAAACCGCTGCACTCGAAGATGTCTGATGACATCTTCGAGTGCTTAGAGTGCCGCTTTGCGGCACTCTGTATACAGAGAGAATTCGCCTTCGCGAAATTCTCTCTGATATCGCGGATTTTGCCTCAGCAAGGTATAAAAAAACGTAACGCAGGAAGAAAGGACCGGGAACCGGCGGTGTCAGGAGAAAACAGGACAACAGAATCGCAGACGCTTCGAAGCCCGATCCGTCTTCTGCCTGCAGGGAAGGACTACATCTGGGGTGGAAGGAGACTGAAGGATGATTTCTCGAAGGACCTTCCGCTCTCGCCTCTTGCGGAGACATGGGAGTGTTCCACGCACCCGGACGGCCCGTCGCGTCTCGCGGAGCATCCGGAGATGACTCTCCATGAGCTTCTGCGGGAGCATCCGGAGATGCTCGGCTCGCACCCTGCCAAAAGCATGCCCGAGGCAGTGAAAAACGGCGAGCTCCCGGTGCTGATCAAGTTCATCGACGCCGCCTCGGATCTGTCGGTCCAGGTGCACCCCGGGGATGATTACGCCAGGGAACATGAGAACGGACAGCTCGGCAAGAGTGAGATGTGGTATGTCGTGGACGCCGCTCCGGGAACCAGTCTCGTCTACGGCTTCTGCCACACAATGGATGCGGAGAAGGTCCGGGAGGCAATCCGGAAGGGCGAGCTGGAGAAGAGCCTTCAGCATGTACCGGTTCAGAAGGACGATGTCTTTTTCATTCCGGCGGGAACCGTCCATGCCATCGGCGCCGGGAGTCTCATGGTAGAGGTGCAGGAGAGTTCGAATCTGACTTACCGCCTCTATGATTATCACCGCATCGGAAAGGGCGGAAAGGAGCGCCCGCTTCATCTGGAGAAGGCGCTGCAGGTCGCGGACCTCTCCGCGGCGGATTCGCCGAGACAGCCGATGCGCGTTCTGAATTACCGTCCGGGCTTTGCCTCGGAGTTTCTGTGCCGCTGCCGCTATTTTGAGGTGCGGCGTCTCCTTCTGAACACACAGAGGATTCGTACCATGGCCTCTTTTCAGACGGATGATACATCTTTTCATGTTCTGATTTGCACAGATGGGTGCGGCGTGCTATCTTGTAATAGGTTGAGTTTGCCGTTTTTCCGCGGAGACACTTTTTTTGTTCCTGCGGACAGCGGGAAGATCCGTATTCACGGGATCGCAACGCTTCTGGATGTGAACTGCTGAGCCGGCGGCCCGGCGAACGCATGGGAAGCGCAGCCAGACAACAGGAAAGAGAAGCACAAGACAAAGAAAAACATGAAAAAATTAAACGGAACAGTGATTGTCACGTACCGCTGCAACGCCAGATGTACGATGTGCAACCGCTATAAAGCCCCTTCCCTTCCGGAAGAGGAGATCTCCCTGGAGACCATCAAGAAGCTCCCGCCGATGTATTTTACGAATATCACCGGTGGGGAGCCTTTTATACGTTCTGACTTAAAGGACATCGTGCGCGAGCTCTCGAAGCTTTCCGACCGGATTGTCATTTCGACCAACGGATTTTTCACGGACCGGATTCTGGACCTGTGCCGGGAATTTCCGAATGTGGGAATCCGCATTTCGATTGAGGGCCTGGAGGAGACGAACAACGAGATCCGCGGCCTGCCGAACGGCTTCCAGAGAGGCTACCAGACGCTCTGCAAGCTGAAGGAGATGGGCCTGAAGGATGTCGGCTTCGGCATGACGGTGCAGGACCGCAATGCGGCGGACCTGGTCCCTCTGTATGACCTTTCGGATCGGCTCGGCATGGAGTTTGCGACCGCAAGCCTCCACAATTCCTTCTATTTCGTGGAAGCGAAGAATATCATTCATGACCGCCCGATGGTGGCGCAGCATTTTGAGGACCTGGTCAACCGGCTTCTGGATTCGAACGAACCCAAGAAGTGGTTCCGCGCGTATTTTAATCACGGACTGATCAACTATATTTACGGCCAGAAGCGCCTTCTGCCCTGCGACATGTCGTTTGACACGTTCTTCATTGACCCGTACGGGGATGTCATGCCCTGCAACGGCACGAAAGACAAGGAGGTCATGGGGAATCTGAATACGCAGAGCTGGGATGAGCTCTGGAATTCGGAGCAGGCGGACAAGGTGCGGGAAAAGGTCCGCCACTGCGACCGCCAGTGCTGGATGATCGGATCCGTCTCTCCGGCCATGCACAAGTACATCTGGAAGCCTGCCATCTGGGTGATCCACCACAAGTTCCTCCGGTTCTGGAAAAAGAAGAAATACTCCATGTATGAGATTCCGGCGGTGCGGGATCTGCGCGACGGGAAGATTACGAAGGAAGAGCTGGATGCATGTTCCACCTGCGACTTTGCCCAGGATTGCGTGAACAACGGACTCAGCAGCGCTTCGGAAGAACTGCTGAAGAACAAGAGCGGCGAGGATTTTGTCGCCGAGGATCTGCGGAGACAGAATCTGTAACCATTCCCCCTGCGCCGCACAGGCGGTGAATCCGGCGTCGGAAGGCAGGTTCACACGGAATATCGGCAGAGTGATCAATTCTATGTCACAGAATAAATCAGAACAACTGAATGACAGTCCGCAGCAGGGCGGGCACGGAACCGGCCTGCATGCGGGTGGCCACACGCATCCCACCGTGCGGATCATTGTCACAACGCATAAGAAATACCGTATGCCGCAGGATCCGATGTATCTGCCGGTTCATGTGGGAGCGGCCATCGAGAAAACCGGTGAGGGACAGGAGCCGGATCTTGGCTATATCAAGGACAACATCGGCGCCAACATCAGCTCGCGTAATCCGTATTTCTGTGAGCTGACGGGCCTGTACTGGGCGTGGAAGCATCTGCACACCGATTACATCGGACTCGTGCATTACCGCAGGCACTTCCGCGGGAACGGAAGGACGCACCGCTCGGGGATCCGCGGCGATATTTTTGACAAGGTCCTTACGTACCGCGAGCTGGAACCGATGCTGGGCCGGTACAAGGTGTTCGTCCCGGCGAAGCGCTACTATGTGATCGAGTCCCTGTACTCGCACTATGCGCACTCGCACTATATCGAGCACCTGGACAAGACGCGGGCGATTCTGGAGCAGAAGTATCCGGAGTACGTTCCCGCCTTTGATGAGGTGATGGCGGAGCGTTCCGGTCATATGTTCAACATGATGATCATGGAGCGCACGCTCCTGAATGAGTACTGCACCTGGCTGTTTGACATCCTGTTCACGCTGGAGAGCCAGGTGGACATCCGGAACTATTCGTATTTTCAGGGACGCTACTGCGGACGAGTCGGCGAGCTGATTCTCAACGTCTGGCTGCGCTATCAGGTGCAGAGTGGGCGGCTGAAGGAATCGGACATCAAGGTCCTTCCGTACCTGTATGTGGAGCGCGTCAACTGGTGGAAAAAGAGCAGGCAGTTCCTGCGCGCGAAGTTCCTGCATGAGAAATACGAGGTGCAGTGATGGGCGGCTTATCGACGGTAGACGCGTTTAAGAAGATCCGTTCGGATGAGGCTCTGACGCTGACGGACGGGCAGCTGAAAAGTCTTCAGAAGACCCTGAACGGGATGCTCGAAGACCTTGCGCAGTGTTGTGAGCGGCACGGGCTCTCCTTCGTCCTCGGCGGCGGATCGTGCCTCGGGGCAGTCCGGCATCACGGCTTCATTCCGTGGGATGACGATGTGGATGTCAATATGCCGCGGGAGGATCTGGAGCAGTTCGTCGTATTCTTTGCCAGAGAGTACGGAGACCGCTACTGGGTGCACACACCGGGGGCGACCGAAGGGTACGGCCTGACGCTGTCCCGGATTCTCTTAAAGGGCACCTCGGTCAGAACCAGAGAGGATTTTCACAACAGGGAGTGCGGTGCGTTTCTGGATATTTTCCCGATTGAGAGCACTTATGACAACGCGTTTCTGCGGAAGCTTCACGGGTTGGACTGCATGGCGGCGGGCTTTGTGCAGTCGTGCGCGAAGTTTAAAAGGGACCGGAAGGAGCTCCTCTCCCTCGTGAATTCGATTGAGGATCCAGCGGAGAAAAAGCACTACCGCAGGGTGTTCCGGATCAAGATTGCACTGGGGTTTCTCACGGGCTGGCACTCGCTGGATGGCTGGACCAGGCGGTGCGACCGCGTGTACGGGCGGTGCCGGAATCCGAAATCCAGGTATGTGACGATGCCGTCCGGGCGCGGGCATTTTTTCCGGGAGCTGTATCTGCGGGAGCAGATTCTCCCCGGGGTGCCGATGGACTACGAGGACCGGCAGTATCCGGTTCCTGCGGCGTATGACGTTTATCTGACGAGGCTGTACGGCAACTACAGGGAGATTCCGGGCGAGGATCAGAGAGAAAAACACATCTTTTTTGCACCGTTTGAGTTAAAGCAGTGACGGCCGGGAGAACAGAGAGTTCTTTCTGGTATCGCGGTTTTTGCCTCAGTGGGGTAGGGATATGAGCATGAGAGAAATGAATGTCGCGCTGATTTTCGCGGGCGGCACGGGCAAACGAATGAACACGCAGGGCGTTCCCAAGCAGTTTCTGGAACTCTACGGAAAACCCATCATCATCTATACGATCGAGAAGTTCGAGAACAACGAGGACATCGACGGGATCGTGATTTCCTGCCTTCGGGAGTACATTCCGAAGATGTGGAAGCTGTGCAACAAGTTCCACATCACGAAGGTGCAGGCGATTGTTCCGGGCGGTGAGACCGGACAGGAGTCGATCTATCACGGCCTGTGCAAGATCGACGAGCTGTTTCCCGGCAATTCCGTCGTTCTGGTGCATGACGGCGTGCGGCCCCTCGTGGATCCCGAGACGATCACGAAAGCCATCCGGTGCGTCCGGGAGCACGGTTCCGCGATTACGGTGACGCCGGCCACGGAGACGATCATTACGGAATCGAAGAACGGGGAGATCGGCAACATTCTGGACCGATCGGTCTGTCAGGTCGCCAAGGCGCCGCAGTGCTTCTTCATTCAGGATCTTCTGGATGCGCATGAGAGAGCGCGGCGTGAGGGCAGGTCGGATTTCATTGATTCGGCGAGCATGATGCGCCACTACGGCCACAAGCTGTACGCGGTGGAGGGCAGGACGGAGAACATCAAGATCACGACCCCGATCGACTACTATATTTTCAAGGCGATCGTAACGGCGAAGGAGAATTCGAATGCCTTTGGGCTTTGATGACACGCGAAGATCCCCGATGGGAGCTTCTCCTGTTTGGAGCGGGCACGGAGAACCGGCCCTGCTCCCGTATCGGAGAAACCGCCTGCGCGGATTTCTCCTCACGGCATTGGCTGTGTGCTGAATCATTATCACATAGGAGGAACAGCAGTACTACATGAGCGCAATCGGACACGTGTTACGCAAGAAATTCAGACGCCTCGGACCGGTGATGGTCGAGGGAAAATTTTTCAAGAGAATCGGCAACTGCTTCAAGCAGTTTTTCACCTGGCTGGACCGGAAAATCGGATACGGCTGCCGCTGCGTGCTATGGCGGCACACGGAAACAAAGCGGAATCAGGTGATGTTTTTCCCGTTTTCCCACTCGGTCGGCTGCAATCTGAAGTACATCAGTGATGAGCTGATTCGGAGACAGGCGCCGGTGGAAATCTGGTGGAGCGTCACGAATCCGCTTACGACGCGCTTGGATGCGGCGGAGATCGCAGCGAAGGACCACGCGGTGAATGAGAATGTCCTGCGGCTTTCCGGCGGGCACCGCGTATGTGGGAAAAAGCTGGAGGACTGGCTCAAGGAAGAAAAGAAAAACGCCGGAAAGGAGAAAAATCTTTCCGGAGAAAACAATGCGGCGCCGACGCGGGAGGAAATTCTTGCCGCGCAGGAGATCCGGAAGGTGGAGGCATTTATTGAAGAGCATGTCCACTTCGTGAAGACCAACACGTATGAGTACTTCGAGGCGGCGGCCGCTTCGAAGATTCTGTTCACCAATTCTCTTCTGGGGGACAAGTTCTATCCGTTCCCTGTGCGGAAGGACCAGCTCGTGGTGCAGACCTGGCACGGGTCACTCGGCATCAAGCGGTTCGACCCCGCGCATTACAACACGAACGTGACCTGGCCGATCGCAGCGGCCAGAACCGGAAAGCTCACCACGCAGATCATTTCCAATTCGACCTTCGAGGACGGCGTGTTCCGGGAGACTTTCTGGAAGGAAACGCCGATTCTGAAGTACGGACACGCGAGAAACGACATTTTCTTCCCGCAGTCGGAGAAGGTGCACATCTATCTGAGACGCCGCTTCTGCGAGATCAACAACCTTCCGGAGGACACGAAGTTCGCACTGTATGCGCCGACCTTCCGCGACGATCACAATTTTGCGGTCTATGATCTGGATGCGGAGCAGACCGTGCATGCGCTGGAGAAACGCTTCGGCGGCGATTGGAAGCTGCTCCTTCGCTACCATGACAATGACAAGAAGAACGAGGCGAAGAAGAATACGGTGCAGTCCGCAGATGTCATCGACGTGACGCAGTATCCGGACATGCAGTCGCTCCTTGCCTTCACGGACTGTGGCATCACGGACTATTCCTCGTGGATTTACGATTATGTCCTTCTGCGCAGGCCCGGCTTCCTGTTCGCCATGGACCGCGCGAAGTACGACAACGAGCGAGGCTTCTATTTCCGTCTGGAGGATACGCCGTTCCCGGTTTCCACGGACTCGGATGAACTGGAAGAGTCCATTCTCGCCTTTGACGAGGAAAAGTTCCAGAAGCGCGTGACGGAGTTCCTCTCCGACAAGGGCTGTATGGATGACGGCAATGCGTCTGTGCGGATTGCGGATCAGGTTCTCGACTGGATCCGATCATGAGCGAGGAAAATATGCGCGGGATTTCCAGAAATGTAACCATTGATTTTCAAAGGTTCCTGTTCTCGGTGATCGTGGTTCTGCACCATTCCCGCTATGTGCTGGGGGACGATCACTGCTATTTTCTCGGCGGCTCACTGGCCGTCGAGTTTTTCTTTTTCGTCTCGGGGTATCTGCTGCTCGTCAGCGCCGGGAAGGCGGGAAAAGGTGCGTGCATCTGCGGACGGGGGCCGCAGAAATCCATTGAAAAAGCACAAAACAGCGCGGGGCAGGAGGGAATCGGTACCGAGACCTTTCACTTTCTGATGCACAAACTGAGCGGGTTTCTTCCCGAATTCCTGACGGCGTGGTGGATCGGCTTCTTCTTCATCGGGGCCGTGCGGAGGCTGAGCTTCCATCAGCTCCTGAAGGCCTTCGAGGATGACTTCTGGGAACTGACGCTGGTGAAAATGAGCGGTCTGTTCACCCACGGCATTGACGGGGCCATGTGGTACCTGTCGGCGATGCTTCTTGGCATGGCGGTGCTGTATCCGCTCCTTCGGAAAAAGAAGGATCTCATGACGCATCTTGTCTGCCCGCTTCTGGCGCTGTTCCTGTACGGGTATCTCTGCCGCGCGGAGGGGCATCCGCGGGATCCGGCGGTCTGGCTGGGATTTGCCTATAAAGGACTGATCCGTGCCGTCGCGGGCCTTTGCACCGGTGTCGTCCTATGCATGGCGGTGCAGAAAATGCAGCGGGAGGCGCAGAACGGACTGACAAGGCTGGGGAACGCCCTCATCGTGGGTCTTCAGATCTTGTGTCTTGTCCTGGTCATCCGGTATATGGCGGTGCAGAAGCCGACGAGATATGACTATTTCTATATGTTCCTTCTGATGGTGCTGGTTCTGTTCTCGTTCTCGGGTTTTGGCCTTGAAAGGCTCCTGGGAAAGAGCACGTTCCTGCACCGGCTTTCCGGGTTCCTCGGGAAGTACAGCCTGTCGCTGTATCTGGGGCATCTTTATTTTGCCCAGCACGTGAACGAAATTCTTCCGGCAGCGGACCATCCGGGATCGGTCAGAATGGCGGTTTACCTGACGCTCGCTTTTCTCAACGGATTCGTCGTGATGGGGCTTTCTGGGATCTGGAGAAGGAAAAAGCCACTGGAAAAGCTGAAACGTCTTCTGGTGAAGGCGTCTGTGCAGGGAATTTCTGTGGCGGATCCGTCACAGGACACCCGGAGCGGTTCGGATCCGGAAACGTGAGAACCGGAAGGTGTGGTATACTTGGTTTATTGTTGCGGTGCGGCGACACAGCAGTGCATCAGGAAGGTTTGCCGTCATGGTGCGCAGCGCGCACGGTGTGTAAGAACGGTCACCGGCAGGCGGGGAGGTGCGGCGCTTTATGCCGAAGAAGGTACAGACTCCATACAGAGATTACGAAGCGGAGCTTGCAAGGCAGATCCGGGAGCAGGATTTCAAACCGGTCTACCTGATCTGCGGGGAGCAGGACTTTTTGAGAAACCAGAATGTCAAAAGACTGCAGGCCGCCATCCTGGGAGAGGGAGATGCCATGAACAGCACGCTCCTGAAGGGGCCGGACATCCGGGCGTCGCAGGTCATCGAGATGGCGCAGACACTGCCGTTTTTTGCCGAGCGGCGCGTGATTACGCTGGAAGATACGGATTTCCTGAAAAAAGCAGGAGAGGAGCCGGAGAAGCTCTGCGGGTTCCTCGCGGAAATGCCGCCGACCACACATCTGATTTTTGAAGAAATTGCTCCCAATGCCACGTATAAGCTGTATAAGACGATCGCCAAAAACGGCTATGTCATGCGGTGCGACACGCCGGATGAGCGACAGCTCCGGGAGTGGACGGCGGGTCTTTTTTCACGGGACGGACTGAAAATCGCGAACAGCACGCTGAATCTGTTTCTGGAATACGCGGGCACGGATATGCTGGCGATCCGCTCGGAGGAAGAAAAGCTCTCTTCCTACTGCCTCGGACAGGAAGAGGTGAGGCCGGAGGACATCCGTGCGGTGTGCACGCCGGTGCTGAAGGACCGGATTTTTGACATGATCAGCGCCATCGCAGAGGGCAGGCGCGATCAGGCTCTTTCGATTTACATGGACCTGGTGAAGCTCCAGACGCCTCCGCAGGTGATTCTGTCGCTGATGCTGCGTCAGTACAATCAGCTGCTGCAGGTGCAGGAGCTCCTGGGCAGAATGGGCGAAAAAGAGGCCGCCGCGGAGTTGAAAATCAATCCGTGGGTGCTCTCGAACAAGTTAAAGCCGATCCTGCGGGGATATCCCGCGGGCGTCCTGGAGCGGTATGTGGAAGCCTGCATGCAGGCGGATTTTGACTACAAGAACGGGAAAATCACGCCGGAGCTGGCCGTGGAGAAGCTGATCGTTCTCTGCTCCGGGAACGGCTCATCCGCCCGGAAAAGCGCCACGGGCTGAGCGGAGATACGGAACGGAAAGGTTGAAAGCGGCATCGACAGGCCGCGTTCCAACGACAGCATCGATGTTGATGCATTCGGCAAAATCGCTGCACTCGAAGATGTCATCAGACATCTTCTCCTGCTGAGAGTGCCGTCAGGCGGCACTCTGCATACAGAGAGATTCGCCTTCGCAAAATTCTCTCTGGCATTGCGGATTTTGCTTCAACGAGGGATAAAAATGAACAGAACACCAAAACCAATGGAACGGTACCGGCATTTCAAGGGACAGCGCTACCAGATCATCACCCTGGCAGAGAAGGAAGATACCGGAGAACAGCTGGTGATCTATCAGGCCCTGTATGGGGACGGAAAGGTCTACGCGCGGAGCCTCGATGATTTCCTCTCCGAGGTGGACCGGGAAAAATATCCGGATGCGGTGCAGCGTTACCGCTTCGAGAGGATCGTGCCGGAAGAGGAAGAGAAACGCCGCGGGGAGCAGGAAGCAGAAGAGGCGCAGAACCGGCAGGGCGCGCCGGAGCCGGAAAAAACGGACAGCGGACATCCGGAAAATTTGTCTTTTCAGGAAGAGAAGGAAGAATCGTCTCATGCGGACAGAAAGGCGGATTGGTCCGACCTTCCTGAAAAAGAAACGCCTGCGGAAGATGCTGCGGAAGAGAAGCCGGCCGGGGAAGAAGAGGTCGTGCTGGATCCGCTCCTGGAGGCCTTTCTGGATGCAAGGACAACTGAGGAGAAGCTGACCGCGCTGGATGAGATGCGCGGGCGCGTGACGGATGAAATGATTGACACCATGGCGCTTGCCTGCGGGGTCGAGGTGGGACCGGGAGCGACGGTATCCCGCTATGAGGATCTTCGCGACTGTCTGGTGACCATTGAGAAGTATGAGCTGGAGCGCGGGCGGCTCCGGGGATAACCGGGAGCAGTGGAAATAACAGAGAAGCCGGATGCTGCAGGCAGTATCCGGGCGAATGGAAACGGGAAACGGATCAAGGAAGGAAGAGGAAGAACGGAATGAAACTGCTGAGTATCTGCGTACCCTGCTACAATTCCCAGGACTATATGGAGCGGTGCCTCCAGTCCCTGCTGGTCGGCGGCGACCGCGTGGAGATCCTGATTGTGGACGATGGCTCCAAGGACAGAACGGGAGAGATTGCGGACCGCTACGAGAAGGAGTACCCGGGAATCTGCCGTGCCATTCATAAACCGAACGGCGGACATGGGTCCGGCGTCAATGTCGGCATGGATCTTGCGAGCGGTCTCTATTACAAGGTGGTGGACAGCGATGACTGGCTGGACAAGGATGCCTTTCTGAAGGTCCTGGACAAGCTGCAGGAATTTTCCGGAGCGGAGCAGTGCCCGGATATGATGATCTGCAACTATACCTATATGAAGGAAGGCGTGGAGAAGCCGAAGGTCATCCATTATGAGAACGCGCTTCCGGTGAATAAGATTTTTAACTGGGATCAGGTCGGGCATTTCCACAAGGGAAGCTATATTCTGATGCACTCGGTCATTTACCGCACGGGACTCCTGAAAGAGTGTGACATGCGGCTGCCGGAGCACTGCTTCTATGTGGACAATATTTATGTTTTCCGTCCGCTTCCGTTCGTCCAGACGATGTATTACATGAACGTCAACCTGTACTGCTACTACATCGGCAGGCAGGATCAGTCGGTCAACGAGAGGGTTATGATCTCGCGCCTCGACCAGCAGATCAAGGTCACCCGGATCATGATCGCCTACTACACGATGCCGCTCATTCAGGAGAAAATGAAGGGACACCGGGCCCTGAAGGCATACATGTACAATTACCTGGAAATCATTGTGACCATCTCTTCGATTCTTGCGATGATCTCCAACACCAAGGAACACGTGAAAATGAAAGACGACATGTGGAACTATCTGAAGCGCTGCGACTACTGGCTGTTTGCGAGGATGCGCCACGGCGTCTTCGGAACCTTCGTCGGAAGCGACGCCAAGGGGGCAAGATTCCTGTCGGTGGAGGGATACCGGCTGATTCATCATTTCTTTAACTTCAACTGAGACGGTTATACGGGGAGCATTTGGCCGGGAGAGACGCGACAGTTTGACAAAGGCAGTTCCCATGAGATTTCATACGCAGAACAGGCGGCACATTCGGAAGGATGTGCCGCCTTTGTGATATAGGGACGACGATCAAATCAGAGTGCGGAGGAAGATGAGGGAAAAACTCAGGCAGAAGGGAAGTGAATAAGCAAAAGGCGTTGACAGAAAGAGAATGAAAGAGAGAAAAAATTGTCGGTAAAGAAATGAATGAGGAAAAAAGGATGCAGCCGGAATAAAGATGGAAAGGAAGACCTGATACGGAAAAGGTCGGAAGCGGCGGGAGCAGGGGAATACTTGCGCGAAAACGGGAAGGGAGCGGAAAGTTTGCGCTAAGAAAAGTATAAAAACCAAATTTTAGAACAAAATAGACAGAAAACGTCATATCATAGCCATGATGATGACTTGAAATATGATACATAGGAGGCTGACTTTCATGACGGCACGCGACCTGACGATGGAACAGATTCTTATTTACCTGAGAGAGCAAGAAGTGATATCGGATTTGGGGAAGGACATCCTGTCTACCTACGATACTCTGTGCTGCAATCCGTTCAATCGGAACGATGCGGCGAGCAGGATCATTCTCAATAATGCGAAGCACCCGGAGATTCCGGCAGCATTGGCGCTCAGACCGGATACCGTGAGTGTGGATCTTAGCCGCACCTCGGAAGTCGGGACGTGGAACTGCCTGTATCTGCAGTTCCGGGAGATGTGCAGGGAAGAGGCGGTCACGCTGGGAGTTATGCTGGAAGAGAATGCATCAGGGGGCAGTGCTGACGGATTGACAGATGTTTTTGACAGGTATTTCGTATCTATGAAAGGGATCAGGACACGATTCTTTCCGGCAAAAATAGAATAAGATAAAACTTAGAAAATAAATTTATTGCCGATAATGGTGTATAATCGTTGTATGTATTTTGGAATTCATGATGATGGAAAGTTCGCGGGATGTGCTTTTCGTTATCATGAAAGGAGGACAACGGATGCGATACCTTTCGGTTGCCGAAATGGCGAAAACATGGAAAGTGTCTGAGCGAAGTGTAAGAAATTATTGTGCTCATGAACGCGTTCAGGGGGCATTTTTGACCGGGAAGACATGGAACATTCCGGAAAATGCAGAGAAGCCGGAGCGTTCTAATAAGAAGAAAGAAAAGCCGATGACTCTGCTGGATATTCTGCAGGCGGAGAAGGCAGACAAATACTATGGGGGGATTTATCACAAGACGCAGATCGAGTTGACCTATAATTCGAACCACATGGAAGGCAGCCGGCTGACTCACGATCAGACCAGATATATATTCGAGACGAATACCATTGGGATCGAAAATGAAGTGATCAATGTAGATGATGTGATGGAAACGGTAAACCATTTCCGCTGTATTGATATGATCATAGATCATGCGAAGGCAATATTAACGGAGAAATTTATCAAGGAGCTGCATCTGGTTTTGAAAAATGGCACCAGTGATTCCAGAAAGGATTGGTTCGCAGTCGGGGATTACAAGAAACTGCCAAATGAAGTCGGCGGCAGGGAGACTGCGCTCCCGGAAGAGGTCGCAGGCAGGATGAAGAATCTGCTGACAGAGTACAATAGTAAGGCAGAAAAGAATTTTGAAGATATTTTGGATTTTCATGTAAAATTTGAACGCATCCATCCGTTTCAGGATGGCAATGGCCGTGTGGGACGATTGATTATGTTCAAGGAATGTCTGAAATATAATATTGTTCCATTTGTTATCGAAGATAATTTGAAAATGTTCTATTATCGTGGATTGCAGGAATGGGACAATGAAAAAGGGTATCTGACCGATACCTGTCTGACAGCACAAGACAGATATAAGATGTATCTGGATTATTTCAGGATTGCATATTAGCACCTGTACCTGTGTTTGAAGAATCGTTTTAAGAATAAGGGTGTTTGAAGTCAAGTTAGGAAGTACCATTGATATGTCACTTTCAAATGACAGCATCGATGCTGATGCATTCGGCAAAAACGCTACACTCGAAGATGTCTGATGACATCTTCTCCTGCTTAGAGTGCCGCTTGGCAGCACTCTGTATACAGAGAGAATTCGCCTTCGCGAAATTCTCTCTGATATCGCGG
>CAVKEB010000009.1:0-75974 GCA_963655255.1 bacterium
TGTATACAGAGTGCCGCCTGGCGGCACTCTAAGCAGGAGAAGATGTCATCCGACATCTTCGAGTGCAGCGGTTTTGCCGAATACTGCAGTACCGATGCCGCAGCTTTTCTGCGGCAGCCGTTTTTCTGATTCAGGGGAATCAGCTATTCCGGGGCATTGCCCCATCCGAATAAGTATACCTTAGCTCCTCTTCTCACGCAAGAAGTCCGCAGGGAGCCCTCTGTCAAGCCAGCGTCTTTCCTTCCGCCGCCGCGATTCTCACGGCAAGTTTTCTTCGGAGAATCGCATAGCACACCGCCTGCATCACGACCGTGAACAGCCAGGAGGCCGGGTATGAAATGAACAGCACCGAAAGAGACCGGTGCAGCGGAAAAATCCCGTAAATCCACAGAATTCTTGTGCCGACCGTCCCGATGATGGACAGGATCATCGGTGCAGTGGAAAAGCCCATGCCGCGCAGCGCTCCCGGGAACAGGTCCATGATGCCGCAGAAGAAATACGTGAGTGTCGTGTAGGACAAAACCTCCATCGCGTTAGAAATCACCGCCGGATCATCCGTATAGACCTTCAGGATCTGCGGCCCGAAGAAGTACACGCAGCTTCCGAAGATCAGGGATACCGTCGTGGTCAGAAAAAGGCAGTACCGAAGAACCCGGTCCATCCGCTTCCACTGCCCTGCGCCATAGTTCTGACTGGTAAAGCTCATGCAGGTCTGCGTCACGGAATTGATCGAAATAAACATGAATCCGAAAATGTTGTTGGCCGCCGTATAGCCCGCCATTGCGATCGAGCCGAAGGAATTGACCGACGACTGAAGAAGCACATTGGAGAAGTTGATGACCGTGCTCTGGATTCCTGCGGGAATCCCCACCCGGAAAATCTGGGCGGCGCACCATCCGTTCGGCCGGAGCGCCCTCCAGTTCAAATGATAGCTTCCCTCCGTCCGTACAAGGCATCCCAGGACCAGCACGCACGAAATCATCTGCGAAATCACCGTGGCAATCGCAACGCCCGCCACATCCAGATGAAAAGCCACCACAAGAAACACATTCAGACACGCGTTGATCACTCCCGAAATGATCAGGAACAGGAGCGGCCGCTTCGTGTCGCCGACGGCACGCAGAATCGCCGCGCCGTAGTTGTACAGCATGAAGAACGGCATTCCGAGAAAATAGATTTTCATGTACAGCGCCGACTGGTCAATGACATCCTCCGGCGTTGCCATAAGAAGAAGGGCGCCCCTGGAAAAAACAAGTCCCACTGCCGCCATGACAAGCCCGCTCACCAGAGCCAGCCAGACGGACGTGTGGACCGTGTCCGACATTTTCTCTTTCTGCTGCGACGCATAGAACCTCGCCGCAAGGACATTCGTTCCCTGTGACACGCCGATGAACAGGTTCGTGAACACATTAATCAGGGCGGTTGTGGAGCCAACCGCCGCAAGCGCCTGGCTCCCGCTGAACCGCCCCACTACAATCAGGTCTACCGCATTGAACATCAGCTGCAGAATACCGGAGAGCATCAGCGGAAGGGCGAAGGAAATCAGTTTGTCCATCAGACTTCCGCTGCACATATCGATCTCATATTTACTTTTCTGATTCATGTCTATCCTCCGCTGAAGCAAAATCCGCGAAGGCGGTTTTGCGGAATGCGGCAGCCGGTGCGTCAGCACCGATGCTGCAGTTTGAAAGTGACAGATCTATGTCACTTTCAAACTTTTTCCGTGCCGCCCCTCTGCAGCTGACGGAAAGCTCCCCTCAGGAGCTTTTTGTCTTAATCGGATGAGCCATTCCGCATTTTATCATCCGGATCCTCTCATCCTGCATAATCACTGTTTAACAGTCCGCTGTCAAACGGAATCTTCACGGCAGACGGGCCGTACGCATACGGCGCAATGTCATAATCATTGAAGATCACCGTCAATCCATCGTCCTCCAGATACCACTGAACCACCGGCTGCATATCCGGATAAAGACCGGACTCCTCGCTTTCATCCGCCGTATCGGTGCTGCCGTCGTCCGATGCGCCGTAGAACATCTCCTTCACCGTCTCTTCATAGCCATCGAAGTAGCAGTTCTCGTTCCCGTCTTCCTTCTCGCGCTGCGCCAGCTCATCCAGAACATACTGATACACACCGTCATAATTGGACGCAACATCCTTCAGAGACAGCTCCTCACCGGTCTTTGCGTCATAATTTTTCCCGGTAAAATATGTAGACGGATGCGCTCCGCCGAGCTGGCTGAAGTCCTCGCGAAGGTAGCTCACAACCTTTTCATCCGCGCGCTTTGTCAGGACGGTGGAGTCAATCTCATACGGAGTCACATTCTCGCCTGACTCATTGGCCTCCTTCAGGTAGTCCGCGCTCTCTCCATAGGACTGCTCCGCAAGCGCCATGCTCTCCTCATTGTCCTTGTCGAGCGCCTTCTGAAGAGCGTCGTATCCGGAATCCTCCACCTTGACATACTGGATCTTCGTGGTAAACGGAAGATCGGCATCGGCCTTTGCTGCCTTCACTTCCTGATCGGAAAGGGAGAGCTTCAGCTTCGTGTTCTCGTTGATCTGATTGATCTGTGACCACGCGTCCGAGATGGAAATCTCTGTCTCTTCCTCCGTGCCGCCGATCGTTGATGCCTCAGTGCCGCCATCCTCCGTATCGGCCTCCGTACTCTCGGTGTCCGCGGTCTGCACATCACCGGTTGTTTCCGCCGCAGCGGACTCGGTGACTGCCTCCGTGGAAGCCTCCGTCTGCGCGGTTCCCGCGGCGTTTCCACTGCTGCTCCCGCAGGCGGTTGCCGTCATCGCCATCGCTGCCGCCGCAAATACTGCCGCCATCTTACCTGTTCTCTTGAATTTTCTCATCTTTCTGCTCCTTTCTGAACTCCCACCTTTCAAAAAAGACGGGATTGTGGGTTTTCATTCCGAATCATGCCTTACTGCCATTCGTACCGTCGCTGCTGATGCGCAGCGAACTGTACTAATTGCACTAATACAGTACATGCTCCCCCACAAAAATGAAAGGGCTTTCACCAAATTTTCATAGAATTTTTAAACAGGGAGCCGATGCGCAGGAACACCGTAGATCACACCTTCTCATACGCAAGCCGCGGCGTTCCGTCATGCGTCAGGATCACGCCGCAGTATGTAAATCCGTTCCGGAGAATCTGATGCTGCATGGTAAGGTTCTTCTCATGCGTATCCATCCGAAGATGACGGATCTTCCCGCTGCAGAAGGCCACCGCCTCCCGCATCAGCCCGTGCACCTTCCCGTCGCTCGCCACGCGGTGAATCACGCCGTAGGGCGCATCCGACTGCCAGGAGCCCTCCCGAATCACACGATAGGTCGGATCCTCCACGATTTCGAACATGAAAACGCCGTGCACCCCGCCGTTCTTCTCCAGCACATAGAGAATGCCCTTCTCAATGTCCTCATGCGTCAGGGCCTCCGGCGGATACTGAGATCCCCATTGATCCGGGTTTCCGTGCTCCTTCATAAAGTCCCTGGCCTTTGCATAAACTCCGGCAATCGCCGGTTCGTCCGCCGGAACTGCTTTTCTGATCATCGTCTTTTCCTCTTGAAATCAAACCTGCCGCAGTCCAAATCATTCCCCTCTGTCTTTTCTGCCCAGTCCCGGCCAAAAAAGTTTGCAGTCGGACTCAGGCGGCAGATTTGTTATTTTATCATCTGGTCTCAAATACGCTCCGGAAGAATGCGCATTCCTCGTCGTTGCAGACAGTTCCGACCGGATTCTTCATATCCACATGGAACACATGGTACAGCGTTTCCTCCTTACTGCCGTAGATTCTGCAGACACAAGGGACGCCTGCCTTCCGATAGGCCTTCTCCAGCATCCCCGCCTGATCCACCAGAAAATCTCCGACCGCCGACATGATATAGGCCGGCGGGAAATCCGCATTGACAAGCGGGAGCACCTCGATTCGTTTCTGCTTCTCCTGATCCTTGCAGACACCAGGCAGGAAGTCCTCCATCAGCCCCTCCGTGGTGGTTTCCCTGCGCTTTCCGTCCTCATCAAAAAGGGAATACGCTCCGCAGTTCATCCCGACCGCCGCAATCCGAAAGTTCTCCGGGAGCCGGAAAGGAAACTCTGCGGCATAGGAGGGATCCGTCATCATCGCACAAAGAAGGCCCGTCAGATGTCCTCCTGCCGAGTCCCCCGCAAGGCACAGGTGATCCAGATTCATGCCGTATTCGTCCGCATGGTCATAGATCCATTGCATCACGCCGCAGAAATCCTCGAGCTGCGCCGGGAACGGATGCTCCGGAGCCAGTCGGTAATTGCAGCAAACCACGGCAAAGCCCCTCTGTGCAAGACTCATGGCATAGAAGCGGTACAGCTCCTTGTCTCCGTATACCCAGCCGCCTCCGTGAACCACAACGATCACCGGGAGTTCATGGGACTTCGCATTTCCCGGGCGGTACACATCCAGAAGATTCCAGACAAGATCCGGACCGTAGGAGAGTTCTTGTACTGCTCCACATCCTCCGGCTCCTGAAGGCCCTCATCTCGTTTCGCATCGCTTTTCTTCCACTCCACGCGGATTTTCCTGCTCTCTTCCGACATTGCTGCCCCCTTCCTTTTCATGTGCCATGGCTGTTCTTCTGTCAAAACAGCTCTTTTTGAAATTTCTCTCACCGGCGGTGAGAGCTCTTCTTAGACTGCTGCAGTTTAAGTATACAAAAATTTTCTCAATCTGCCGCGCTGTAATCCGTGCTTTTCATAAAACAACATCCCCCTGTTGAGCCGGCAAAGTTTTCGTTTCCACATCTCGGGTTCTGCAGCTTTCAGCCAAAGCACCAGTGAAAAACCGCCTGTATTCTACAAGCGGTTCCATGATATTATGCCATTCTGTTGTAAGATTCAACCACTGTTTTTACAGCGGTTCCAGTCCTCCACACTCAATTCCATCCACTTTCATAAAGATTCTTATCCGCCATGTTCTCCTGTATCTGAATCGAGCAGACAAGCAAAATACATAGAAATTTCATAATTATTCCAACTACAGTTGTGATAGATTGTATCAACAAACCCACAAAACAAAAACTCAACAGGAGAAGCTATCATGAGAAAGATCATTTCCCTGAATGACAACTGGACGCTGACCTTCCCGAAAGGAGAACGTCCCGCCGAAACCGTCAGCCTGCCCCACACCTGGAACGCCGTGGACGGCATGGACGGCAACGGCAGTTATCTGCGCACCACAGCCGTTTACAGCCGCACTTTCACAAAGCCCGAACAGCCGCTTGACGGCGGCCGTGTCTATGTCGAGGTACTGGCGGCCTCGCTGGCGGCTGCCGTAAAGGTAAACGGCACGACAGCCACGATCCACGAGGGCGGTTTTTCCATCTTCCGTGCCGATGTCACCGACCTGTGCAGGGACGGTGAAAACGAGCTGTCCATCGAGGTCAGCAACGAGGACACCCCTTCCATGTACCCGGCTTCTGCCGATTTCACCTTCTACGGCGGCCTGTACCGCGGCGTGAATCTCATCAGCGTCCCGAATGCGCATTTTGATCTGGATTACTTCGGCGGTCCCGGCATCCGGGTGACCCCGAAGCCAGCCGCAGACGGCGGCGCAGATTTTGCCATCGAGAGTTTCGTCACCAATCCCGCAGACAATCTGACGGTTCTGTACAGTATTGAGGACCCGCGCGGATGCGAGGTCGCTGCCGCGGTTCGTCCGTCAGACAATACCGCCGTCTCAATTTATGTTCCGGATGCCCGGCTGTGGAGCATGGACGAGCCGAATCTGTACAAAGTGACAGCCTGCCTGCAGCGCAGCAATGAAACCTGCGATGAAATCCATGTAAATGCAGGTGTCCGCAGCTACACCGTCACGCCGGGCGACGGCTTCTCCATCAATGGAAAGTCCACCCCGCTGCGCGGCGTTTCACGCCATCAGGACCGGCTCTATCAGGGCAATGCACTGACGGCGGAGGACCATGTTCAGGATGCACAGATCATCAAGGAGCTGGGTGCCAACACCATCCGGCTGGCGCATTATCAGCACAGTCAGGACTTCTATGATGCCTGCGACAGGCTGGGGTTCGCCGTCTGGGCGGAAATTCCGCTCATCAGCGTGTTCAAATCCGGCAGGGCCGCTCACGAGCACTGCCGCCGCGAACTGGCCGAACTGATCGTTCAGAATTATAATCACCCGTCCATCCTGTTCTGGAGTATTTCCAACGAAATTCTGATCGGCGGGATCAGTCAGGAGCTGGTGGATGCGCACCACGACCTGCAGAAGCTCTGCAAGGAGCTTGACCCCACCCGCCTGACCACCATGGCGCATGTTTCCAACACGCCCACGACGGGTCCCATGCACCGCATCACCGATCTGGAGAGCTACAACCACTATTTCGGCTGGTATGGCGGCAAAATCGAGGGCAACGGCCCGTGGCTGGATCGGTTTCATGTGGAGAACCCTGACATCTGCCTCGGCCTCTCCGAGTACGGGTGCGAAGGGATCATCAACTGGCACAGCAACACCCCGCAGTGCAAGGATTACTCGGAGGAATATCAGGCGCTGTATCACGAGTATATGGCGCAGGCCCTGGAGGACCGCCCGTGGATCTGGGCAAGCCATGTCTGGAACATGTTCGACTTTGGCTGTGCCGCCCGCAATGAGGGCGGCGTGCGCGGACGCAACAACAAGGGACTCGTCACAATCGACCGCAAGACCCGCAAGGACAGCTTCTATGTCTATCAGGCATACTGGAGCAAAGAACCGATGGTGCATATCGCAGGCCGCCGTCATGCGCAGCGCGCCGGGGAAACCACCGAAGTAAAGGTATACTCCAACCAGGACTGTGTCACCCTCTACCTGAACGGCAGAGAGGTGGGACTCCTGACCGCGCACCGCGTGTTCCAGTTCACGGTGACGCTGAAGGAGGGCTTCAATACTCTTCTGGCTGTGGCCGGTCCCGTGAAGGACAGCATCACACTGGAAAAGGTGGAGAAAGAGCCGGCGTGCTACACGCTTCCGGAGTTTCAGGAGCGTCAGGAGGGCGTCGCCAACTGGTTCAAACAGATGGGCAGTCTCGACCTCAAGGCACCGATGGAATTCCCGGAGGGCTGTTACAGCGTTCACGATACTCTGGAAGAAATTTCCAAGAATCCGGAAGCGATGGAGATCACCGCCCGGGCGGTCAAGCTGGCAACCAATTTCGAGATGAAACCGGGTGCCGGAATGTGGGATATGATAAAGACAAGCACCCCGGAGGCAATGGCCCGCATGGTTTCCGGTATGCCGGATGGTTTCCTGGAAAGCCTGAACGCAAGGCTCATCAAAATCAAGAAGTAAATAGACGGCAAAAAAGCCTCACTATAGACCACATTGCACGATGGTAGGAGTAAAAAGAAAAGCCCCACAAACCTTGTAAAATCAAGGTTTGTGGGGCTCTCCCATGGATGGAGATGACGGGGATCGAACCCGCGACCTCCAGATTGCGAACCTGGCGCTCTCCCAGCTGAGCTACATCCCCTTATCGGGAACAAAAAAGAGTATAGCACCATCCTGCCGGGAAAGTCCATGATTTTTTATAATTGATTTCCGCAGGCAAATCCTCAATGCGCTGAACAGTTATCGATCACAATTCACCTGTTTCACGCGCGCAGCTTCCAGTCTGCCGCCTTTGTCTGCAGATCCACCAGCCTGCGGTACAGACCGTTCTGCCGCATCAGTTCCTCGTGCGTCCCGCTCTCCGCAACGACGCCGCCGTCCAGAACGACGATCTTGTCTGCGTTTTCCACCGTTCTCATCCGGTGGGCGATCATAAGTACGGTCTTGCCCTGCACCAGCTGTGTAATCGCCTCCTGAATCTGCGTCTCATTGTCCACATCCAGCGAGGCCGTAGCCTCATCCAGAAGAATCACCGGCGCATCCTTCAGCAGTGCGCGGGCAATGGACAGGCGCTGGCACTCACCGCCGGAGAGCGTGGAACCGTTCTCACCGATGACGGTCTGATAGCCCTTCGGAAGCTTCTCAATGAATTCATGGCAGTGAGCGGCCCTGGCGGCAGCCATGACCTCCTCATCCGAGGCGTCCTTGCGTCCCACCCGGATGTTCTCCATCACCGTGTTGTTGAACAGAACGACATTCTGGAACACCACGGAGAAGTCCTTCATCAGAGCGGATGGATCGATGGGCGCAATGTCTGTGCCGCCCAGAGTGATTTTTCCGCTGTCTGCATGATAAAATCCCGCAGCCAGGTTGGCGATGGTGCTCTTTCCGCCTCCGGAAGGTCCGACCAGTGCAGTGACCTGTCCCTGCTTTGCCGTGAAGGAGACATCCTTCAGAACCGTTTTGCCCGGCTCATAGGAAAAGCCCACATGGTCGAAGGTGATGTCGTAGCCGTCCGTCCGGTATTCTTTTCTCCCGTTCTCCTCCGGATAATTCTGAATGGTTTTCAGGCGGTCCACCTGCAGATCAACATTGAAGAGTTCCGCCATGTTGGTCATGGCGCCGGAGAGCGGATCGTACAGTCTGGATGCCGCAATGAGGAACAGAATATACGCAAAGAGCGTGGTTTCTCCGTGCAGCATCAGCGAATTTCCCACGACAATGACGGTTGCAAGGCCCAGACGCAGGAACATCTGTCCGGCCGTGACCAGGCTGGCCGCTGCCGTTTCCGAAGAAATCTGCGCTTTCTCGGCGGCATCAATCTTCGCATCCAGCTTATGGAGATACTCCTCTTCCAGATTGCATGCCTTGATGTCCTGCACCGTTTCCAGGCACTCCTGAATACCATCCGCCAGGGTAAGCCTTGCATCAATGTGCCTCTTTCCCAGCTTTCCCTGGAGTCTTCGGGACAGCAGGACAATGGCAAAGGCCATCGGTGCCACCCACAGGAGCGCCAGTCCCATCCGCCAGTCATAAATCAGGAGTGCCGCGCAGACAATCGCGGTCGAGAGGATCGCTCCCCAGAACTGCGCCACCGTGTGGGAAAATGCGTGCTCGAAGCCCGCGCAGTCTCCCATGATGGTACTGGTCAGATCCGAGAGGTCGCGCTCATGGAAAAAGCGAAGCGGCAGAGTCCGCAGCTTCTCCGCCAGTGTGATGCGGCGGCGCTCACTCTCCTGATAGGTTCCCAGGTAGGTCACGGTATACTGAAGATAATGCAGAATGAAAATCAGCGCCAGAACCACAATGCCGATTCCGGTATACAGAAGAACATTGGGCTGACTGTCTCCCTCTCCCAGCACCGGCGCAAGAAATGCATCCAGCGTGACGGCCAGCAGTACAACCGGCAGCATCAGACTGATATCGGCAAGCGCGGAGTAGACAATTCCTTTCAAAAGGTCCTTCGAACCCTGATCACTGAGGGCATATTTTTTCTGAAGATAGTTCATGCCTGTCTGACCTCCTTTCCGATCTTCCACTGAACAGACGTCTGATAATCTCTCCACATGGCAGCGTACCGTCCTCCGGCCGCCAGAAGTTCCTCATGCGTCCCGCGCTCAAGGATTCTTCCCTCATCAAACACAAGAATCTCATTCGCGTTCTGCACGGTAGAAAGGCGGTGCGCGATCATCAGAACCGTCTTCTTCTGCGTCAGCTTCTCAAACGCGAGCTGGATCTGATGCTCATTCTCAGCATCTGCAAACGCAGTGGCTTCGTCCAGGACAACGATGGGCGCATCCTTCAGAATGGCTCTTGCCAGTGCGATGCGCTGGTTCTCTCCTCCCGAGAGGTACGTGCCTGCACTTCCCACAACGGTATCAAGTCCGTCCGGCAGCCGGTCAATGATCTCCCTGCACTGCGCGGCTTCGGCTGCCCGCAGGACTTCCTCCCGTGTGGCATCCGGCCGGGCGGCGCGGATGTTTTCCAGCAGGGTGTCCTTGAACAGCTTCGTGTTCTGGAACACAAACGCGATCTGGTTCATCAGGGTCTTCTGGTCCATCTCGCGCACATCCACGCCGCCCACCAGGACACGACCCCCGGTGACATCATAGAAGCGCGGGATCAGCTGCGCCGCCGTGGATTTGCCGCTTCCGGAAGCTCCCACGAGCGCAACGGTCCTGCCCGCCGGAATTTCAAAGGAAACATCCTCCAGCGCATTCTGCTCCGTGCCGGGATAACGGAAAGTGACATGTTCAAAGGAAACAGAAGCATCCTTCGGCTTCTGCGGGTGCTCCGCCGCGGCAAGCGGTTCCTCTTTCAGGATCCCCTCAATCCTGGTCACCGCGCTCTTTGCTGCCATCAGCTGCTCCCCGGCGAACATAACGCGGCTCATCATGGTCGTGCAGACCGGCGTGAACAGGCTGTAGAACAGAAAGTCCAGCAGCACATCCTGACAGGCCGCCTGACCGGTCGCCCCCGCGAAAATCATGCACGCCACGGGAATCAGAAGAATAAACGTCCCGTTCAGAGCCACATTGAAGCCGGTCAGCGGAATGCGGCATTTCAGCGCATAACCGGAAGCGTATTTCTCATATTCCTCAATGGCCGCGTGGAAATTCCGGAACGAGTAAACCGTCTGCTGGAACACCTTCACCACAGGGATGCCGCGGATATACTCCACTGCCTCCTTGTTCATGGTTTCCAGCGCGTTCATGTAGCCTTCCATGAAATGCGCGTTGTCGCCTCCCATCATCTGCCTCATGAAGAAAAAGCTGATGACAAGCGGAACCAGGCAGCACAGCCCCAGCCTCCAGTCAAAGATAAGGATCAGAACGAGTACCGCAACCGGCATCACGACTGCACCCGTCAGGTCCGGGAGCTGATGCGCCAGAAACTCCTCCGTCAGTCCCGCGTTGTCATCCATGATCTTGCGCAGCCGTCCGCTGGCGTTCTGACTGAAATACCCGAGCGGCAGCGTCACGATATGGTGAAGCGCCGCCTTCCGCATATTGGACGCCGTGCGGAATGCGGCCAGATGGGAGCAGCACAGTGCGAGGAAATACAGCAGGATACTCAGAACCGAGAAGCCCACTGCCCGCCATGCATAGACGCCGCTCCCTGCGGCAAGGCTCATGTCTCCCGCCGCCAGTGCATGCAGAAGGTTCCTCACCACGAACCAGATACAGACAAACGGAATCATGGACAGCACCGTGCTGATGCCCGCCAGAATCATGCCTGCAATCGTGAGCCAGTGCCGGTTTCCCGCATATGCAAACATTCTGGATATTTCGGAATTCTTTTTCACAGGAACATCTCCTTTCCGAATGAAAACAGCAGAGACCGAATTTTCTCCGGTCCCTGCCTTTTTGTTTGCCGTTTACTCAGACAGATTCTCGGTGCAGAACAGCTGGATGCACTGCTCAATCATATCCGGATCGCAGTCCGTGGAAATGCCGGAAGCCAGCCAGTAGGCATACTTACCGGCATCATACTGACCAAGTGCCTCCAGATCGCTGCCGTAACGGAACTCGATGTGATAGGTGGTTGCGGAGGTATCGGGTGCCATGCAGAAATACGTGAACTCGCCGGAATCGGCATCGTCGCTCTCATACTCATAGAGGCCGCGGACTTCCTCCATTCCGACATAATGATAGGTGTGGGAGAACAGTTCCTTTCCATCCGCGTCATAGCCTTTGATGACAGAGTTCTCGCCGTCAAATTCCAGCGTACTCAGTCCCTCGGTAAAGGAGCAGTCATACGCTCCGCCTCCATCGGCATAGGCCTTCACCGCCTCTTCTCCGTAAACCGTGCCGGTCACCATGGAAGAAAGTTTGTCATAGGCGGCCTGCGCGTTCTCTTCTCCCACCAGTTCCGCACAGTCATCCAGCCAGAGCTGTTCGTACTGACTGTCCAGAATGACCGGCCAGAGCTCCTGATAAGTGCCTGTCAAATCCACCATCAGCTGCTCCGCTGCAGCCTCATTGTCATCCTTCGATGAAGCATCGTCGGAAACAGACTCGGAAACCTCTGCAGAAGCATCTTCGGAAGCCGGCTCTGAAACAGACTCCGATGCAGCATCAGTGGCAGCTGTCTCTGCGGACTGCGCCGACTCCGGCTCCGCTGTGCTTCCGCAGCCGACCGACATGGAGAGCGCCAGCGTCAGCGCCAGAAACAGGCTCGTGATTTTCTTCTTTTTCATAAAAAATGATCCTCCTCTTGATAAAAATAATCGCCGTGGTTAGTTTTTCCTAACCACGGCGATTATTTTAAAATTCACGGTCTGTCGCTGCAATGACTAAGCGGACCTCTTTCTATCCATTCAGACTTTTTTCCGATATGCGGTTGGAGACATGCCGTATTCCGCGCAGAATGCGGCAGTAAATTTATTGGGATTCAGATAGCCGACCTGCAGGGCAATTTCACCGACCGGCGCACTGCTCTCCCGGAGCAGCCGCTCCGCCGACTGCAGGCGGTATTTTTTCATATATGCATAGATGGAATCTCCGTAAACGCCGCGGAAACATTTCTTCATGACGGTGGGAGAAATGTCAAATCGCTCTGAGAGCTCCTCAATCGTATAGTGTTCCGGGAAATGTTCCATCAGAAAGGCATGGATTCTCTTGACCGTTTCGATCTGCGCCGCCGGAAAATACACGTATTCTGCAGGACTCTTTCCGGGTTTCAGACCCGTCATCACCAGCAGAAGCTCCAGCACCTTGACGCGGATGTATCCGTACCGAATGGCCGCAGGAACCCGGTACAGCTCCGAAAAGATATGCTCCACCGTCGTGTCCGCGCGGAGAATCGTGAACCGGTCCGCCCGCGACAGCGCCTGAATCCGGGCAAGATCCACCGACAGGAGCTGCAGCACCTTCTCCATTTCCCCCGTAATGGCGGAAAAATCAATCGTCACGGTAATCCCGTGATAGTGAGAGGTCGGAAACTCCGACTGATGCGCATGGTCATGCAGCGAGCAGAAGGAAAGGTCCCCTGCCGACATGTAGCAGTACCGGCTCTTCCCGAACAGACACTCGCATCGCCCTTCCCTGCAGTAATTGATTTCCATGACATTCGGGGCCGGCTGTTGGTTTTTGTTGCAGTACGCCATGTGCATGTCGTTGTAGACGAGTTCGATGCCGGGGAACACCCGGTACAGCGTGATGTCTCCCGTCCCGCTTTCATTCTCCAGATGAAAACGTTCCGCGCTCCCCTCCGTCCCGTCATTCCCACTGGCAGAAGGGCCGTACAGGTCAATGCTCGTAAATCCGCCGCGGCGTGATTTTGCCTCCGGCGGATTCTCTTCTTCGTCCGGCTGCAGAATATTCTTCACCATTTCATAGGGACTGTCCATCTGTTCTTACTTCCGATCCCTCCAGTACTTCTTTGCGGCCTTCTGCACCGCAGTCAGAACGGCGAAGACGACCAACGTGTCAATCGGCAGCTGGATGAGATTGGAGACGATCCGGTGCGGCAGGAGGGCCCAGAAGCCCTTTCCATACAGCATATCCAGCCACAGGGTATTGAGTCCGACGTTGACAATGAGCTTGACCAGAATCTCCGGCACGAGCACCCGCCAGAACGTCACCTTCTTATGATAAAGGAATACGCCGAAAATCACCGCCGCGACCGCCGCGCTGATGGCAAATCCCGGGAAAAAGCTTCCGTCCGGATTGATGAAGAACTTCAGAAAATCCATCACTGCGCCGAAGACGCCGCCGACTACCGGTCCCATCAGGTAATCCACCATCAGGTTCGGGATCTCCGAGACGCCGATCTTCATGTAGGGGTTCAGGCGGATCGATCCGACGAAGCTTAAGACCACCGACAATGCCCCCATGACGCCGCAGAAAACGATATTCCGCAGCTCTCCGAATTCCGCCGCCGAGCTGGCCCAGATGCCTTTCGTCGCGGTCTTGCTGTCGTCTGCTCCGCCCTGTCTTTCTGCCTGCATGTTTTCTGCCGGAGCAGAGTCGTTCTGCACGCGGCCTTCCGCATTGCAGCCTTCCTGCACCGAAGCCTTCCTGTTCTGTTCCAGTTTCTTCTGATTATTGTCCGTGTTTGTCATAAAAATACCTCCTCTGCGCAGGTATTCCGTACCGCACAAAGGAGGCAGATGCACTCATCTTATGCAGCAGCGGGATGCGGAACAAACACCGTAGGCAGATTCCTCTGCCTTTCGTCCGCAGGACAACTCCCTGTTCCCGCGGCACTACAGGTTCTCCACCGGCAACTTCCGGCAGGAAACCAACGCGCTCATTCCTACTCTGCAACTCTTTTAAATTTGATTGATCTTGTCCATGATCGCGGAGGCGATTCCGCACCGGTCCGGCATCTTACTGCCGTCCGAGAGATCTCCCTCCAGCTCAATGTCAAAGCACCGGTCCGCGAGCTCCATCAGTTTATCTTCGGAAAGTCCTGCGGCTTTTGCCGCCGACAAACCGAATTCCTTCTCCAGAAACTCCAGTTCCCTCTCCGTAAATACAATCATCTATTTCCCAAAGCCTCAATGGATGACGGGATTACATGCTGCTGTCGTCATCGTTGTCCTTGCGGGACAGGAAGGACGGGATCACGATGTTCTGGGTGTCACCCGTGTGAATGCTGCCCGGATTGAAGTGATACTGCGGTGCCTGATATCTGGGCTGCGGAGCCGCCTGCTGGCCTGCTCCCGCGGCGCCGTATCCCTGGCCTGCATTCTGCTGCGGCTGGGCGTAAGCGCCCTGACCCGGAACGCCGTAGGCCGGTGCTGCTCCCTGGCCTGCGCCATACTGCGCGCCATAGTTCGTTCCGGCAGGCTGGCCGTTCTGGACAAAGCCCTGGCGCTGACCCGCGTTCTGCTGCGGCTGAGCGTAAGGATTCGGCTGGAATCCTCCCTGCACTCCCTGGAAGGTCGGGTTCGGCGTGAACGGCTTCTTCATGAACGGATTCTGCTGCGCCTCGGGCTCTTCCTTCTTTTTCTGCTGGCGCTGGCCGATGCCGGTTGCAATCACCGTGACATTGCAGCTGTCCGCATTGGACTCGTCGTACTTCGCACCGAAGATAACGTTGATGTCATCGCCGGTGATGTCGCGGATATAGGAAGCCGCGTCATTGGCATCGAACAGGGAAATGTCACCGGAAATATTCAGAATGACATCCGTTGCGCCGTCAATGGAGGTCTCCAGAAGAGGAGATTCCACGGCCATCTTCACGGCCTCGGTTGCCTTGTCATCGCCCTTGCCGAAGCCGATGCCGACGTGGGCAATGCCCTTGTCGCGCATAACGGTCTGCACATCCGCGAAGTCCAGATTGATGATGGACGGAACATTGATCAGATCCGTGATTCCCTGAACGGCCTGCTGCAGAACCTCATCGGCCTTGCGCAGTGCATCCGGAAGGGTCGTTCTGCGGTCCATGATCTCCAGAAGGCGGTCATTCGGAATCACGATCAGCGTATCCACGTTGGGGGTGATGTTCTCAATGCCGGACATTGCCTTCTGCATTCTGGCTCTTGCCTCGAAGCTGAACGGCTTCGTGACAACGCCGACCGTCAGGATGCCCTGCTCCTTGGCGAGCTTCGCAACCACGGGAGCCGCACCGGTTCCGGTACCGCCGCCCATGCCGCAGGTGACGAACACCATGTCCGCGCCCTTGAGCGATGCGGTGATCTCCTCCGCGCTCTCCTCTGCGGCCTTCTTGCCGACCTCAGGGTTTGCGCCTGCGCCCAGTCCTCTTGTCAGCTTCGCTCCGATCTGGAGAAGCTTCGGGGCCTTGCAGCGCTGCAGAGCCTGCACATCGGTATTCACGCCGATGAATTCCACTCCGCTGATTTCCTCTTCCACCATTCGGTTTACTGCGTTGTTTCCGGCTCCGCCAACACCTACGACGATAATTCTGCAAGCGGTTTCGTTTTCGTCTGTCTTGATCTCCAGCACGGTAGTGCCTCCTTATGAATTATTTTTTCTATTCTTTATCACTTCAGCTGCAATCTATCCCGGCGCGGTCCGGCATCTGACTGCCGTTCCGGGCCGGGTTCCGATAAAAAGCATCGGAACTTACTCAGAAATACGCATTCGTATACAAAGTTTAATATACAATCGTATTCCGGAATAATCAATAAATAAACGGACGGTTCACGTTCTTTTCACGATTTTTCCGTAAACGTGACCTGCCCCGTATCCGGCGTGAAATCCGCCATCTCGAGCGTGCCCGTTTTTCCCTCCAGTGACGGCAGGATCTTCGAGAGGTTGGAAATCTTCTCATCCATGTACTGATCCTCTCCGAGGTTCACGCACACGCCGCCGAAATAAGCGCTGATCTTGCTGCCGCTTCCGACATAGATCCGGTCCGCGCTCAGCCCGTACTTGCCGAAGAGCTGCGTGGTCTCCAGGATCCTCGCAAAAATCGTTCCGTCCTCCACCGGAAGACTTTCGTTCAGCACGATGTGATCGAACGAAAGGCCGGTCACCTCCGGCACGTCGTCGATTTTCTCCGAGGAAGACTCCACCACCATTCCGTTCCGGTCAAAGTACATGTACCTTCCCAGATAGGTCACATATCCGGCCAGCGATTTCTCGTACACCGTGATATGAATGGTGTCATGCGAAACCACGTCCACGTCCATGGACTCCACAAACGGCACGTTCTTGATCGGCTGATTCTTGTAGCGCCAGGACAGGATCATGGAGTTGTCTCCGAGAAATCCGCTCATCGCGAACTGCTCCACCTCTTCATCCGTGTAATGCGTGCTCCCCTCCACGGTGACATAGCGCACC
Source organism: bacterium (assembly GCA_963655255.1). Taxonomy (GTDB): domain Bacteria; phylum Bacillota; class Clostridia; order Lachnospirales; family Lachnospiraceae; genus CAG-791. The sequence goes on from CAVKEB010000009.1 coordinate 16,614, forward strand.
TTGAAGTAGGCAACGAAAAAAACGGCTGCCGCGAGCACCGTGCCGAGAATCAGGGCGAAAATCAGCCGGAACCGGTTGCGTCTCCTCCGGATCTGATCCTGAATGTACAGGCTTGCGTCATCGTAATCCTCCCGCGTCATTCTCATGCCGCATCTCCCTGCCTGCTGTTCCTCGCCACATTGAGCACGAGTCCGATCTCCGCCAGAAGAATCATAATGGCCGAACCTCCGTAGGAGAAAAACGGGAGCGTCACGCCGGTGTTCGGGATCGAGTTCGTCACGACGGCGATGTTCAGAATGACCTGCACCGCGATGTGAATCATGACGCCCACCGTGATGAGAGACCCGAACAGATCGTTTGCGTGGGTCGCCACAACCATCATGCGCCAGCACAGGATGATGAACAGCGTGATGATGGAAAGCGCGCCGAACAGCCCCAGCTCCTCACAGATGATGGAGAAAATCATGTCGTTCTGCGCCTCGGGAATGTAGCCGAGCTTCTGCATGCTCTGTCCGAGGCCCTTGCCGAAAATTCCGCCCGATCCGATGCCGTACAGCCCCTGGAGTACCTGATATCCCGTCCCGTCCGCATAAGCCGATGGATCCAGCCAGACCTGAATTCGGTGCAGACGGAAGGTCGCGCCGGATCCGCCGGATTTCACAACCCAGATCACCACGCCGACCGCCGCCGCGGCGATCACCGCCGCCCATAGGAAATACCTCCGGTAATCCTCCGCCGTCACGAACAGCATCCCGATCGCGATCACCATCACGATGATGGCAGAACTTAAATTTCTGGTGATCCCGTAAATGATTCCCGCCTCCAGAAGGGAGGGCGCGAGAATCGTCAGAATCGCTTTCCGGGTCTGAAGATTTTTCTGAGGGATGCGGCTCAGCCAGACCGCCGTCAGAATGATCACCGCGAATTTCGAAATCTCCGCGGGCTGAACCGAAACCGGTCCGATGTAGATCCAGCGCTTGGCGCCGTTGACCTCCGTTCCGAAGGGAATGATCAGGAACAGCATTCCGAGTGAAAACACATACAGAAACAGATAGATGCTCTTCCAGAACCGGAGCGGAATCCGGGAAACAATGATCATTCCGGCAATTCCGATCACGGTGGAGAACAGCTGGCGTTTCAGGTAATACGCCGAGTCATCGTAGTCCAGTCCCGCCTCATAGGAGCTCGTGGAGTACAGCATCACGAGACCGAATACCAGGAAGAACAGGACGATGAAGATCAGCGTGTAGTCCTGCGTCGGTTCCTTCTTCCTCGTCCGGACCGCGTAGAGCTCCCTTCCATTTCCTCCGGAAGGCCTTCTGCCCGTGTGCTGCGGATTCGGATTTCTCCGGTCTCCTGCCCTGTTTCCGGCAGAACCGCTGCGCGGTATTCCATGTGCAGTTTTTCCGTTTCTGCCCTGCGACATTTTTCCAGAAGTTCCTTTCACGCTCTGCCGCACCACATGTCTTGCCATGCGGCAGAATTTTCACTCAAAATAATCCTTTTCCGGCATCCGCTCACCCTGCCTCGGACGGCTTTCGGCATCCGCTCTGCCCTGCGGCAGGCCCTTGCGAATGCTTTTCTCACCTCACCAAAGCCCCAGAAGCGCCACGGCACCAAGAAGAACCGTGATGATGGTAAACAAGGCAACGACCTGCACCTCGCTGTAACCGCCGAGTTCGAAGTGATGATGAATCGGTGCCATGCGGAACAGGCGCTTTCCATGCGTTTTCTTGAAATAAACAACCTGCAGGATGACCGAGACGACCTCCAGAAGGTAGATGAATCCGACAATCGGAATGAACAGCGGCAGCTGCAGCGTATAAGAGATGCCGACAACAAAGCCGCCCAGCGCAAGAGATCCGGTGTCGCCCATGAAAATCTTCGCCGGATGCGCGTTGTATAAGAGGAATCCCAGAAGAGCGCCGATCATGGCTCCGCCTGCCGCCGATACGCCGCTTCCCGTATAAACCGCCGCAATGGTAAAGAACAGGGCAACCGCTATCGTCACGCAGGTGGACAGGCCGTCCACTCCGTCCGTGAAGTTGGTTCCGTTGACCGTCGCGATGGCAATGAAAACCAGCGCCGGAAAACTGAGAATGCCGAGATTCAGCACAACGCCCTCCGCGAACGGAACCTTCATGGAGAGCTCGATCTCATTGAAGAAAACCAGAATCAGTCCGAACACAATGGAGATGACAATCTGCAGCGCCATCTTCTGTTTCACGGAAAGCCCGTCGCTGCTCCTCTTCTTCACCTTCAGGAAATCATCAATGAAGCCGACCAGTCCGAAGCCCAGCGTCAGGAACAGAACCGGCAGGACCTCCGGATCCTTTCCGGCGAAAATCAGACAGGAAACCGCAAGTCCCGCGAGGATCATCAGGCCGCCCATGTTCGGCGTTCCCGTCTTCGTCAGATGGCTCTTGGGACCGTCATCGCGTTCGGTCTGCTGGGCCTTCATCTTAATCAGTGCCGGAATCAGAAACTTTCCGGAAACGGCAGCCACCGCAAACGCGATCAGCATCGGTATCGTAATGTTCATAAAAGTACTGAGATCCATGTGTTCCTACCTTTCCGCGGCTCCGGTCATGAAAAACCGGCTGCCTCTCTACAGCTTCAGCCGCTACTGAGCTCCCGCGGCTCCGCCTGCGTTCTGCGCGTCCTCTGTTCCATTGTCTGCGACTCCGCCCGCATCCGCTTCGTTTCCGGCAGTCCCGTTATTCTCCGTGCCGGTTCCCGCTGCTGCATTCCCTGCCGCGCCGTCCTGGCCGGCGGCCGCATCATTCTGCGCTGCTGCTCCGTCCTGTCCGGTGGCTGTGCTGTTCTGCGTTCCCGTTGCATCCGACGATGTTCCCGTCTGACCGGATGCGGAAGCTCCTCCGACGTTTCCATCGGAATCCGCGGCTCCCGTGTTGGCCGAAGCCTTTCCGGTTCCGATGTTGTCCGGAAGAGACGAAGCGCTGTACTCATATCCCGTATCCGGATCAATCAGATTCCCGTTCGCGGGATTGATGTAATAGCCGGTCTTGGGATCCACCTCGTAGGACTTCCATACCTGTTCGCCGGTTCCCGAATCCTGGGTCAGATCCACCTGGCCCTCCTTCGGACTCTCGGAATCCACGACACCGTCATTGTCGGTATCATACAGATCCGCTCTTCCGTCTCCGTTGGTATCCACGGCATCGGTCACGCCGTCTCCGTTGGTATCCACCGGCGTATCCGGCGTCCCGTCTCCGTTCGCGTCCACCGCGTCCGCCGTTCCGTCTCCGTCCGTGTCGATGTCACAGGTGATCGGGGTCGGGATCTGGTCAAAATTCGTCGCGCCGTATGCCAGCGTATTCGAGAGATTCAGCTCCTCGAGCTCCTTCTTCTCATCGTCCGAGAGCTCCTCCGTCATGTAAATGCCCAGATACGGCAGGACCTCGGTCAGAACCTTTCTCACAATTCTCGTCGCGTATTTCGCGTCATCCTGCGGATAGTGGTTGATGCGGTCGACCACGACGTAGATGGCAATCTGCGGATCGTCCGCCGGCGCATAGCCCATGAAGGAAACCACGTAGTTGGTCTTGTCGCGCGGGTTGGCCGGGTCTCCGGAGATGGTCTCCGCGGTTCCCGTTTTTCCTCCGATCATGTATCCGGCGGGTCTTGCGGTTTTACCGGTTCCGTTCTCGCCCGCGACAACCTGCAGGCAGGCCTCGCGGATTTTGGCGCTCGTGTCCTCCGAAATCGTTTTCTTCAGAAGTCTCGGCTCGATGTTCTCCACCGTTGCACCGCTCGCGCTGGTGATCTTGCTGACCATGTGCGGCTCATAATAATATCCGCCGTTGATCAGCGAGGAGAAGCCGGTGATCATCTGGATCATGGTCACGTCGAAGTTCTGTCCGAACGAGTTCGTCGCAAGGTCGACGTCCACCATCTTGTCCGCCGAATAGATCAGTCCGTCGGTCCGGACCTCCTTGGCAAGGTCAATGTTGGTCTTCAGGCCGAAATTGAAGATCCGCTGAAATTTGCAGAAGGTCTCCTCTCCGGTCGCCAGTGCCATGTCCATCAGCACGACGTTGCAGGAGCGCTCGATGGCCTGATTCAGCGTGAGCATGCCGTCTCCGTCCGTGTTGTGGCATTTGATTTCCCAGCCGTCCACCGTCAGCGACCCGCCGCAGTAGTACGTCTCATCTCCCGTCAGACTCCCGGATTCCAGCGCTGCCGCCATCGTAAACGGCTTCGCTGTGGATCCCGGCTCATAATAGGTAGAAATGCAGAAATTATTCCAGAGGGAATACAGATAGCGGGACGTCTGCTCGTTGTCCTGCGAAATCGTATCCACGTCCTCCTTCGTCAGATATTCATATGTCGGAGAGTCCGTATCATCCAGCACCGGCATTCCCTCCAGCAGATCCGTATTGTAGGGATCGTTCGGATCGTAGGTCGGGTAGCTTGCCATGGCGAGGATCTCGCCGTTTTTCACGTTCTGGATGATGCAGCCCACATTCCGCGCGCCGTATCCCTGGTGAAAATCGCCGTCCTTGTACTCTTCCATGAATTCCTGGAGATACTTCTCCACGATGCTCTGGATGTTCGTGTCCACGGTGAGGACCAGATTGTTGCCGTCCTCCGCGTCAATGACGGTCCGCTCCAAATTCGAGGAATCGTTGAGATACCCGTACTCGCGTCCCGGCGTTCCGTTCAGGGTGTCGTTGTAGTACTCCTCCAGGCCGAAGGCCCCTTCATTGCTCGTCCCGGCAAATCCGAGGGCGTGCGCCAGGAGCGTTCCGTTCGGATAGTTTCTGGTATAGGAGGATTCGAACCAGATTCCCTGAATGTTCTGATACTCCTCGTTCGCCTTCTGGGCGTCCTCCAGCTGGGTCTGAAGATCCGCGAGCTTCGATTCGTCAGCGGCTCCCGCCTTTTCCTTCTGGATCTCCTTTTTGATGTTGGTGACCCTGGCCGATGCGTCCGAGATCTCCTTCTCGTAGGCGGTCTTCTCTTCGTAGGTCAGTCCCTTTCTCGCGATGTAATAGCGGGAATCCGGATTGTCATGGACATACTGTTCAATCGTGCTGCGGTCCAGACCGAGCCGCTCACACGCATCCAGCGTCGGCTCCAGATAGGAGCTGACTCCCTGATCATTCTGCGGACCGTTGTTCATCTGGTAAGCATCCACGATCACATTGTAGATCAGCTCGCTGGTCGCCAGAATCGTGCCGTTCCGGTCGGTGATGTTGCCTCTCTTGTACGGGATCTCCTTCGAGTCATACGACTGCTGGGAGAGGACCTGCTTCTTATACTCGTTCCCGTTGTCACGGTTGATCACGAACAGGCGCAGGATCAGCACAGCAAAAGCCAGCAGTACTCCGATGAAAAGTACTACCAGCTTCGCCTGCATTTTATGGTTGAATCGTCTGGGAGCTCTCTTATGCCTGCGGCTGCTCCCGTTATTTGCGTTGTATCCGCCCCCCGGGCGTCTGTTTCCTGCCATGTATCCATGTTTCCTTCGGACTTGCCTATTTCTTCAGTTCCGACACCTGACGGACGTAATCTCCGGATCCGCCGTCGTAGGTCACGATCTGGTCCTCCTGTGCATAGGTCATCCCCAGCTGCGCAATGGCGCGGTACTTGATGTCATCCAGATTGATTCCGGAATTGATCTCGTTCAGGGTCTCGTCGTTGTCGCTCTTAAGACTCGCCAGCTGCGTTTCCAGCCGGGCGATCTCGCCGACGGTACCCGTCACTTCGGATTGAAGACTGATATATTCTATCAGAAAAAAGGACATCAGACACATGACGCCCACCAGGAATGCAATCATGGCGGGGTTCATGAAGGTGCGGCGGTTTTCCGCCTTCCTGTTCCGAGGATTCTGCCGGCTGCTCTTCTTCGGAGCGCGGACGGGCTCTTCTTCCTCTTCCCAGTACTCCAGATCCGGAGCCTCGGTTCCGTACCAGTATTCATAGCGCTCTGCCGCAGCCCGGGCGCTGTCATTCCTTCTTCCGGAATAGGATGCTCGTCTTCCCGTTCCCCGGCCCGAAGGTCTTGCCGCATATCCGCGATCATAATCTCTGTTCGACATAGGTACCTCTGTTCCCGTCCGCCTGTTCCCTGCGGGCGTCTGGTGCTCCTGTTTTTCCGATTCGCGTGGGAATCCATAATCGGTAAAGCATGGTCTCCGACACGTTTTTGCAAAAAAAACGTATGTAATATCAATAAAAGTACTCTCCCCGCTCGAACACCCGGAGCTTGGAGCTCGCCGATCTCTTATTCCTCTCCAGTTCTTCTTCCGAAGGAACAATCGGCTTTCTTGTAATGACTTTTCCCTTGGATTTCTTCCCGCACACACAGACCGGGAATTCCGGCGGGCAGGTGCAGGGATTCTCATTTCTCTTGAATGCGTCCTTGACGATCCGGTCCTCCAGGGAATGAAAGGTGATGATGCAGAGCCTTCCTCCCGGAACCAGAAGATCAATCAGCCGGTCAATGGAATCCTGCAGCACGTCCAGCTCACGGTTGCACGCGATCCGAACGGCCTGGAAGGTTCTCTTGCAGGGATTCCCGAATTTCTCCTGCATCTTCATCGGAACGCTGGCCCGGATCACCCGCACCAGATCTCCCGTCGTCTCAAAAGGCTTCTCTTCCCGCTCCTTTACGATGTTACGGGCGATGTTCGAGGCAAACCGCTCCTCGCCGTAGTCCCGGATGATGCGGAAGAGCTCTTCCTGGCTCCATCCGTTCAGAATGTCGGAAGCTTTCAGCGGGCTCTCCTGATCCATCCGCATATCCAGCGGTTCGTCATAGTTATAGGAGAAGCCGCGTTCCGGATTGTCCAGCTGATAGGACGACACGCCGATGTCCAGAAGAATGCCGTTCACCTTGTCAATTCCAAGGCTCTTCAGGATCTCCGGAATGTGCTCGTAGTTGTCATGCACGATCGTGACCCGGTCGTGAAACACTTCGAGGCGCTTCGACGCAGCCGCAATCGCGTCTTTGTCCTGATCAATTCCGATCAATCGTCCGCCTTCTGTAAGCCGGGTCGCAATTGCCTGACTGTGGCCCGCGCCTCCAAGTGTTCCGTCCACATAAATACCGGAAGGCTGAATATTCAGATTCTCGATCACTTCCTGAAAAAGGACCGGTATGTGCTGAAATTCCATACAATACCTCAAATTTGGAATCCGCCGCTCAAAAGCTCTTCCGAAATCTCGCTGATATCCTCTGCCGTCGTCTCTGTCTCGTAAGCGTTGTATGCCTCTTCGCTCCAGAGCTCTCCTCTTGTTCCCATTCCGACGAACACCACGTTCTTGTCGATTCCTGCCTCCTGACGAAGCTGATTCGGCAAGAGAATTCGTCCCTGCTTGTCGATCTCAACCTCTACCGTCTTCGACATGAAATAGCGGACCAGCCTGCGCGCCTGCACCGAGTTGGTCGGCAGCGCCAGGAGCTTCTGCGAAAACGCTTCCCAGTCCTCTTCGTCATAGATCTGGAGACACTTGTCATAGCCGCATCCGATCCAGAAGCGGCTTCCCAGAATCTCTCTGAACTTGGCCGGCACAATCAGCCTTCCCTTGCTGTCAAGGGAATGGTGATATTCGCCTGAGAACGTTTTCGTCATTGCGCAGTTTCCCGCCGCTGGCCTGCGGCATTCATCGATGAATCAAATTTGTTCCGTGTCTGTTGAACAAATTTATTCTACCACTTTCTACCACAATATGGATAAAAATTGGGATTTTCCTCCCCGTGCAGGGTAATCATACCCCACAGGCAGGGTTTGCGCAAGGCCCCGGAAGCAGCAACAAGCACCGAAAATCACGCAAATTACGTGTTTTTTCCGGAATTTTTCCAATCGTTTCTCTTCCGCTCATAAAGCAAGGCACAGAGACCAGAAAGCGGCCGACGGATGATTTTCCGCCGGCCGCTTTCTGATTTCTGTGCCCTTAAAACGCTTATTCCGAGACTGTTCTTCTGAGACTACTCCGCCCACACGGGGTGGAAAGTGGTAATTTATCTGCTTTCGAGTCCTGTGCTTTTCGAATATGAAACTTATACCTCGCTGAGGCAGATCATGCTGTCACACCTGCGCAGTTATTTTATTCCATAGAAAATGCCTTTTTTGAACGAGAGATAAATCGGAAGACCCGCAACGCCGTTCAGAAAGCCGCCGATGACAATCCACACAAGTTCCGGCAAAGCGCCTGCATACAGTGCAATCTGCAGGATCCCGATCACAGCTCCCGCGAATCCGGCATAAGCCGTCATCCCGAAGCCAAGATCCTTCTGACGCTTCGTAGCGATTTCCTTTTCATGTATTCTGTTCAGGTAAATGAGCCAGCCAACGCCGAACACGACGGCAGCCAGCGCAATCAGAGCGATACCGTCCAGCGCATGATGAACGCCGTTTCTGCAAAAGTAACGAATGCCTGCGATGAGATGAATAATCCAGCCAATATCACTGAGCAGCCCGCATACCAGAAAGGAAATATCCGGCATCATGGCCGTATAACGGACGCCTTCTTTCCCATTCTGCTGGAGCTGTCGGATATGGTCTTCGGTTGCTTTTCTTTTTTCATGCAGGATTTCTTGTATTGTGCTCATAATTTTCCTCTTAAATCATCTGTACATCTGATGACAGATCCGACGCCCAGGCAGGGAACGCTGCACTCGAAGATATCCGATGGCATCTTCTCTCTGGTATCGTGGATTTTACCTCAGCGAGGTATAAACATGAAGTCGTGCGAATTCCGGAAAATGTGTCAGAAAACAGAATAAATTCAAAGTGCCATGACAGCCAGCGCCGTCAGTGCGGCAGCTGCAGCGAACAGCGGTATTCCGTGCACAAACGACTCGATATGCTTTTCCGGATTCTGATAGTATTTCTTTTCCGGCAGGAAAGAAAATCGAATGCGCTTTGTACTGCGCCACCAGGAGAGATCGATCACCAAAAGATCGAACGCTCCCAATCCTTCGCCAAATGCCAGAAAATACCGGAACGCCGATAGGTAACTGTTCAAACGCAGCACATTTTTCAGTGCAAGTCCCAGCACGGAAAATACAACGGTGAAAACAAAAAGATTGCTGAGCCAGATGACAACGGCGGATTTTTCCTTCGGAACCTCTTTTGCAAGCTGCGGATCGTTTCGCACGCGGTTCTGAACCTCCTCCGGATAAGAGCGCAGCCCGGCGATATTTTTCCTGTCCGTGCCTGTTCCCAGCCAGCACATTCCCCAGTATAGAAAATAGAACGCAACCGCAATGAACATTTTCATCTCATCTCTCCCTGCTCCGGCACATCCGGATATTTAATCAAGTCATACAGCACACCGTATTCGCCGAAGCGGCGCGTCCCGGCAAGTTCCATACCGAGATGCACGTATTTGTCGCATTTGGATTGTGCATCGGTATCAAGGATCACCGGCACTCCGAGCTGGCTGCCTTCGGCAAACGCCATCTCCATGGCCTTTCTCATATAGCCCTGTCCCTGATATGGCTCCCTGACGCAGACCATCCCGACGTAAATATATGGCTTTCCGGCCTTGTCAAACTGCCTGTCGAGCCCCGATCCGCCTTTCGACATGATCCTCATAAAACGGATCATCTCACGGATTCTCATCGAGCTCAGAAATCCTCTGGCCAGGGGCAACACCGATTTCAGACTGACCTTCTGGCCGGGAAGCCTGTAGGCGATATATCCCTCTCCATTTTCGCTTGTGGCATACAGCATTCCGCTTTGCAGCGCCATTTTTACACAGCCGCTTATGAACGATGCCACCGCTTCGCGGTCCGGAAAGGCATCAATCAGACCGTGTTCCCCGCCATAATTGTAATAACCGAAGGCGTGGCCAATATCTTCTGCGATGCCGTTCTCCAATGTTGTGATCTTCATCGTTTCTCTCTTTTCTAAAAAACGGCTGCCATGCACCGAACAAAGCCTGCTCCCGTTCTGTCTTTCTCTCATTGCAGGTTAGATTTTACTAACCTACACGTTTTTGAAAAGCCGCCACCGGCGGCTTTTCTCACAAACAGATCTTCTCTTTCGGATCTTCTCTCCCTGGATGTCTTGTGGGACAACTCCCCACTTTTCCTAATGATTTCTTCTTTTTCCGGTTCCCCGTCATTTTCCCGATCCGGTTACTGTTCGTCGGAATCGGAGGTTTCCTCCACTTTCTCCCCCGGAGCTTCCGGAGTCTTCCCGGCATCCGGAATGCCGAGGCCGACGCGGGGCTTTCCTTTTCGATGGATACTGATGAACAAAATCGCCAGGATGGCGCCCGCCGCCAGAACAATTCCCATCACCATGTTCACCGGAATCGCGGTTCCCGTGATATAGAGCTGATCCGTGCGGATCGCCTCAATCCACGCTCTTCCGATGCCGTAGCCTGCCAGATACAGGAAGAAAATCTCGCCCTTGAACCTGCGGTGCTTCAGGAACAGGAGCAGGAAAATCAGAACGCCCAGATTCCAGAGGCCTTCATACAGAAAGGTCGGATGGACCTGAATATAGTTCGTCCCCTCCGCGATGTGTGACGCAAGATCCGCGGTGATGTCGCGTTCCCGCACCATCTCGATCGGAAGCCGCATCGCCAGAGGGCCGTTTGTGTAGCCGCCGAACACCTCTCGGTTGAAGAAGTTCCCCCACCGTCCGACGATCTGTCCCACCAGAAGGCCGTACACCGCCGTATCCAGAATTTCCGGCAGGAATTTCTTCTTGATCACGCAGTATACATACGCGGTAATGATGCCGCCGATCACGCCGCCGTAAATCGCAAGTCCGCCTGCCCGGAAGTTGAAGATCTGAACCGGGTCGTCCTTATACGCATCCCAGAAGAAAATGACATAGTAAATGCGGGCTCCGATCAAACTGAAAATAATCAGCCACACTGAGATGTCCCAGTAAGTATCCGGGGACTGGCCTGTTTTCTTCGCGATGTGCGACGCCATCAGAATGCCGAGCATCATGCCCAGCGCAATCATGCAGCCGTAAAGCGCCACGCGGAAATTCCCGACATAAAACGCCTGCGGCACATTCTTCAGATAAATTCCCAGATTCGGGAATGCGATATCCATTTTACCCATTATATCCGGCATAATGCTTCCTCTGCCGCGCTCAGACTGCGGCCCGTATTTCCAAACGATCTTCTGTCCCTGCAAAAGATCCCGGTGTCTTATCCTGTTCTGCGTCAGATGTCCGCGCCCTCACAAAGCGCAGAGCACTGCATGGCATTTCGCCTTCCTGCCGCAAAAACGACACTTCAAAGCTTATTCTGTACCCTTCTGCTCCTCTCGGATCAGATGCACATCCAGCTGATTGAACGGGATCTCCACGCCCTCTTTTAAAAAGGCAAGGCGGATTTTCTCCTGCATATCCCAACGGACATCCAGATAATCCTGAATGCGGACAAGGCACCTGAGACCGATGACCACGCTGCTCTCGCCCATGGCGTCCACGAAGGTCCTGCGGTTCTGCGGAAGAATCCGCGGCTCCTCGTCCATCAGCCTCTCCAGGATTCCCATCGCCCGGTGGACATCCTCTCCATAGGAAATGCCCACCGTGATCGACAGGCGTTTTTCCCCGGAAGAAAGTCCGGAATTCACCACGGATTTGTTCGTCAGCGTGGAATTCGGGATCACCAGCCTCTCGCGGTCCGGCGTGTAAATGGTTGTGTAGTAGAGTTCGATTTTCTCCACGGTACCCTGCACGTCCTCGCCTTTCACCGTGATGAAGTCGCCTTCCTTGAAGGGCTTCAAAAGGAGCAGCAGCACGCCGCCAGCAAAATTGGACAGGACGCCCTGCACGGCAAGTGAAATGCCGACACCCGCAGCCGCCACCAGTGCGGCGATGCTCGAAGCCTCCACGATATGGAGCTGCACGACCATCGTTACGATGGTAAAGCCGAGAACCGTTGCCTTGATCAGGGCGTGCATGAAATGCCGCACCGTCGGAGCCGTTCCCCGCTTCTCCAGATGCCGGTCCAGCGCACCGAGAATCTTTCCGAGGAGCTTTGCGATCACAAAGTACAGGACGATGCAGAATGCAAGACGGACCAGAAGATCCAGCGCGGATGCGCCGACGTTCTTCGACCAGCTCCGGAAATGCAGTATGCTGTTAAGTTCCTGATCTGACATAATAATATTTTATACGTTAAACCTAAAAAGTATTACGTCTCCGTCCTGGACGACGTAGTCCTTGCCTTCCATGCCGACCTTGCCCTTCTCCCGGGCGGCGGCAAGGCTTCCTTCCTGCAGGAGCACCTCCCAGTTGACAACCTCGGCCTTGATGAAGCCGCGCTCAAAATCCGAGTGAATCTTGCCGGCGGCCTGTGGTGCCTTGGTGCCGATCCTGATGGTCCAGGCTCTGGTTTCATCCTCGCCCGCCGTCAAGAAGCTCATCAGTCCCAGCGTGTGATAGCTTGCCTTGATCAGCTTGTCCAGGCCGGACTCCTTGAGACCGAGATCCTCCAGGAATGCCTGTCTCTCGTCGTCATCCAGCTCCGAAATCTCCGCTTCCATCTTCGCGCAGAGGGCGAAGACCTCACTTCCCGTCTTCTTCGCGTACTCGCGGATCTCCTGAACGAACTTGTTGGAGGCTCCGTCATCCGCGATGTCATCCTCGGAGACATTGCAGGCGAAAATAACCGGCTTGGAGGTAAGAAGACTGTACTCCTTCAAATACTTCTCTTCCTCTTCTTCCAGATCATCCATCATCGTAAGGACCGGCTCGCCTGCCTCCAGATGCTCCTTGATCCGGTTCAGGAAATCCAGCTCTTTTGCCGCTTCCTTGTCCATGCGCGCGGTCTTCGCAACCTTGGAAATTCTTCTCTCCAGAACCTCCAGATCCGCGAAAATCAGCTCCATGTTGATGGTTTCGATGTCACGGATCGGATCCACGGATCCGTCCACATGCGTGACGTTGGGATCCTCAAAGCAGCGCACCACGTGCACAATGGCATCGCACTCACGAATGTTCGCAAGGAACTGGTTGCCGAGGCCCTCTCCCTTGGAGGCACCCTTTACCAGACCCGCGATATCAACGAACTCAATGACCGCCGGGGTGATCTTCTTGGAGTGATACATGGCTCCCAGCTTCTTGATCCGGTCGTCCGGAACGGCAACCACTCCGACATTGGGATCAATCGTACAGAACGGGTAGTTGGCGACATCCGCCCCCGCCTTGGTCAGCGAATTAAACAATGTGCTCTTTCCGACATTCGGAAGTCCGACAATACCTAATTTCATTTTGCAAATACCTGTCCGAAAGCCCCGCACGCCTTCCGGCATCAGGGTTTCCGCCTTTCCCTCGTTTTCCTGCACCGCATTCCCGCTTCCGCCCCGGATTCGTTCCTCCGGGCCCCAAACAGGAGCACAGCACGACTACCTATTATAGTCATAAAAAACCTGCTTTTTCAATCTTAACAGGAACCCCTCAACCGAAACCGCCGGATTCAGTCCCATTCCTCTGCCAGAAGGAAATCGCGGATATTCCGGTGCTTGATGCCATTCCTGCTCATATCAAACTCATCCAGAGAAACGACATACTTCGGAAAATTGTCACGGATATTATCATATGCGCCGAATTCTCGACGGATCGTTTCCTCCGATGCCAGCAGATAAGCCACCTGGATATACAGCTTTTCGTCGCGCTTATGGCATACAAAATCAATTTCCTTATCACCGGTTCTGCCGACGGTCACTTCATATCCCCGCCGCAGCACTTCCAGATAAATAATATTCTCCAATATGAGATTGATATCACGCATATTGCCGCCGAAAACGGCCTCGCGGATGCCGTGATCCGCAATATAATATTTCTCATTTGTAGAAAGAATCTGTTTTCCCTGTAAATCTTCCCGCTTCACCTGATAGAACAGATATGCCTCACAGCAGTATTTGATATAGTTCAGGATTGTTTCCGGAGCAACGGTGCGCTGTTCGTTTTTAAGAAACTTCGAAAGTGCGGACGCAGAGAACGTTGTACCCACATTGGCGATCACATACGCAATGATTCGTTCCAGCAAGTCAACATCCCGAATTTTATTTCGCTTAACGATGTCCTTGAGCTGGACAGAGTTGAACAAATCGTGAAGATACAGTCTGGATGGATCCTCCGCATAGCGGAGGTTTGCAAGATATGGCATGCCACCGACAAGCAGATATTTCTGAAAGCACTGCTGGATCGTCTCATCGGGAGCAATCGAACGATAGAGCTCCATGAATTCTCCAAAAGAAAACGGATAAATCACAAACTCCACATACCGTCCGCCCAAATAAGTTGCAAGTTCCCCGGACAGGAGCTTTGCATTCGATCCCGTGATATAGATGTCACAGTCGAGCGAAACACGAAGGGAGTTGATGCACTTCTCCCAGTCTGTGACCTCCTGGATTTCATCAAAGAACAGATAAGCCTTCCCTTCAATCGCTGCAGCTCTCCTCGTGATCTCATCGTGCAGGGCCCTGGCCGTCTGCAGGTGGGAATAGTTCATATCTTCAAAGTTGATCGAGATAAACTGTTTCGGACTGATGCCGGACTCCACGAGTTCCTGCCTGATCAGTTCCAGCATAACTGACTTTCCACAGCGGCGAATGCCGGTCATAACCTTTATAAGATCCGACCCGATAAACGGACGGATACGGCTCATATACAATTCACGTTTAATCATAAGGTTCCGGTCCTTTCCTATGTGACTGGCCGCAGTATACATCATTTACGTCTGGAATTCAAACGCAAAATATCATTTTTATAAGTTATAACTTATAATGTTCAAGTTTTGTAATAAAATATCAGCTACATTTTCGATGTATCATTGACATTCCGTTCAAGTCACAATCCATCCGGCCTCTTAAATATCCAGACTGTTTTCATTCAGCAGGAAATCATAAACGCTCATAATCAGCACCCCTTTTTCATTGTAATGCGGGACGGGGGTATCCCTGGTGATGATAAGCCGTTTGAAGAAATCTCCGGTCAGCATCAGAGAGCGCTGTTCCTGTTCCATCTTCGCCTGATCCGGAATCGCATATGCGGACTGAATGTAGTATCGTTTCGAACCTTTGTTGCAGACGAAGTCAATCTCCAGCTGTTTTCGGACGCTGTTGCCTTTTCCATCGGTATCGTACTGCATGATCACGCCCACATCCACATTGAAGCCGCGGATTTTCAACTCATTGAAAATGATGTTCTCCATGCTGTGCGTTTCTTCCAGCTGCCTGAAATTCAAACGTGCATTCCGCAGTCCCATGTCGGTGAAATAATATTTGACGGGAGTGTCGATGTATCTTTTTCCTTTTACATCGTATCGAACAGCCTTATCAATCAGGAAAGAGTCACAGAGATAATCAATATACTTCTTAATGGTACTGCTGCTGATTTTCTTGTTTTTGACTGACCGGAAGGTTGCCGCCAGCTTTTCGGGATTTGTCAGCGAACCGATTGCAGAGGAAAGAATATTCAGAAGTTCTTCCAGCTCTGCCTTGTTGCGAATATTGTGCCTTCCGACAATGTCCGAAATATAGGTTTCTTCAAAAAGCGACTTCAGAAACGCAATTTTCTGATCCGGCGTCGCAAAGTTCAACACCAGCGGCAGCCCGCCATACAGCATGTACTCATTCCAGCCATCCTGCTTCGTACCGGGATAGACAGACATGAATTCCGCAAAGCTGAGCGGATACATATGAACCTCGTCGCCGCGTCCTCTGAACTCGGTGATGACGTCTTTGGAAAGAAACCGGGCATTGCTCCCGGTCACATACACATCCACATTCTGCATCCGGGCCAGGCTGTTCAGGATTTCCTCAAATTCCCCGAGCAGCTGCACCTCGTCGAGCAGCACATAATACATGCCGCCGTCCTTAAACTGTTCCTTCAGGTAAGGATAGAGCACCTCGGGATCACGGAATTTCCTGTTTTCATAGGCGTCAAACGCAATCTCAATGATGTGGCTTTCTTCTACCCCTTCGGAAAGCAGGTAATTCTTGAAGAGATGGAACAGCAGATACGACTTTCCACACCTCCTCATTCCGGTGATCACTTTGATCAATCCGTTATGCTTTTTGCTGATCAGAAGATTCAGATAACGTTCTCTTTTTATTTCCATACGTGGTACCTCCTGTTACAGATTTTTGCGGTTTACTGCAATAATCTGTAATAGAATTATAGCATGAATGGAATTCTTTTCCAGCAGATCAGGGACAATCGCGGCAAAAACGCCCCATAACCAAAAAGGATGAAAGATGCCATCCCGATCACCGCATACTTTCATCCTGAAAATGATTTTTTAATTTTTGAATTCCACTCTGCCGGTACACGATTTACCGGTACACTGCCTTCCGCTCCTTCAGCTCCGCGTAAATCTCCGTGTAGCTGGTGTAGCGGATCCTGCTGATTTTCCCTTCCTCAACGGCCTGTTTGACCGCGCAGTCCGGTTCCATCAGGTGATTGCAGCCCTGAAAGCGGCAATATCCTGCGTAAGGAGTGAATTCCGGATAATAGGCCTTCAGGTCCTCCGCCTCCACATCCTGCAGATACAGGGAGGTAAATCCCGGCGTATCGACGAGGAACGTGTTCTCTCCGGCATGCAGGAGCTCGACGTGGCGCGTCGTATTCTTCCCTCTTGCAATCTTCCGGGACAACTCTCCCGTTTCCATCTTCGCCCCGGGGCAGAGGAAATTGATGAGGGACGACTTTCCCGCACCGGAGGGTCCCGTGACCACGGTGGTCTTTCCTCTCAGAACCTCCCGCACGGCCTCCATGGACTCCGGATTTCTCGTACTGATGAAAAGAAGCCGGCAGCCGCAGTTCCCATATACGCTCGTAAGCTCCCGGATCTGGGCCTCGATGGCAAGGTCCTGTTTGTTAAAGCAGAGGATTGCCGGAATCCCGCGCCGGTCCATGGAAATCAGAAAACGGTCCAGCATGTTGTAGCTGGGAGCCGGATTGGTAATGGCAAACAGGAGAAGGGCCTGATCCACATTGGCGACATTGGGCCGGATCAGGTCATTCCTCCGCGGAAGAAGTCTTGCGACATTTCCTTCCTTCGGATCGCTGACCGTGTCCGTGATGTCGATTTCCACGTCATCTCCCACGAGAGGCTTCTGCTTCAGAGCGCGGAACACGCCCTTCGCGCGGCACCGGTAGATGGTGCCGCCGCTGTAGACCTCATAGAAGCCGGCAATGCTCTTGATAATTTTTCCCGTTACGGGCATAATCCCCCTTTTATCTCAGCAGCTCTTCATCTGAAAAAAGCTTTCACATTCAGCGCTCCGATATGGCGCGCAGGCGAAGGCCGTATCACCCGTCCGCTTTAAAAAAGAATCTGCCGCACTCAGCTCTCCGGAGTAAAGGTCAGCTGTCTTGTGACCACTCGCTGTCCGTTCACCGCATCCGCCGCCGAAGAAGAATAGCTCATCTGCAGCGTTCCCGTTGCACTGGTAATGCCGGTGAAGCTTGCCGGAAGCGGGAAGGTTGTCGTCGTCGTGTTCAGAAGCGTCTGGCCATCCGCTGTGATGATCACCACATAAACCTGGGATCCTGCCACATAATCCGGTGCCTCATCCGCGGTCGGCGCGGAAATCTCTGCCGAATAGGAATACGTGGAAGGCTCCTGCTTTGCCGCCTTGCCGACGGTGAGGTTGACCTTGGTCCCCGGCTCCGCGAAGGTGTCGGCCTTCACATCCTGTGAGACGACCAGTCCGACCTTGTTCGGGTCATCGGTCTCCACTTCCGTCGTGGTCCCAAGCTGCAGGTTATTCTCCGTCAGAATGGCCATGGCCTCTTCGCTGGAGATTCCGGTCACATCCGGCACCTGTACCTGTCCGGAGGTATCCTCTCCCGTGCTGATGGTGATGGTGACCGACGTGTCCGCCGGAGCCACCGTGCCGCCCTCCGGCGACTGGGAGATCACCTTGCCCTTTTCCACATCACTGCTCGCGCCTTCAGCCTTATTGATGCTGTCGAAGCCTTTCTGCTTCAGCTTCGCGATGGCCTCGGCCTGCGTCATGCCGGTCACATCCGGAACCTCCACACCGGTCTGCCCGGTGCTGACGGTAAGAACAATGTTCGTTCCGGCCTCCACCGACGCGCCCGCGCTCACGCTGCTCCCGTCCTGCAAGGCCGCCGCCATGACAACGCCGGAATCATAGTCCTTGGATTCCTGATATGTAATTTCCGGAATCAGTCCCAGTGAATTCAGCTGATTCTTGACATCGTCCGCATTCTTGCCGACCATCTCCGGGAGAACGATTCCACTCTCCGACGACTCCGTCGTCGCGCCCTCCGCAGAGCCGCCGAAGGACAGAAGTCCCATTTTACTGGCTGCAAACAGGATAATGACAACGCCGATCAGAACCGCCGCCGCAACGGACAGGACCGCGATTCCGCGCTCCCTGCGTCTCCCGTATCGGTCCTCTTCCGCATAATCATCGTCATAGCGGTCATCATAGCCGTCCCGCACGTTCTTGCGGAGAGGCTCGTCAATCCGCTCGTCGCGGACCGCACGTCTCGGCCGCTCCTCGTATTCTCCGCGGTCGTCATAATCCTCCCGCAGTCTCGAAGAACGCTGTCCGTAGGATTCCTCCCGTCCGTCTCCCGGCATCCGCCGGTCCTCTTCATAGGGCGGATGATAGGAGCGCTCTCTTGCATAGCCGCGCTCGTCCGCCGCGCCCTCCCGGCGCACCGGTGCCTCCTTCGGGGGCTCCTCCTCGAAGCGGATCGGTCCGGTTCCGGATCTTCTGCGGATTTCCGACTGCTCCAGAGGATCCGCCATCCGCGTCGCACCGTCCTCATCCGGGTTGATGACCTTGACAAAATCATCGTTGGGATGAATCAGGGACTGCTTCAGATCCGCAATCAGCTCCGTCATGTTCTGATAACGACGGTCCGGGCTCTTCTCGCAGCACTTCAGCACAATCTGCTCCACGCTCCGCGGGATATCCGGGACAAACTCCCTCGGGGACGGCATCGGCGACTGGATGTGCTTGATCGCAATCGCAACCGTCGTCTCTCCGTTGAAGGGCACGCGCCCCGTCAGCATTTCAAACAGGGTGATGCCGAGCGAATAGATATCGCTCCGCTCATCCGAATAGCCGCCTCTTGCCTGCTCCGGCGAGGTATAGTGAACCGATCCCATGACATTGGAGGTGATGGTGTTGGAGGTTGCCGCCTTCGCAATGCCGAAGTCCGTCACCTTCACCTTTCCGTCGCGGGAGATCATGATGTTCTGCGGCTTGATGTCACGATGAATGACATGGTTGTTGTGTGCCGCCTGCAGGCCCATGGAGACCTGAATCGCGATGCTGATGGCTTCCTTCACCGTCAGTCTCGATTTTTTCTCAATATATTTCTTGAGCGTGATGCCGTCCACGTACTCCATCACGATGTAGTACATGCCCTTTTCCTCGCCGACGTCATAGACATTGACGATATTCGGGTGCATCAGTCCGGCCGCCGCCTGCGCCTCCACCCGGAATTTGGAGACAAAATTCGCATTGTCCGAAAATTCCTGCTTCAGCACCTTGATGGCAACGGTTCGGTTCAGTTTATGGTCCTTCGCTCTGTATACAACGGACATTCCGCCGGTTCCGGTCTTCTCCAGAACCTCATAGCGGTCCGCTATCAGCATGCCGATCTTCACCATACAGTGATCTCCTGTCAGGCAAACGCGTCAATCAGAATGACGGAAATGTTGTCCATTCCGCCGCCGCGGTTGGCCGCGGCCACGAGCGCCTTTGCCTTCGATTCCAGTGTATTCTCTTCACGGATGATCCGGAAAATCTCCTCATCCTCAACCATATTGGTCAGGCCGTCGGAACACATCAGAACCACATCCCCGCGATGAAGCTTCGTGGTAAAGAAGTCCACATCCAGGTATTCCTCTGCGCCGACCGCTCTTGTAATCACATTCTTGTCCGGGTGGCTTCTGGCCTTTCTTGCGTCCAGACTCCCCGCGAGAACCATCTCCTCCACCAGGGAATGATCCACCGTAATCTGGCGGATCGTCTCTCCGATCAGATACAGGCGGCTGTCCCCCACATTCGCCGTGCGCAGGACATCTCCGCGGATCGTTGCGGCCACAATCGTCGTGCCGCATCCGGACAGATCCTCGCGCATGCTCGCCGTCGCATGAAGGTTCTGGTTGACCGCGTGAAGAGCATCGCCCAGGATCACAATCGGATCGCTGCTGCGGTTGGCCGCCGCCAGGCGAAGCGTTTCACGCACAGTAAAGCGGGAGGCAAAGTCCCCCGCCTTGTGTCCGCCCATTCCGTCCGCCAGAAGATAAAGATTCGGAAGATTCCCGACACTCTCATCCGATGAGCAGACGAAATCCTGATTCATCTTTCTTCGCATACCGATATCGGTAATAGAAAAAGAATGCATTCTGATGGTTCCTCGTCAGGTCCCTGCGGGACCATTCTTTCCGGAGGTTTCGATGTGCCTGTGGCGCAGCTGCCCGCAGGCTCCATCGATATCCCGCCCCAATACTCTCCTAATACTAACATTTATTCCATGTTTTTCAAGTTTTGCCCGGAATGCCTGCACGGCAGAAAGGTCCGGCTGTTCAAAGCTGCGCTCCTTCACGGGGTTCACCGGGATCAGGTTGACATGGGCCGAAAGAGGCCTTGCCAGCCCCGCCAGCTCCTCTGCGTCCCTTGCGCTGTCGTTGACATCCCGGATGAGGCTGTACTCAAACGTGACCCTTCGTCCCGTCTTGTCAAAATACGTCCTGCACGCCGACATGCACTCGGCAATCGTGTACCGCTCCGCGATCGGCATGATCTTTTTCCGCTTCTCATCCGTCGTTGCGTGAAGGGAAAGCGCCAGCGTAATGGAAAGGTTTTCCTCTGCAAGATCATAAATCCGCGGCACAATGCCGCAGGTGCTGACCGTCACATTCCGCATGGAGAGATTCTGGCCGTTTTCATCCGTCAGCATGCGGAGGAATTTCAGGAGATTTTCATAGTTGTCCAGCGGTTCTCCGGTTCCCATCACGACGATGTGCGAGATTTTCTCGCCGGTCAGCCGGTGGATGGTATAGATTTCCTCGAGAATTTCTCCCGGGAGGAGATTCCGTTTCAGGCCGTCGAGCGTGGAGGCGCAGAATCGGCACCCCATCCGGCAGCCGACCTGCGAGGAGACGCACACGCTGTTCCCGAACTTATATTTCATGAAGACGCTCTCGATGGTCTCGCCGTCCGGAAGGCCGAACAGAAATTTCTGCGTTCCGTCCAGCTTCGAGATCTGCCGGTCGATGACTTCGAGCTCCGTCATCTCATAATGCTCCCGGATATACTCCTTCAGCTTCGCCGGAAGATCCGTCATTTCCTCCGGATCATCGGTCAGCCGGACATGAAGCCAGCGGTAGAGCTGCCTCGCGCGGAAGGCGGGAAAACCGGCGGCCTTCAGGTCCCCGGTCATTTCTTCCAGTGTCAGGGATTTGATATCTTTTCGATCGGACATTGTGGATAGCCTTCTTTCAGATTTTCCGGACAGACGCCGGATTTTACCTGCTCTTCCGGAACCTTGCCATAAAGAATCCGTCCGTTCCGTGGACGTCCGGCAGAAGCTGCACGCGGTTTCTGCAGATTCCCGGGAAGTTCTCCGGAAGGTACGGAGCCAGATCCTCCGGAATCAGGCCCAGCTTCTTCTCGATAAAATCCGCCATTTTCTCGTTTTCCTGCCGGTTGATGGTGCAGGTCGAGTAGATCAGCACCGCGCCCGGCTTCAGAACCGAGGCGGCATTCGTTACGATTTTCTTCTGGAGCGTTATCAGAGAGCGGAGCTTCTCCGGCGTCACGTTGTACTTGATGTCCCGCTTCCTCGTGATGACGCCGAGCCCCGAACAGGGAACGTCGCACAGCACAAGGTCCGCCCTTTCCGCGAGATCCGGCCTCGGGTTCGACGCATCATTTTCTTCCACGATGACATTGTGAAGCTTCATTCTGCCAAGGCCAGCGCGGATCTTGTCGGTCTTTGCCCGCGTAAGGTCATAGGAATGCACCGTTCCCTCCGGAAGGAGCGCCGCCGCGAGCATCGTCTTTCCTCCGGGCGCCGCACAGAGGTCGTACACCTGCACAGTACCCGAAAGGTCCCGTTTTCTCCCGGAAAGCCCCGCCGCCTGTGCGGTCATCTGGCTGGACTCATCCTGCACGGTCCATTTCCCTTCTGCAAAACCGGGAAGCTCCTTCAGTCCCGGCACATGCCGCAGAACATAGCAGTCCCCGGCCCACCTGCCCGGCTCCACCTGTGCGCCGGCCGCCCGGATTCCGTCCAGCACCGCTTCCTTCTCTTCCCCGGAGAGCCGCGGATCCAGCCGGATGCAGACCGGCCGCACCTCCAGCATGGCCCGACACAGGGACTCCAGCCGCTCTTCTCCCATCTGCTCCTTCCAAAGGCTCAGGATGGCAGAAGGCATGGAGTAGCGCGCCTCGAGATCCCGAAGTCCTGCGTCCCCGGCACGTCCTTCAGCTCCTCGATCCATGGTTTCGCCGCCTTCGCGTCCGGAGACAGCACTCCCGCGGGATTCCGCGCTTTCTTTTCTGTTTTGTCCGGCAATCACAATGACCGCGCTGCTCGGCTTCGTCCGGACCGGCTTCTTTTCCGGCTGCTGGGAGGGAATATACTCCTTTCCTGCCTTGATCGCCGCTTCCTTTTCCCGGCAGACTCCGCGGAGAACTCCGTTGACAAAACCTGCCGCCTGCGCAAGCTTTCCCCGCTTGCAGAGGCGGACTGCCTCGCTGCAGGCCGCATAATCCGGCACGCTGTCCATATAGAAAATCTGATACAGGCTCATCCGGAGGAGACACCGGACTCTCGGCTTGATCTTCATCTCCGGATCCTTCTGGTGACTCCGGATCACGGCATCCAGCTCAATTTCGCGCTCGATGGTTCCCTCCGCGAGGCGCTTAAGAAAAGACCGCTGTGTGAGCGGAAGGCTCGCATAACGGTCCTGCGTTCTTTTGATCAGAAGATTGCTGTAGGTCCCGTGGAGCTCATGCTCCACCAGGATCTGCCAGACAAGCTCACGGACATTGACATTCTTCGCCGGGGTTCCGGCTGCTTTTCTCTGTTCTTCCATATCTCTTTCTTATTCCATCCGGCCTTTTCGGGTGTGGTCTGCGGCGCTCTGTACGCGCCCGCTCCTGACAGGAGGACGCGGCATCAGCCGCGTCCGAGTGTACTATTCATCTCTTTTCCTGCTGTTCGACAGCAGCACGAGACGAAGGAGCTGCAGAATCGAGGAGGCCGCCGCTGCCACATACGTCATAGCTGCCGCCCTCAGAACCGCCTTCGCCTTCCGGTTCTCGTCCATTCCGAGGATTCCGTACTGCTCCAGCATCACAAGCGCCCGGTGCGAAGCGTTGAACTCCACCGGAAGCGTCACAAGCTGAAACAGAACGCCCAGCGAGAACAGGACAATGCCGATCGTCGTGAAGGTATTGGAGAGCCCCAGGATCAGACTCAGGATCACAATCCAGATTCCGGCATTCGATCCGAAATTCGCAATCGGAACGAGAGCCGTCCGCACCTGCAGCGGAACATAGCCCTGCTCATGCTGCATCACGTGTCCGCACTCATGCGCGGCAACGCCGAGGGCCGCCACCGACCGGGAGTCGTAGACCGCATCCGAGAGGTTGACCACCTGACGCGACGGATCATAATGGTCCGTAAGATTTCCGGAAACATGGCGGACCTGCACATCCATCACGCCGTTCCGCTCCAGAATCAGCCTTGCGACATCCGCTCCCGTCAGGCCACAGGCCGCCGCGATTCTCGAATATCTCGTATAGGTGGTGTTGACGTGCATGCTCGCAATCATGCAGAGGACGGCGCCTGCTGCCACCAGGATCATGGTCCAGTCGTAATATCCGTATCCGTTATACATCCGCGTCCCTTCCTTTCCATCAGAATCTTCCGATCCGCTCCAACTGTTCGCCCGCCTGCATCCGACATCCCATGAGGAACGCCTGCACCGGCATCCTTTTCTTTCCTTCGAGCTGAAGCTCCTCGAGAGCCAGAAGGCCGTCGCCCGTCTGTACCAGCAGGGCGTCCTTCGTCACAATCATCACGGTCCCGGGCTGTGCCTCCTTAAAATCAAGGCCGCCCTTTCCCTCGCATCCCAGTTCCCGGAGTTCGTCTCCGGTCACCGGTCTTGCCATCCAGATTTTCAGCATCCGGCCGTTCCAGTGCGTGTAGGCGCTCGGCCACGGATTCAGACCGCGGATCAGGCGTCCGATTTCTTCCGCACTCCGGTTCCAGTCGATGTTGCCCATCTCCTTGCGAAGCATCTTCGCGTAGCAGGACTTTGCATCGTCCTGCGGAACCGGCGTGACTGTTCCCGCCTCAATCTCATCCAGCGTGCGCAGAAGGAGGGGACCTCCCATTCTCGAGAGCTTGTCGTAGAGCGATCCCGCCGTCTCATCCGGGGTGAGCTCCACCTTCTCCTGCATCAGAATGTCTCCGGTGTCGAGGCCCTCATTCATCTGCATGATGGTGTCTCCGGCCTCCTTCTGCCCGTCCAGAACCGCCCACTGAATCGGGGCAGCGCCGCGGTAAGCGGGAAGAAGCGAGCCATGAATGTTCACGCACCCGTAGCGCGGCATCTCCAGAATCTCTTTCGGAAGAATCTGTCCGAAGGCCGCCACCACAATGATGTCCGCCTGCTCCTCCCGGAGCCGTTCCACCGCTTCCTGCGCCCTGACTTTCTCCGGCTGGAAAACAGGAATGCCGTACTCCTTGGCGCAGAGCTTCACGTCCGACGGAGCAGGCTTTCCGCTCCGTCCCTTCGGGCGGTCCGGCTGCGTCACCACAAGAGACACCTCATGCTTCTTCGCTTCTGCCAGTGCCTTCAGTGCCGGAACCGCGAAGTCCGGCGTTCCCATAAATATAATTCTCATACCCTTCCTCATACCGCAGAATTCTGCGGCCACCATTTCATTCCGGAAGATTCCCTTCCGAAAACACGTTTTCCTGTTTTCCGGAGATCATCCGGTTCGTCCCTTCCTCATCTTTCGAAGCGGCCCGGCAGATTGCTTTCGCACTCACTCGTCTTCCTGCTCCGCCAGCTCGTCGTTGTCAACGAGGCCGCCCTGCACGAGCTCCACGTAGAGCTTTCCGTCCAGATGATCGAACTCATGGCACATGCAGCGTGCGAGAAGCTCCGTTCCCTCTACCTCAATCGGCTGGAAATTCCGGTCCAGCCCGACCGCCTTGACATAATTGGGTCTGGTCACCAGTCCGGACTTGCCGGGCACCGAAAGACATCCCTCATAGCCGGTCTGCTCCCCCGAGGACTCCACGATCTTCGGATTGATGAAAACAAGGGGCTGATCCTGCTCCGGACTTACATCCATCACAACCAGACGCTTCAGGACGCCGACCTGCGGAGCCGCAAGCCCCACGCCGTTCGTCTCATACATCGTCTCAAACATATCATCAATCAGCTCCTGGAGTCTCGGAGAAGACTCTTTGATCTCCTTTGCCTTCTTGTTCAGAATCGGATCTCCGATTTCACGTATTGTCAGCAGTGCCATATTTATACCTCCCTGAGGCAAAATCCGCGAAGGCGGTTTTGCCGAATGCGGCAGCCGGTGCGTCAGCACCGATGCTGCAGTTTGAAAGCGACATATCGATGTCACTTTCAAACATTTTCCTTTCCCGGCAGCCGCCTGGCACCCGGGATTTCCGTAAGGAATCCAGGATGCACCGAATCGCTGCCCTCCCTTAAATCAGAACACGTTCACCGGATCAAAATCAAACTGGAACATCGTGTCCATTCCGCGGCTGGCTTCCATGGCCCTCTTTGCCGCGGCCTCCACGCCGTCTTTACAAACGATTAGTGTATCATAATCCGGACTTTTTACATAGATGACATAGCGGTACTCATCCCGCAGCTTTTCCATCGCGGCGGGCGCGGGGCCGATAAAAAGAAGTCCCTCCGGATTTTTCTCCCGGGCCGCTCTCGTCAGCTGCTCCAGAAGTGCCCTTGTTTTCTCCGCAAACAGCGCGGCGTGATCCTCCCGGCGGGACGAAATCTGAATCGCGAGAAGGTGCTCCGCGGGAGGATAGCGCAGGAGCCTGCGGTATACCATTTCCTCCTGATAAAAGGACGGATAGTCCTGCCTCGCCGCGTGAACGATGCTGTAATGCTCCGGCTCATAGGTCTGAATGACGACATTTCCCGGCTCGCTTCCGCGGCCCGCCCGGCCCGCCGCCTGTGTCAGAAGCTGAAAGGTCCGCTCCGCCGAGCGGTAATCCGAGGCGTTCAGCGACAGATCCGCGAGAAGGATTCCGACCAGCGTCACCTTCGGAAAGTCATGGCCCTTGACAATCATCTGGGTCCCGATCAGGATATCCGCTTCTTCATTGGCAAAGGCCGACAGGATTTTCTCATAGCTGCCCTTCGTCTTCGTGGTGTCGGCGTCCATCCGGAGAATCCGGGCCCCCGGGAACTCCTTTTTCAAAAAGCTCTCCGCCTGCTCCGTTCCCGCATGAAACCCGCTGATGTAAGGCGACCCGCACTCCGGGCAGCGCTCCGGCATCGGCTCCTCATAGCCGCAGTAATGACAGACAAGGCGTCCGCCCCCATGAAGGGAGAGCGAAACGCTGCAGTGCGGGCATTTCGGCACATAGCCGCAGCTTCTGCAGGAGACAAAACCCGAAAACCCTCTCCGGTTTAAAAAGAGCATGCTCTGCTGCCCCTTTTCCAGCCGGTCCGCAAGAAGCATGGAAAGCCGCCTCGACAGAATCGAGTGATTGCCCGCGCGAAGCTCCTCCCGCATGTCCGTGATTTCCACGGAAGGCAGCATCCCTCCCGTGAGCCGCCGCTTCAGCTCATACAGGCGGTATCTGCCTTCTTTGGCCATGTAATAAGATTCCAGAGACGGCGTTGCCGACCCCAGCACCACGACCGCATTCTGCATCGCGGCGATCTCCTCCGCGACCTCTCTTGCGTGGTACTTCGGCATGGACTCATTTTTATAGCTGCTCTCATGCTCCTCGTCCATGATGATGACGCCGATGTTCGGGAACGGCGTGAACAGCGCGGATCTCGGTCCGATGATCACGTCGATGTCGCCTCGTCTCGCGCGCTCGAACTGATCGCTCTTCTCGCTCTCCGAGAGCTGCGAGTTCATCACGGAAACCCGGTCGCCGAAGTGCCGGTAAAACCGCATCAGCGTCTGATATGTCAGGGAAATTTCGGGGATCAGCATGATGGCCTGCCGTCCCTTCGCCACGATCCTCTCGATGATCGAGATATAGACCTCCGTCTTGCCGCTTCCCGTAATGCCGTGGATCAGGGAGACCCGTGGAATCTTCTGACCGCAGCGGTCTGCGCCGTCCTGCGTCCCGCCGCGGGCGCAGATGTTCTCCAGTCTCTGAAGCGCCTCAAAATCCCGGAGGACCCCCTCCGCGATGGCGTTCTGCTCCGGACTCAGAATCAGGCGCTGCCCGTCCTCCGGTGAAACCGAGACGGGATTTCTTAAGAGTTCCCTGGTCCGGACCTCGAGGATTCCCTGCTTCTGCAGGGCGGCGATCACCTGCGCGGTGACATGGAGCTTCTGGACAATCAGGCTGTAGGGCTGGTCCGGAACCTCCATCAGCTCCCGAAGAAGCCGCTCTCTTGCCACCTGATGCTTCATCGCAAATTCGTGGCGTTTTTCCTCCGCCTCCTTCGCAGAAAGAAGAAGGTGCACCGAGCGGTGCTCCACGGGCTTTGCCTGCTTCCTCGATGTGAGGACCGTCTTCAGAGCCGTTGCCAGGGTGGAGCCGTAGCGTTTTTTCATCCAGAGGGCAAGCTGCACGGCATTGTCGCCGGTCACATCGGTCCCGCTCATCGCGACGTCTTCGATTTCCTTTACCTTCTCATCCGGGTATCCGCAGCTTTCCTCAAAGCCGATGATATAGCCCTTCCGCTTCGTGTCGCCTTTTCCGAACGGAACCACAACAAGACTCCCGAGGCGCAGCTTTTTCTCCAGCGCTTCGGGAATCCGGTAGGTAAACGGGCGATCCAGCCGTCCGTGTGAAATATCAATGATGACTTGTGCGTAGCGATGCATGCTTTTCCGTGTTCCTTCGGATCCGCGGCTTCCCGGGATCCTCCGCTCCGGCAGAATTTTCTTCCTTATCCCTTTTGCGCATCCTCTTTCAGGATATCCGCAATGATAACGCGCTCATCCATGGGATATTTTTTCCCTTTGATCTCCTGATAATCCTCATGCCCCTTGCCCGCGAGGACGATGATGTCCCCCGGCTCACCGTGGTGGATGGCATAGGCGATGGCTTCTCTCCGATCCGGAATCGTGATGTACTTCCCGTCCGTCTTCGAGATTCCGGTCACAATGTCCGCGATGATGTCCATCGGCTCCTCATTCCGCGGATTGTCCGACGTGATGATGGTAAAATCCGACAGCCTTCCCGAGACCTCGCCCATCTCGAAGCGCCGCACCTTCGACCGGTTTCCGCCGCAGCCGAACAGCGTCACCAGCCGGTGCGGATGATATTCCTTCAGTGTGGACAGAAGGCTCTCCAATGCCACGGCATTGTGCGCATAGTCGATCATCAGCGTAAACGCGTCGCTGACCTTCACGAGTTCGATTCTTCCCTTGGCCTTCGCGCCCAGAAGCGCCGTGCGGATGTCCTCCGGCGTTACGCCGAAGTGATGACAGATGGCAATGGCGGCGAGCGCATTGTAGACGCTGAACCGTCCCGGCGTCGGCACCTCGCAGGAGAGCTCCACCTCTCCCTTCGTGTCAAACCGGATGCCGAGTTCTCCGGGCTTTTCAATCAGCTGAAGGTTCTCCGCGTAGAGATCATTCTCCCTGCCAAGGCCGTAGCGCTCCGCCCGGCAGGTGCTGCCCTCCAGAATGCGGCCTGCGTACGGATCGTCCCCGTTGACAATGCCCAGCCGGCACTGGCGGAACAGAAGGCTCTTGCAGTGCAGATATTCCTCAAAGTCCGCATGCTCGTTGGGTCCGATGTGATCCTCCGAAAGGTTGGTGAACACACCGATGTCGAACTGAATTCCTGCCGTGCGGTCCAGCTTCAGCGCCTGTGAGGACACCTCCATGACCACCGCCTGCACGCCGTCATCCGCCATTTCCTTCAGCGTTCTCTGCAGCACAATGGACTCCGGCGTCGTGTTGTTCGACGGCCGGTGCGTCTCATGCCACGCGGACTCGATGGTTCCGATCAGTCCCATATCCACACCGGCTCTTTCCAGAATGGAACGGACGAGATACGTTGTCGTAGTCTTCCCCTTGGTTCCCGTGATGCCGATCATCTTCATTCTGCGTGCGGGATGCCCGAAGAACGCCGCCGACACCAGCGCCATGCCGCGTCTGGTCGACCGGACGCGGACAATTGCCGGGAGCTTTGACACATCCTGCCCGTTTGAAGCAAGCTCCAGGGAACGCTCCGAAAGGATCGCCGCCGCGCCGCTTGCAGCCACCTGCGGCGCATAGTCATGTCCGTCCGAATTCGCTCCACGGATGGCAAAAAAGAGCATGCCCTCCCCGGCCTTTCTCGAATCATTGGTGATGTCCCGGATCTCGCGGTCCAGAAGAGTCTGTTCCGTCTCCGATCCCTTCTCCACCGCCTTCCCGTCGGCTGTTTCCAGTTCATAGGCAAGATCTGCCACAAGTTCCCGTAATTTCATGCTGTCCTTTCCTGACGAAACACGCTTTTGCCGGATGTTTCGTCACTGCCTGCAGGGCGTTTTAGATCAAATTCTTGATTTCTGCGGCTGCATCCTCATCCAGAACCAGTGTAAAATCCGGATGCATCTGGAGGATGGAGGCCGGAACCTGCGGCTTCACCGGTCCGAAGAAGGACTCCTTCACGATCTCCGCCTTGCCCTTGCCGCTGACCACCATGAGAACCTTTCTGGCCTTCATGATGGTGCCGACGCCCATCGTGTAGGCCTTTCTCGGAACCTCGTCCTTACTCTTGAAGAAGCGCTTGTTCGCCTCAATCGTGGACTCCTCCAGCTTGATGCAGTGCGTCCCCGTCGCAAACGAATCCGCCGGCTCATTGAAGCCGATGTGCCCGTCCGGTCCGAGACCCAGGAGCTGCAGGTCGATGCCGCCCGCCCGCTCAATGATCTCATCGTACTCGCGGCAGGCCTCTTTTGCATCCATATTCGACCCGTCCGGAACATGAATGTTCTCCGGCTTCACATTCACATGGCTGTGAAAATGCTTGTTCATGAAGTACCAGTAGCTCTGCTCGTTGTCGTGGGAAAGGCCCTGATATTCGTCCAGATTGATGGTCACGACCTCCGAGAAATCGATTCTGCCCTTCTCGTAGCGCTTCACCAGATTCTTGTACAGCCCCTCCGGCGAGCTTCCGGTCGCCAGTCCGAGCACGCTGTCCGGCTTCATCAGAACCTGTGCGAAAATCACATCCGCCGCCCGCTTCGACATTTCATCATAATCCTTGGTTACAACAATTCTCATTTTTTCTTTTTTCCCCTTCCTTTTTTCAAGAATACCGTTTTTTGTCTTCTTTATCAATTGCGCCGGATTACTTTTCCGTCCTTGACGACCATCCTCGTCCCCAACTTCCCGTCCGCGGACAAAAGAACGACGTTTCCCTTTTTCCCGGGTTCTATGGAGCCGTACCGGCGTTCCTCATGGATGGCACGCGCCGGATGGATGGTCGCGCAGGCGACTGCCGTTTCCAGCGGAATTTCCATTGTTTTCACCACGTTCCGGACACAGTCCATCAGGTTGGAGACCGAACCGGCAAGATTCCCCTCCTTGGCAAGCGTGCAGTATTTTCCCTTCTTGACAACCGGCTCGCCGCCGAGCTCATATTCCCCGTCCGGCATGCCCGTGCAACGAAGACTGTCGCTGATCAGAATCATCCGGTCCTTTCCCATCATGCGGAACGCCGCGCGGACCGCGGCCGGGTGAATATGAATGCCGTCGCAGATGATCTCCGCATTGACCTGCGGGCTGTCCGAGACGGCCCCGACAATGCCGGGTGCCCGGTGCGAGAGCTCCGTCATCGCATTGTACAGATGCACGGCATGCGAAGCGCCTGCGTCAAAAGCGCGTTTTACCGTCTCATAATCCGCATTGGAATGCGCGATGGAGACAATCACGCGGTCCTTCACATCCCGGATGTAATTCTCAAAACCGGGATTTTCCTCCGGAGCAAGTCCGATGATCTTAAGAAGCCCCTGGGAGGCCGTAAGGAACCGGTCCACGGTGCGGGCATCCGCAGGAATGATGTAATCCTCGTTCTGCGCGCCCTTCTTGACGTGGCTGATAAACGGTCCTTCCATGTTGAAGCCGATCAGGTCCGCTCCCTCGTGCGGCGTCTTCGCAAACTCTGCCCCGACAGAGAGCACCTGCTCCAGGTCCTTTACCGGCAGCGTCAGCGTTGCCGGGCAGATCGCCGTGATTCCCTCCTCTGCCTCATAGGCGGCAATGGTCTCGAAAGCCTTCTTTGTTCCGTCGCAGACATCCTCCCCCATCGCGCCATGAAAATGAAGGTCCACCAGTCCCGGAATGGCGTACGCCCCTTTGGCATCAATGACCTCGTGTTCTCCCTCCCGGTTCTCCTTCGTATCCTCTGCAAAAATCCCGTCCCGGATCACAATAGTGCCCGGGGCGAACTTCTCGTCCGGTCCGTAGACCAGCGCATTTTCAATGATCATGAATTCTCCCTCCGCTTGCGTTCAAAAGGCCCATGACACTCCAAGGCTTTCATTCAAAAGCCTCATGACACTCCGCTGCCTGCTATTTGTGCAGGTGGCGCTTGCACAAATGCCGCTCGGTCCTGCTCCTGCCTTTTCTCTTATTAAAACACATCCGCCGGGCAAATTGGTGCCGCAGCTTCGAAAGTTCTTACAGAATGTGGCGGATTCGCACATGCTGATTTCAAGAGTGAGGGACATCCTGATTCCAAGAGCGGAGGGACCGCCCACGGACGCAGAAGATTCGAACTCCGCGGACGCAGAAAAAGAGCACCCGCAAGGCGGATGCTCTTTTTCTTCTACTACTTCTTATGAGGGGGGAGATAGTGAGTAAGTAACTATCTTGATTAATACTATAATTTGCAAATGTGTTGAAAGTGTGTCCGTGGTCTAAGGAATTTCTAAAAAGTCTAAAGCATTTATAAAACATCGCCCTGCACAGGCTCCGCGTTTCGTTACGGCTGCTCCTGCTGCAATCCTGCTATCACATCATTGATATCTGCATCGATACAGACAGAACGCTGCGCGATTTCCTGCGGGCAGCCGGTCTGTCCCTGATTAATGCAGGCATAGACAGCCTTCGGGTTCTTCACCGTCATCTGCCAGAATGGGTATTTGATGATCACAGGGGTATTGTATCCTACTCCAAGTTCCAGAAACAGTATCTTCTGGCCATCACGGGTACGGAGAAAGTTCTCGTACCGCTCTGCAGCCCTGTGCCAGCCTTCATCTTCCACGAACTTGTCATCGCAGCGAAGATTCATGGTCACAGGCTTCCCGCAATGAGGACAGTGTGGAACTAGCTCTGGCGGCACTGTCATTTTCGGCGTTTCGGGCGGGACAAGGGAACCGTCCGATTCCATCGCATATCCTTGCGCTGCAGCCATGCTTTTGATGGTTTTCTCGTTATCGAATGTCTCCTGGCAGCACGGACCGCTGCACTGAAAAAGTCCGTAATCCCCCTGCGTATAGAACAGTCTTTTTTTATCGAATCCCGCTTTCTGAAAACAGTGATCCACGTTTGTCGTGATGACAAAGTAGTCCTTCTCTGCCACGAGTTTCAGAAGATTCTCATAGGCAGGCACCGGTGCATTCATATACCGGTTAATGAAAATATAGCGGCTCCAATACGCCCAGAACTCTTCCTGCGTGGGAAACGGATAAAATCCGCCGCTGTACATATCCCGAATGCCGTACTTCCGGGCAAAGTCGGAGAAATACTCTTCAAACCGCCTGCCCGTGTAGGTAAAACCTGCCGCCGAAGACAGCCCGGACCCGGTGCCGATCACCACAGCATCACAGTCTGCGAATGCCGTTTTCAGCCGCTCCATCTGTCCGGAGCAGCTTTTCATAGATTGATTTGTCCAAATCCTTGAAAACATTGAAAATCACCTTTCTGACACTGGTTGGTTGTTTCAGAAACTCTCTGACCGTCTCTACGGCAATCTCCGCTGCGAACTCATTGGGGAAATGAAACTCCCCCGTGGAAATGCAGCAGAACGCTACGCTCTCCAAATCATTCCGGGCCGCCAGCTCCAGACAGGAGCGGTAACAGGAAGCCAGCAGCTTCTTGTCTTTTTCCGTCACCTGGCCGCGGATCATCGGTCCGACTGTATGAAGTACATACCGGCAGGGCAGATTGAATGCCGGAGTGATTTTGGCCCGCCCGACGGGTTCCGGGCAGCCCTGCTTTTCCATCAGTTTCTCGCAGGCAAGCCGCAGCTCCATCCCTGCATAAGTGTGAATGGCATTGTCAATGCAGCGATGATTCGGAATATAGCAGCCGGTCATCCCGCTGTTGGCGGCATTGACAATGGCATCGCATTTCAGCGCGGTGATATCGCCCTGCCAGAGATACAGCCCCGGCTGTACGGGAGTCAGGTCAGCAGCATCCGTAATGCCTTTTGCGGCGGTTTCACCCTGAAGGTATTCGTCCTGCACGTTCAAAAAGTCTGCCTCAATGCGCCGTGGAGCGCGGATATTCATCAGTCCTCGCAGGAGCTGACGCTGACTGTCTGCATCCGCCGGAATGTCGATATCCCGGTACTCTGACTGCTCTTTCAGCAGAGACCGAATCAAAAACAAACGTTTTTCCGTCTGGTTCATGGTCAAAACCTCTTTTCTATGATCTGTCTGAGGGGAGATTGCTTTTTTCTTTCGCTGGTATTATAAAAACACTGTACGTTATTTTTGTGAAGCAGGCACTATTTTGTGCTGTAGTTACCAAAAGGAAACGAATGGATGTTTTAAGTTCGGCAAAACCGCTGCACTCGAAGATGTCATCAGACATCTTCTCCTGCTTAGAGTGCCGCTTGGCGGCACTCTGTATACATAGAGAATTCGCCTTCGTGAAATTCTCTATGGTATCGCGGATTTTGCCTCAGCGAGGTATAAATATGGATGAGATAAAAACACAAAAAGATCTTCCCGCCTGCCCGGTAGAAACCACGCTGGCACTGATCGGGAACAAGTGGAAGGTTCTGATCCTGCGGGACCTGATGCCCGGGACAAAGCGTTTTGGAGAACTGAAAAAATCCGTCGGAAAGGTTTCTCAGAAGGTTTTGACCGTTCAGCTTCGGTCCATGGAGGAAAGCGGTCTTGTTCACCGCAAGGTCTACGCCGAAGTACCGCCGCGAGTGGAGTATTCGCTGACGGAACTCGGCAGGAGCCTGAAACCGATTCTTGACTCTATGCAGATCTGGGGTGAGGAATACAAGAAATCCTCAAAATAAAAAGAAAGCCTTTGCCAACGCCCAATCAGACATCAGCAGAGGCTCCGATCATCCGCAGCATTTCGCATCCCTGATCACAAACTGCAGGCTCTCTCTTCCCTTCCAGGCATTGATTTTCGGCTCGTACGCTACATGGCAATGAGCAATATTACAATAATCTCACACCGTCCAAAGTCCTCATGGAGCTTGCATTTTGAAAGATTTTTGAGTATTCTATGAATGAGCTAATGGCTCGTCGGTCATCACGGCCAGAATATGATGAACGTGTATGTTTAGCTTCCGCAAGCGACGGGGTGCTGCAAAGCGTAGAATATCGCTTACGTGTAGAAAGAGCTTGCCGAAAGGTGAGCTCTTCTTTATTTAGAAGGGAACAGCCATGAAACTTGTTACGGTAAACAATGCCCTGCTGCTTAAGTACTGTGGTGATTCTGAAGTGCTTCGCAAATCTACCAGACCGTATGTGCTGGTTATCCGCTTAAAATACAAGAATATCAACCATGACTTTGCCGTTCCTATCCGTTCAAATATTCCTGCTTCGGCTCCCAAAAATCAGTACTTTGCATTACCGCCTCGCCCACAAACAAGGCCTAAAAATCATCATGGCCTGCACTACATAAAAATGTTTCCTGTTACAAAGCAGTATCTTGTCCGCTATCGTGTTGAAGGAAACAGCTTTGCAACTTTGATTCAAAAAATCATTGACAAAAACAGCAGGCAAATTGTTGATGAGTGCCAACAGTATCTTGATTTATACAGTCAAGGTATCAGGCCTGCTTATTCAACAGATATAGATTATCTTATCGAACAAATCGCCAAATAGCCATCGTCACTTATTTCTGTTTCGTTTTTCACAAATTCTGCTCATTCGCAGCATTTCACATCCTTGATCACGAACTGCAGGCTCTCTCTTCCCTTCCAGGCATTGATTTTCGGTTCGTACGCCACATGGCAGCGGGCAGCGCCGTCCTTCAGAGGCTCCGGGAGCAGGTCTTCCGTCGTGAACCAGACAAAGTCATAGTGACGTCCCTCCGCATCCGTTCCATCTATCCGGATGACATTCCGGTTCTTTCCGAACACCGCCGTCTTGCGAAGGAAAAGGTTTCGCACCGCGAACAAGGGCCGCGGGTTCGCCGTCCCGCAGGGCTCGAGGAGCGCCAGCTCCCTGGCAAGTGGAAGATCCACACAGGCAGGCGGAAGCTCCATATCGATGTGAAGCACCTCCGCGAGGTCCTCCTCCGAGAGCGTGCAGCCTTCATTCAGCTGCCGGTCCAGAGGCTCCATGTTTTCTTCCAGGAGAGAGAGCCCAGCAGCCATCTTGTGTCCTCCGAATTTGAGGAACAAATCCCGACAGCGGTTCATCTCCTCATACATGTCATAGGCCTCCACAGAGCGTCCTGACCCTTTCAGGACGCCTTCCTCCTCCGCCTTCGTCAGGACAAAGGACGGCCTGTGATAGCGCTCCCGCAGTCTCCCTGCAATAATTCCGGCAAGCGATTCATGACAGTCATCCAGACGGACCAGCAGGACCCTGCGCTCTTCCATGCTCCGGCCCGCCGCGGTCTCCTCCTCAATTTTCCGGATAGCTTCCTCCACGCCCTGCTCCGTCATGCTCTTGCGGCTGTCATTCAGCTGCTTTAAATCTCTGGCAAGAATCATCGCGCGGCTCTCGTCTCTCTCCTGAAAAAGAGAAAGGGCTCGTTCCGCGGTATCCAGCCTCCCGGACGCATTCAAACACGGTCCCAGAACAAAGCCCGCGTGGTACACCGTAAGCGGCTCCGCCCCGAGGCCCGCCGCCATCATCAGGCAGCGGATCCCGGTGTTGTCCGTGCGGGAGAGCTCACGAAGGCCCTCCCGGACAATGATCCGGTTCTCATCCAGAAGCGGCATCACATCGCAGACCGTTGCCAGTGCGGCAAAGCCAAGGAGCTCCCTTACCACCTTCACATTCTCAGGCTCCTGCACCGACTTTGGCTGCGTCAGGTCCGGTTTTCCCAGGAGAATCATGGCCAGCTTGAAAACAACCTCCGCGCCGCAGATTTTCGGGAATCTCGCCTTCGGCTCCCCGGTATTCTGATCCGGAATCCAGGGCTCCGCAATGACATCCGCCGGCGGAAAACGATAATGTTTCTCCCCGTTTTCCTCCTCAAAGGGAATCTCGTGATGATCCGTCACGATCACCGTAAGCCCGGCGTCCTTTGCCTTCTGCAGAGGTCCTGCCGCCGCAATGCCGTTGTCGCAGGTGATGATCGTGTCCACGCCGTCCGCAATCGCCTCTTCCACCAGCCGGTCATTGATGCCGTAGCCGTCGCGGATTCTCTCCGGAATTGCCGTGCTCACCTCTCCGCCGAGGAAGGAAATCATCCGCCACAGGATGTAGGTGGAACAGATTCCATCCACGTCATAGTCGCCGATCACGCGGATTTTCGCTCCGCCGACAATCTTGCGCTTCAGAACGAAGGCAGCGTCCTTCAGCCCCGGGAGTCCTTCCGGTTCGTCCAGATCCGCCAGGGTCCCCCGAAGATACCGCCGGATCTCCTCCCGTTTCTCTACGTCACGGTTCCGGATCACCCGGGCCGTCACCGGCGAGATGTGAAATTCCTGCGAAATCGCGCGGAAATCTGCTTTTTTGGCATAAATCATCCATTTCGACATATCTGATGTCTCCCTTAGCCTGCCTGTGCTGAACAGATGCAGAAAGGCCTCAGTCCATTCCGTCAGAGGATGAACTGAGGCCTCACGTTTGATTCGATGTGTGCTTCCCTTACCTTACACGACTGTCTTGGCGCGGATGTCTTTCTCGTGCTGTGCCTTGCGCTCTGCCTTGTCCGCCGCCTTCTTCTGGCGGGCATATTTGCCGCTGTCATCGTGTTTGGGCGGGAACTTCTTGCGCAGCAGCAGCCAGAACGAAGAACTGAGGCATACGGAAGAGTAGCAGCCCGCGATGATGCCTGCCATGATCGGCAGTGCGAACTCGCGGATGGAGGACACGCCGAAGATGTACAGCGTGAATACCATGAAGAACGTGGTCAGCGAGGTGAACAGCGAACGGGTCAGCGTATCGGTCACCGCGCGGTTCGTAAGCTCCTGCAGATCAGTATCCTTCTTTTTCTTCTCCAGTCTCTCGCGGACACGGTCGAAGATAACGATCGTCGCGTTGATGGAATATCCGACGATGGTCAGCATGCAGGCAACGAACGTTGTGCCGACGCTGATGCGCAGAACCGCGTAAACCGTGAGCACCACCAGAACATCGTGTGCCAGTGCCAGAATGGCCGCCGCACCGAGCCGCATATCCTTAAAGCGGAACCAGATGTAGACCAGCATCAGAATCAGGGCCACAATCACCGCCGCGACCGTATCGCGCTGCATCTCGGACGATACCGTGGAGCTGATGGTCTCTGCCTGAATGGAGCTCTCTTCCACGCCGAAATCCGTCATCAGGAGATTGTCCAGCTCCTGGCGCTCCTCCACGTTCAGGGTTCTCGTCTTGAAAATAACCTGATTGCCGCCGGCAACCTTCTGAACCTGAACATTCGGATCTCCGGTCACCTTCTCGAAATCCGGAACAATCTTGTCATTGATATCCTGCAGCGAGTAGTCCTCGTTGAAGGTTACGCTGGTGGAGGTGCCGCCGATGAAGTCAAGGCTGTAGTTGAGCGCCTTTTCTCCCTTGGCCTTGTGAACCCCCATTGCCACAAAGCCGCACACAATCACGCAGGCGGAAATGGTGAAGAAAATTTTCTTCTTCTGCGCGATCTTCAGTGTCTTCATGTCTCTTCCGACACCGTACCACTTCTTGTCCTTGGCAAAAAGGGTGTAGAACGCCTTCATGTACCACTTCGTGATGAACAGAGCGGTGAACATGGAGAGCAGGATACCGATCGCCAGGGTCTGTGCAAAGCCCTTGACGGAACCGGTGCCCAGAATGTACAGCACAACCGCTGCGATCAGCGTGGTCACGTTGCCGTCGATGATGGCGGACAGCGCCTTGCTGTAGCCGTTGTCAATGGCAGTCTTGACGGACTTGTTCTCGCGAAGCTCCTCTCGGATTCTCGCGAAAACAATGACGTTCGCATCCACGGCCATACCGATGGACAGCAGAATACCTGCAATGCCGGGAAGCGTGAGCGTCACCTCGAAGCCGACCAGAATGATGCACTCCAGTCCGATGTAGGTCAGCAGTGCAAGGCTTGCCGCGAAGCCGGGCAGGCGGTACACCGCGATCATGAAGATAATGACCAGAAGGAGTCCGATCATTCCCGCGAACAGGGAAGTATCAATCGCGTCCTGGCCCAGCTGAGCGCCGACCACGTTGGAACGGATCTCCTCCAGTTCCACAGAAAGGCCGCCGATCCGGATCGTCGAAGCAAGATTTCTCGCATCCTCAATCGTCTTCTCGCCGGTGATGACCGCCTGTCCGTTGGTGATGGCCGCCTGCACCGTAGGAACGCTGATGAACTCGCCGTCGTAGTAAATGGCAATGGACTCGCCCTTCTCATAGGCACGGGTCGTCGCATCCGCGAATTTCTGCTTTCCCTCATCGGTAAAGGTAAGGGAAACCACGATCTGCTGGTTGTTCATGTTGTCGCTCTGGTAGCCGCCCTGCGCGTCCGCGACATCCGTTCCCTCCAGAACCACGTCACCGTCCGCAATCAGCGTATCCAGATCCTTGTCCAGCTTGTACCCGCCGCTCGTGTAGTCATACTCGTAATTCGCGTTGCCGTTGTCATCGGTCTGGCGAATAAAGTAGAGGGAACCGGGGCGTCCCAGCTCCTCCAGAATCTGATTCGCATCGGACACGCCGGGAATCTCGATGTTGATTCTGTCCGAGCCCTCACGGTAAACCTGTGCCTCTGTGCTGTACTGCTGGACTCTCTGCTGCAGCTTGTAGACCGTGTCGTCCATATCCTCGTCAGAGGGAGCCTCATCTCCCACCGCCTGATAGGTAATGCTGACACCGCCTGCCAGATCCAGGCCGAGCTTGATGTCAGAAGCGGAACCAGTCCCCCAGCTGTCCACGCCGAAGACAGCCAGATACAACAGGCTGACCATGACGGCAACCAGGACGATCAGTCCTGCAAGTGCTTTTCCCTTGCTTTTCTTCATACTGTAAACTTTCCTCCATCCTATAGTAGGGCATAAACCGCCCCTAAACCGTCACATTATACCATATCCTGTGCCCTTGTAAAACTGCTCTGTACACGGTAGAATGCGATCAGATTGTAGTGGAGACCGGAGTGTGACACACAGCAGTCCGTTCTCCGGCAGCGTCACAAATTCGGGGTT
The DNA here is from genome assembly GCA_963655255.1 of bacterium. Classification (GTDB taxonomy): domain Bacteria; phylum Bacillota; class Clostridia; order Lachnospirales; family Lachnospiraceae; genus CAG-791. The sequence goes on from CAVKEB010000009.1 coordinate 56,306, forward strand.
CCGGCATTTGAATACGGATCCGGACGTCCGGGATGCCGAGACAGTCATGCTTTGCTGAGATAGTAATATACTTTTTTTAGCACTTTTCATTAAGAAAGGACTCCATGCACCAGGCCGATTTGATTCAACTGATTGTACTGATTGTTCTGATCGTTCTGTCCGGTTATTTTTCCTCCTCGGAAACCGCGCTGAACAGCGTCAACCGGATCACGTTAAAATCAATGGCGGACAGCGGGGACAAGCACGCCGCCCTGACGCTGAAAATTCTGGACGACTACAGCAAGATGCTCTCCGCGATTCTCATCGGCAACAACGTTGTCAATCTGTCCGCGTCCGCGCTCGCCACGTCCCTCATCATCCGCGTATTCGGAGAGAGCATGGTTTCCGTCGGAACCGCCGTCCTGACGATTCTCATCATCCTTTTCGGTGAGATCACACCCAAGAACGCCGCGAAGACCAACGCGCTTCAGATCTCCATGAAGAACGCACCGGTCATCCAGTTTCTCATGGTGGTCCTGACGCCCGTCATTTTCGTGGTGGATCACCTCTCCTTCTGGCTCATGAAGCTCACCGGCACGGATCCCAATGCCAAGCAGAAGCTCACAGAGTCCGAACTGAAGACCTATGTGGAGGTCGGGCAGGAGGACGGCGCCATCGAAGGCCGCGAGAAGAAAATCATCTACAACGTCTTCGATTTCGGCGACGCGGTGGCCAAGGACATTATGGTGCCCCGGATCGACATGTCCTGTGTTCCGGACGACGCCGGCTACAGCGACGTCATGGCCGTGTTCCGGATGGAAATGTTCACCCGCATTCCGGTCTACGAAAAGGACAATCCCGACAAAATCATCGGCCACCTCAACATCAAGGATTTCGTCGGCCTTTCGGATCCGTCCCGCTTCAACCTGCGCCGGATGCTCCACTCTTCCTATTTTACCTATGAATACAAGAAGACCGCGGATCTTCTCAAGGAAATGCAGCAGCACTCCTTCGGCGTTGCCTTTGTCCTCGACGAATACGGCAACACAGTCGGCATGATCACGCTGGAGGACCTCGTGGAAGAGATCGTCGGCGACATCCGCGACGAATACGACGAGGATGAGAAGAGCCTTCTTCGCAAATACGACGACAAGACCTATCTTGCAGACGGCTCCATGAAGCTGATCGATCTGAACGACGCGCTCGGCTGTGACTTCTCCTCCGAGGATTACGACTCCATCGGCGGCCTCATCATCGAGAAGCTGGAACGCATTCCGCAGGACGGCGAGTCCGTCACTCTGGACGACGGAACCATTCTCCAGGCCAAAGGAATCCGCCGCAACCGCATCATGAAGGTTCTCATCCGCTTCCGCGAGGTTCCGGGCGCGGAGAAGAAAAACAAAGAAGCCTCCGACGGCAAAGAAGAAAACTGATGTTCCCACGAATAAGCAGAACAGAAAATATCCATGCAAGAAGCCGGGGAAAAGAGAACCATAAACCTGGAAGAATTCCCTGTGATGAAAAACAGTCTTCCGAATGATTTATAATGAAAATTTACCTTAAAAATTATCACTCCATGCAGCTTCCGGATGAGAGCGGAAAGGATACCGTTCACCGCCTGCAGCCTCTTCTCCTCCAGAAGGCATGGACGGATCTTTTCCCCGAAGGCCCTGATGAACGCCGGCCGGATCCTTCCGAATTCGTGCAGGCGCGCACCCCTTCCGGAAAGCCCTATCTCCCTGCACATCCTGATTTCCACTACAACTTCTCCGACTCTGGAGAGTATCTCGTCCTCGCAGTTTCACCGGATCACGAAATCGGCGTTGATCTTCAGAAAATCACGCCGGTCCGTGCCGGAGTCCTGCGCACGGCGGAGCGATTCTTTCATCCGGATGATCTCCGGCTTCTCCGGAATCAAAACGATGCGGAGGAACAGCTTGCTCTGTTCTTCCGCATCTGGACCGTCAAAGAGGCCTTTCTAAAGTGTACCGGCGAGGGGCTTTCCGGCGGTATGAACCGCTTCCCCGTAGACTTTAAGACCTCCCGGATCGGCGGGAAAGCCTTCACAGAGCTTGCCTCGCCCGCGGGATACTTTCTTACCGTCGTGGAGTAGCTGCGCCGACACTCCCCGCCGTTTTGTTCACCAGATCCGGTGAGGTTGGAACTACACAAAAGCCTGCGGCATTCCATCCTTTTACCGTGCACCAATGAGGAGCCGCACACCCGCCGCTCCGGGCAAAAAAGCCATGAGACAGATCCTTCGGATCCGCCTCATGGCTTTCTTTCTGTTTTATACCTCGCTGAGGCAAAATCTGCAAAGGCGGTTTTGCCAAATGCATCAGCATCGATGCTGCAGCTTGAAAGCGACATATTGATGTCACTTTCAAACTTCTTCCGGATCCTGTCTCAGGATTCGCTCTTCTCTTCTGTCGCTGTCACCTTGATGTGCAGCTCTTCCAGCTGATGCTCCGTCACCTCGGAGGGAGCGCCCATCATGACATCCTGTGCGTTCTTATTCATCGGGAACGCGATGATCTCACGGATGGAATCCTCGCCCGCAAGGAGCATGACCATGCGGTCCACGCCGGGCGCGATGCCTGCGTGCGGCGGTGCGCCGTAGCAGAACGCGTTGTACATGGCAGGGAACTTCTTCTTCACATCCTCTTCGCCGAGACGAACCATCTCGAAGGCCTTCACCATAATCTCCGGATCATGGTTCCGGACCGCTCCGGAGGAGAGCTCCACGCCGTTGCAGACAAGATCATACTGGTCTGCCGTGATGGAAAGCGGATCAATCTCTCCGCGCTCCGCCGCAAGAAGGGTTTCCAGACCGCCGGACGGCATGGAGAAAGGATTGTGACAGAACTCCAGCTCGCCGCTCTCCTCACCGATTTCATACATCGGGAAGTCCACGATCCAGCAGAATGCATACTGCTCCTTGTCCATGTGACCGGGAACCGCAGCGCCCAGCGTCTTGACCAGAACGCCCGCCGTCTTCTGCGCCGCCGTCTTCTTTCCGGCTGCGACACCGACAAAATCACCCGGCTTCAGGCCGAGAGCTTCCACCACCTTGTCCTTGATGGGTGCAACGAACTTGGAGATGCCGCCGACCAGCTCGCCGTTCTCATCCACACGGAACCAGTACGGCTTGCTTCCCGCCTGCACTTCCACATCGGCAAGCGTCTTGTCGATGAACTTCCGGGTTCCTTCGAAGCCGGAGACCACAACGGCCTTGATGACGACCTTTGTGTCCTCGGTTCCCGTCACCTCTCCGTTCTCGTTCGTAACATCCTTCTTCGTCGCAAACGGTCCAAAGCCGCAGTCGGCGAGAACGCCGGTGACATCCTGAACCGTCAGGTCAATCCGAAGGTCCGGCTTATCCGAGCCGTATTTCTCCATTGCCTCGTTGTACGGAATGCGCACGAACGGAGCGCTGCTCGCGCGGTTGTAGGTGCCGTATTTTGCAAAAATCGGAGGAAGCACGTCCTCCAGGACCGCGAAAACATCCTCCTGCGTTGCAAAGGCCATTTCCATATCCAGCTGATAGAACTCTCCCGGAGAGCGGTCTCCTCTTGCATCCTCATCGCGGAAGCACGGAGCGATCTGGAAATAGCGGTCAAACCCTGCCGTCATCAGAAGCTGCTTGAACTGCTGGGGAGCCTGCGGAAGCGCGTAAAACTCTCCCGGATGCTTTCTCGCGGGAACCAGATAGTCTCTTGCGCCCTCCGGGGAGGAAGCGGTCAGAATCGGCGTCGTGATCTCCATGAAGCCGTGCTCCGTCATGGCCTTGCGAAGAGCCGCGACCACATTGCAGCGCAGAACGATGTTCTTCTTGACCTCGGGGTTGCGAAGGTCCAGATACCGGTATTTCAGGCGGACCTGTTCATCGGCCTCGCGGCTGTGATTGATTTCAAACGGAAGGTTTGCGTAGCGGCAGCGGCCAAGAACCGCGACGCTCTCCGGCACGACCTCGATCTCACCGGTCGGCTGCTTGGGATTCTTGGAGCTTCTCTCGCGAACCGTTCCCTTTACGGTAATCGTCGATTCCTTGGTGATGGCCTTGAACTGGTTCATCATGTCTTCGCTCTCGACCACGATCTGCGTCGTGCCGTAAAAATCACGAAGAACGGCAAAGCCCAGGTTGGCGGAAACCACGCGAAGGTTTTCCAGCCAGCCGGACAGCTGAACCTTTTTGCCGGCATCGCCGATGCGGAGTTCTCCGCAGGTATGAGTACGTGACTGCATCTTTATACCTCCATGAGGCAAAATCCGCGAAGGCGGTTTTGCCGAACAAACTTTCTCCTTAAAAATATGACTTGCGGATCACGGTTTTACAGTTTCCTGTTTTACCGGATCGGATTTGCATAGAATTCCTCAAAAGACGTGTAGCCCTGCTCTTCGAGCTGCTGCTTCTGGAACTTCTTGTTCTTGTTCATTCGGACGACCAGAACCGATTTTCCTTCCGCGCGTTCCTTCTGTGCCTTCTCGATGGCCTCCTTCAGGCGGTCCGTCGGAAGGTTCTTCTCCAGAAGGAAGGCCACCTTCTCTCCCTTGCCGGGAACCTGGAAGCCCTGCTCCAGAAGGATCAGGATGATCCGCTCGAAGCCGATGGAGAAGCCGCAGGCCGGAACGTCCTTGCCGGTGAACTTGCCGACCATTCCGTCGTACCGTCCGCCGCCGCCCGCGCTGATTCCCAGCTCCGGCATTGCAATCTCGAAAATCGTACCGGTGTAATAGCTCATGCCGCGGACAATCGTGGGATCAAAGACCATCTTGAAGTCCGCCTGCTTCGTCGCCTCAACGGTCTGAATCGTCTCGCGAAGATTCGGAATGACCTCCTCTTCAATGACGCCGGAAAGCTTCTCTTCCAGGAAACTCAGCGGATCCTCCGAGGCATTCAGGCCCTCGAACAGGGTTCTGTACTGCGCCGCGGATTCCTCGCCGAAGCCGCTCTCCACCAGCTCCTTCTCCACGCCGTCCAGACCGATCTTGTCCATCTTGTCCAGCGTGATGAAGACCTCATCAAACCGCTCCTCCGGGAAGCCGCAGCTCTTCGCCATGGCCTTCAGGATGCGGCGCTCGTTGATGCGAATCTGGAAATTCTTAAAGCCGAGCCGTCCCAGCGTCGTGGTCGTCGCGAGAATCAGCTCGATCTCCGCAAGGTTCGTCGGCTCTCCAATGATGTCAATGTCGCACTGCATGAACTGGCGGTAGCGCCCCTTCTGCGGGCGGTCCGCTCTCCAGACATTGCCCATCTGCAGCGCCTTGAACGGCATCGGCAGCTCGTTCTCGTGGTTGGAAAAATAGCGGACCAGCGGAACCGTCAGGTCATAGCGAAGACCGCCGTCCACAAGGTCGGCTTCGCTTTTCGCCTCATTCAGGCGGAGCTTCTCACCGCGCTTTAAAATCTTGAAAATCAGCTTCTCGTTGTCTCCGCCGGATTTCGACGTCAGATTCTCGATGTTCTCTACGCAGGGGGTTTCAATGCCCTGAAAGCCGAACTCCGCGTAGGTTTTCTTGATGACCGAGATGCAGTAGTCGCGGATTTCCATTTCCGCCGGCATCACGTCCTTCATTCCGGTGACCGGTTTTTTCGTCAGTGCCATAGTGATGATATCCTCGTATTTTTAATCTGTTCCGCACCACATCCCGGATTCGCTTCGCGAATCCTCGATGTGGCTGGCCGGAAGTCCTTCGGACTTTGGCCGCATGGCGGCCCGGGTAACTGTTCCGCACCACATCTCGAATTCGCTTCGCGAACCTCGATGCGGCTGGCCAGAAGTCCTTCGGACTTTGGCCGCATGGCGGATCTGTATGCAGATCCGCCATGTGCTGAACAGATAGATCATACTCTTCTTTTCCCTCAGTTTCAACGCCTTCCGCGCTCAGCAGATTCTCGGAAGGCCTTCTCCGTAGAGGGGTCCCACGATTCTTCTTCCGCCGATTCCGGTCCGGATCAGAAGCGCTGGTCTCTCTCCTGCTGCCACATCCGGCTCCGAGACGCTGCCGATTCCTGCCGCATGCTCTCCGTAGCAGCAGGACCGGATGATTTCCAGCGCCCGGTCCGCGTCCTCGCCGTCCACGAGGCACACCATTTTGCCCTCGTTTCCCATATACAGGGGATCGAGTCCCAGAATCCCGCAGAATGCCTTTACGTCCTGACGGACCGGGAGCTTTTCTTCCTCCAGTGTGATGATTTTGCCGGAGCTTTCCGCAAATTCATTCAGCACCGTCGCAAGTCCCCCTCTTGTGACATCGCGCATCTCATGAATCCGGATTCCTTCCGATATCAGCTTCCCCACCATTTCTCCGAGCGGCGCGTTGTCGCTCCGGATCCGGTTGTCCAGATGCATGCGTTTCCCGAGGATCGCCGCGTGATGATCGCCGAGCGTCCCGGAGACGAGAACCGCGTCGCCTTCCCGGATGCAGGCGGGCGACAGCTCCGTTCTGCGTTCCGGGAAAAAACCGACCCCCGCCGTGTTGATCACAAGTCCCCCTTCCGGCCCGGAGTGATTCTCCACCACCTTGGTGTCGCCTGCGGCAATCAGAATCCCCGCCTCCCTTGCGGTTTCCGCCATGGAGTGCACAATTCTCCGAAGCTGCGGAATGCCCAGTCCCTCCTCCAGAATGAACCCGCAGGTAAGATAGCGAGGCTCCGCTCCGCTCATCAGAAGGTCATTCACCGTTCCGCAGACGCAGAGCCTTCCGATGTCGCCTCCCGGGAATTCCACCGGCGTCACGACAAACGAGTCCGTCGTCATGGCGATTTTCCCGCTCCCCGGTCCCGGAACCAGCGTGGAGTCCTCCATCTGCGACAGATACGGATTCTGAAATTCCTTCGCGAAAATCTCTCCGATTAACTTTCCCGTGGCCTCGCCACCGCTCCCGTGTGCCATTGTAATCCGCTCTTCTGTACTCATGATCCGATGATGCTTCCGTCCTTTCCAAAATCTTTCCCAAATGGATGCCAGATTCATTCTGCTGTCAAACGTCGGATGCCCGTCGTCTGGCGGTCTCTGATGATGAATCCGCAGGAATCCGACTTTTTCTGATTGCTTCCGCTGTTCTGATTCATTCCGCTGCCCGTCAAAGGCTGCCGCTTCCGGATTCTCTGTCTCTTACCTTCCGATATAGTAGTTGTAACAGCTCCCCTCCTGCGACACCATGCAGGAGCCGTGCGGCGAAGAGGGCGTACACACCTTTCCGAACAAAGGGCATTCGGTCGGCTCTGCCTTCCCCGTCAAAACCTCCGGACAGCGGCATCCGGCTGCAACCTGATCCTTTGTAAGTCCCGCCGAACCCGCGTCAAACGAGGCATATTCCGGCCGCAGAATTTTCCCGGAGTGCGGAATGACACCCATCCCGCGCCAGGCGGCATCCGCCGTGCAGAAAAACTCCTCCACGGCTTCCCGCGCCCCGGGATTTCCCTCCTCACGGACCACCTCTGGGTAGAAGTTCCAGACGTCCCCGCGTCCTCTCTCCCGGACCAGCCCGTAGATTGCGGCAAGAAGCTCCTTTCCTTCAAATCCGGACACAATAAAGGGAAGCCCCGTCTCCTTTGCAAGGCTCCGGTACTCCGAAAGTCCCGTCACCGCGCACACATGCCCTGGCGCGATGAACCCGGTAATTTTCCCACCGCCGGATCTTTCGCTTTCACCTTCTGTCCTGCTGCCGGATCTTTCGCTTTCACCTTCTGTCCTGCTGCCGGATCTTTCGCTTTCCTTCGTCCCTTCCGGTCCTTCGTTCTTCCGGCAGAGCCACCGGATCACCTCCGGCATGGTTTTAAGGGACGTCAGAAGCTGCACATTGGACAGATTCCGGTGCAGCGCTTCCTTCATCAGAATCGCGTATACCGGCATCGTGGTCTCGAACCCGACCGCCGCGAACACGAATCTCTGCGCCTTCTCTTTTCCCGCCGCATCCAACATCTCCAGCGGCGAATACACCATCTGCACATGTCCGCCCATGGCCTTTGCATCGGCAAGGCTCATTTTCGAGCCGCGGACACGGAGAAGATCACCGAACGCGGCGACCGTCGTATTCTCCGTAAGCGAGAGCTCCACCAGGCGGTCAATGTAAGAGGTAACCGTCACGCAGACCGGACACCCCGGCCCCGAAACCAGCCGGATCCGGTCCGACAAAAGCGAGGGAATTCCGTTTTTTACGATGGATGCCGTGTGGGTGCCGCAGACCTCCATCAGCCTGCAGGCCGGGCCGTCATAGCTTTTCAGTTCTTCCCGGATCCGCTCCAGATTCATGTTTCCTGCTCCATTGCTTCGATCTGCGCGAAAATTTCGTCCATCGCGTCCGCGTCCTCCTGCTTCAGGACCTGCAGCACATACCCCGCGTGGACAAGCACGCGGTCCTTCTCCTTCACCGGAAGAAAGCCGGTCTGAACCTCCGTCCTCGTCCCGGAGAAATCCACCAGCGCGCGTTTCCCGTTCTCCCGAAGCTCAATCACCGTTCCCGGATAAGCCACACACATATCTGCCTCTTTTCTTCTTAGCTTCCTGTCCGTCCTCGCACGTTAAAAATTTCTTCCGGAAATCCTCTGCACCAATTGCTGCGGCCTCTGTCCGCAGTACCGCGCCCGTCAGGAATTCATTTTAATTCCTTCCGATGCAGCCATCCCGCAAGGTACGCCTGTCCCAGCGCGATCCCTCCGTCATTGGCCGGCACCTGTTCGTTCCGATAGACCAGAAGGCGCTTTTCCCGGAGCATCTGCTCCAGCACCGTGAGGAGAAGGCGGTTTGCAAAGCATCCGCCGGACAGGCAGATTTTCTTCTCGCCGGTCCGCTCGGCAAGCTTCTCCGTGATCTGCGCCGTCCCGTAGCAGACCGCAAGGTGGAAGAATAGCGCCGCTTCCTCCGAAGATTTCCCCTTTTCCTTCATTTCGAGAAGGCCGCGCACCAGCGCATCGGTGCTCAAAAGGATTCTCCCATCGGGGGAGGGAACTGTCAAACCGCGAAAAGAAAGAAGCGTCCTTGCAAGTGTCCGCTTGAACCGCGGGTCGGAAATATCCACCGATCTTTCCGGAAGACCTGTCGTCCTTCCCGGAATATCCGCTGCCCGTTCCGGACGTTCCGCATCTTCCCCCGTTCTACTGTCCCACGCGTACCAGGCGGCATTTTCCACAGAGCAATGACGCGGCGCAGAGTTATGCACCCTGCTCTCCCACGCGCGCCAGGCGGCATTTTCCAACAAAATCGCGCATTCACCCTCATAGTGATTCTCCTGCCCGAGTCCCAGAATGGACGCCGCGGCGTCAAAAAGCCGTCCCATGCTGGTGCTGACAATCGTCCGGTTCTTCCCCTCTTCCGAAAGCACTGCCCCGGTCAGCGGATTCCTTGTCTTTTCTCCGACCAGAAAAAGGCAGGCATCCCCGGCAAGATCCGCGCGGATGCTCAGGGCATCCCCGCCCGGCATCCGGCAGCCCGAAAGGCTCCCGAGTCTTCGGAAATCCCCCTCACACAGGTACAGAAGCTCGCCGCCCCAGAGCTGTCCGTCGGTTCCGCAGCCGGTTCCGTCGAACACGATGCCAATGCAGCTCCGCAGCCCCCACTCCGCCATGACGGAGGCCGCATGCGCCTGATGGTGCTGAACCTGATACAGGGGAAGGTTCTTCTCCTTCGCATATTCCTTTGCCATCCGAACGGAAAAATATCCCGGGTGAAGATCGCAGACCACGCACTCCGGCTCCGCCCCGAAAATCCTCTCCATCTGCCTCTCCTGTTCGCGGTAGTTGCAGGCCGCCGCATAATCCGAAAGATCCCCGAAGTACTGGGACAGGATCACGCGGTCTTTCTTTGCAAAGGCGAACGCCGCCTTCAGATCGGCCCCTGCAGCCAGAACCTCCGGCCGGCCTGCAGTGATTCCGTTTTCTCCCTCCGGTCTCTGTCCCTGCGCCCTTTTCTCCGGCGTTCCTTCCGGGTTTTCCTGTCCGGCAAAGGACGGACCGGGCCTGCCGGATTCTCTTAAGAAAACCGGCATCGGCACATACCCCCGGCTCCTCCGGATCATCTGGATGTTCCCGTCCGGCACCGCCGCCACGGAGTCGTCCAGCGGCCTTCGGATGCTGCGGTCATGCAGATAGACGCCGTCTGCGTCCAGTCCGCCCGCAAATTCCATCCCGGCAAACGCCTCCTCCCGGAACGGAATCGGCTCCGCGCTCCGGTTCGCACTGGTCACCACAAGGGGCCCCGCCTCCTGCAGGAGAAGCTCCTGCACGCCAAAAGACGGAAGGAACGCGCCGAGGTACCGGCTCTCCCCGCAGACGCCGGGGACAAGGGAAAGTTTCCGGTTTCCATCCTCCCGGTTTTCATCCTGATTTCCCGCTGAGACAAAATCCGAGAAGGCGGTTTTGCCGGATGCGGCAGGTATTTCTCCCAGTCTTCCGTCCTTTCGAAGGAGAAGGACGATCGGCCTTGCCGAAGAGGTAAGAAGCTCCTCTTCCTCCCGAGACACTTCGGCATACCGCCGGATCTCCTCCACGGAAGAAAACAGGATCGCAAAGGGCTTTTTCTCCCGTCCTTTCATCTCCCGGAGCCTTCGAACGCTCTCTTCCCGGAAAGGAGAACACAGGAGCTGATAGCCGCCCACGCTCTTCAGTGCCAGGATTCCGCAGTCCTCTAGAATCCGAACCGCCTCCCGGAATCCGTCCTCTCCGTACACCCGGCGGCATTCCGCTCCTGCGCCTTTCCCGAGGCATTTCCTCTCTTTGACGAAATACATCTGCGGACCGCAGTCATGGCAGGAAATGGTCTGCGCATGCCGCCGCCTTCCCGCGGCGTACTCCTTTCCGCAGGAAGGGCACAGGGGAAACGCCCGCATCGCGGTGTGATCCCGGTCATAGGGAAAACAGTCCAGAATGCTCCATCTCGGGCCGCAGACCGTGCAGCTGATGAGGCCGTACCGGAAACGCCGGTTCGAAGGGTCCAGCATTTCCCTCCGGCAGTCCGGACAGATTCCCAGATCCGGTGGGAACGCAGGGAGCTCTGCGAGCGCTTCTTCTCTGCTCCCGACAATCCGAAAGTCATCCTCTCCGGAGCACTCTTCCTGCGCCAGCGCCTCCTCGGTCAGCGAAACCACATATCCGCCCGCGGGGACCTCCCGCCGGAGCGCGTCCTCCAGAAGATCAATCCGGCTTCTCTCCCCCGTCACTTCGAGAATGACGATCCCCCCGCTGTTTCGGACCGTCCCCGTCAGATTCCATTTGTTCGCAAGCCTCGCAGCAAAAGGGCGGTACCCGATTCCCTGTACCGCCCCCCGCACTGTAATTTTTACGCTGATCTTTTTCTCTTTGCTCATTCTTTTGTCATGCATTCTCGGAGTTTCCGACGCCCTTTTCCACTGCTCCTCCTGCGCCGACCGCCTTCTCTGTCACAGCAGCCTGATCCGTTTCTGCGGCCGCGCCGGTTCTCTTTATCCCCGCAGGCGGATTCGCGTCTGCACCGGATGCCGCTCCCGCGGCCCTGGCCGCTGCTGCCGCCTTTGCGGCGGCAGCCTTCGCCGCAATCGCCTTCTGTTTTTCGACTTCCCGCGCGATCTGTTCCTCCGAGTAGCGGTGCACGATAGAGGTTTTCTCCGTTCCCGGCTCCGTATAGCCCGGTTTCATGGAAAGGCATTTCGCGGGGCACACCTCCACGCAGTTGTCACACTGGACACAGGAAAACGGACGGATCTCCCAGGTGTAATCCTTCCGGGACACCGTGATCGCGCCGGACGGACATCCGCGCATGCACATTCCGCAGAGGATGCATCTGGAAATGTCATTCTCCACATGCCCCCGGTAACGCTCCGGAAATTCCCGTTCTTTCTCCGGATAAGCGACCGTTGCCGGTCCTTTCAGCATATTTTTCAATTCATGCCCGACATAGGCGATAAACTCCATCATGGCGGTTACCTCTCAGTGCAGGAAATGCACGGATCAATGGTCAGAATCATCATGGCGACGTCCGCAAGCTCCGCGCCGCGGATCGTCTCGATGAGTCCCGGGATATTCGCGAAGGTGGGCGTGCGGTTCCGGTATCTTGTGAGGAACCTGCTCCCATTCGCCTTGACATAATAAATGGCCTCGCCGCGCGGCTGCTCGATTCTTGCCATATACTCCCCGTCGGGATTGCCCTTGACCGGCACCTCGATCGGCCCCTCCGGCATCTTCGCAATCACCTGACGGATGAGATCCATGGACTGATACAGCTCGCCGATTCTCACCTTGCAGCGCGCGTAGCAATCCCCCTCCGTCGCGATCACCGGCTCAAAGTTCAGCTCGCCATAGGCCTCATATCCCTGAAGACGGAGGTCCCGCCTTACCCCGGACGCGCGAAGGAACGGGCCGCAGCAGCCGAGCTCCTCCGCCCGCTCCGCGGAAAGCTTCCCGACTCCGACCATGCGGGAGAGAACGTCGCTGTTTCCGAGGAACATGTCCGTCACGATGCGGCACTCCTTTTCCAGCCCGTCCACGGTTTTCAGAATCTGCTCCAGCATCTCGGGCGTCACGTCCTTTTTCAGGCCGCCTACCTTGTTCACGGAGAAAATAACACGTCCGCCCGTCGTCATCTCCAGCATGTCCAGAACCTTCTCGCGAAGCCGCCAGCAGTCCATGAAAAGACTCTCAAAGCCAAAGGCGTCCGCCAGAAGTCCCAGCCACATCAGATGGTTGTGGAGTCTTGAGAGCTCCGCCCACATCGTGCGGAGGTACTTCGTCCGCGGCGTCGTCTCGAGATTCATGATCTTCTCCACGGCCTCGACATAACCCATGCTGTGTCCGAAGGAGCAGATGCCGCAGGTCCGCTCCGCCACCAGAACGAATTCCTTGAAATCCCGTTTCTCCACCAGCTTCTCCAGCCCGCGGTGAATGAATCCGATGGAGGGCATGGCGTCAATGACCTTCTCATCCTGCAGCACCAGATCCAGATGGATCGGCTCCGGGAGCACCGGGTGCTGCGGTCCGAACGGAACAATGCTGATTTTCTTGATCGAATTATCTGCCATAATGCTTTCCTATCCCTGTTTTCCTTTTTGCCTGATACGCGTTTCCCGCATCGTCTGCCGGAACAGCCGCCCCTGCAGGCCCCGCAGCTTCCCGTGCGGACTCTTCCGGGCTTCCGTCCGAAAGTTTCCGTCCGAAAGCGCTCTGTCCTGTCACCGGAACGGAGTCGGAATGACCGTGCGGAACAGCTTTCCGTTGAAATCGTAGTTCATCATGTCAATCTCGATCCCGTACAGGTCGTGAATCTCATTCTCATACAGGTAGGCCACCTCATAAATGCTGGTAATGCTGGAGACGCGGTCGTTCCCGTGCACCCGGAGACGGAGATTCCGGATGTCATACGCGCGTCCGAAGGTGTACAGGATCTCATAGGTATCCTCTTCCACCTTGGTCGCGCAGATCTGAATCAGTCTCCACTCGTCATGACGGATTCTCGTCACCGCGTCCAGAAGCTCCCGCACCTCGATCTCCTCGACGGGCATATCCGGCGTCCCGGTCTCCCGCACCACGGCTTTGTCCGAAACCGCGGGAACCGGCTTTTTCGTCGATGCCACATCCGCAAACGTTTTGCCGGCAGCCGCCAGCTTCTCATTCATGTCCGCCATGAAGCTCTTCCTCCTGTTCCTTTCTCATTGCCGCCCTTGCCGCATCCGAGGCCCGGATCTGTGCCTCAATGCGAGCCTCCTGGCTGGCCATCGCCTCGGCGCCCTTTCCCGTCTGCTTCGAAGGCGTCCATTCCTTTTCCTCGGCAGGAAGCCCTTTGCTCATCCGTTCTCTTTTGTGATCCAGAATCGCCAGAGCCTTGACGACGCCGTCAATAATGGATTCCGGCCTCGCGGCGCACCCGGGAACATAGACGTCCACCGGGATGACCTTGTCCACGCCGCCCATAATGTTGTAGCACTCCTTGAACACGCCGCCGTCGCAGGCACAGATGCCGACCGCCACCACGACCTTCGGATCCGGCATCTGCGAATAGAGCTGCTGCACCACCATCCGGTTCTGGAAATTGACACCGCCGGTGATCAGAAAGACATCCGCATGCTTGGGGTCCCCGGTATTGATGATGCCGAACCGCTCCAGATCGTAACGCGGCGTCGTCGCCGCGAGAACCTCAATGTCGCATCCGTTGCAGCTGGATCCGTCATAGTGAAGGACCCAGGGTGATTTTGATACTTTCATGACTTTCGTTTCCTTTCTGCCATCTGCTCCGCCCACTCCCCAAGGCAGCCGGTGCGTCAGCACCGATGCTGCTGTTTGAAAGCGACATATCAATGTCACTTTCAAACTTCTCTTATCTTCCGTGTTTTCCCGGCGCTGCCTCTCCTATTTGTCCAGAAGCATCAGGATCAGCATGTTCCCGCCGCCCGCGACCAGCGTGGTTCCCCAGGTGAAGGCGAGCATCCGCTCCCAACGCACCCGCGGAAACACATTGTCGCAGAGCGTCATGCCGAACATAACGACGAGCGCCGCGGCGATGGCATACACAATGGAGACCGGATTCGAACAGATGAAAAACAGGCCCGTCAGCGTCACCATCAGGAACAGCTCATACCATTCCGAGAGCTCCACAAACCCGAGGACGCTCCCCGAAATATCCGTCGTCACGCCTTTTACCATTTCCTGATGGGCGTGATGGGAGGTGCTGATATCGAACGGCGATTTCCGAAGCTCAATCGGCAGCACGATCAGAAACGCGAAGAAAATGCCCGGCGTCTTCACCACCGCCGGCAGATCGCAGCGGATGATGTCCTTCACCATAAAGCTTCCGGAGGACAGATACAGGCCGATGCACAGAAGGAGGAGAATCGGCTCCGCGCAGGCCATCTGCAGCATCTCACGCTGCGCGCTCATGTTCGAATACGGTGCACTCGCCGAAAACGCCGCCAGACACAGCATCATCTCCGCCAGCGTCAGCGAGAAAATCGCAAGCAGAATGTCCTGTCCCGCATAGATGATCCCGATGGACAGCATCAGGAACAGGAGGTGTCCGACCACCAGAAAGTGCTGCAGGCCGTTCACGATATAAGCCTTTTTCTGGAAAAATTTGCTGATGTCGTAGAACGGCTGCAGGATCGGCGGTCCCTGCCTTCTCTGCATTCTCGCTGAGAGAAACCGGTCCGTCCCGGATAAAAGTCCGCCCACCAGAGGGCCGACAAGAAGGATGGAAACCACTGCCATCAGAAGTTTGAAAGCGA
Source organism: bacterium (assembly GCA_963655255.1). GTDB lineage: Bacteria > Bacillota > Clostridia > Lachnospirales > Lachnospiraceae > CAG-791. The sequence goes on from CAVKEB010000009.1 coordinate 71,474, forward strand.
TTGATACCATTACAGCGCCCTCCCTATGATGATCATCAGGAACGTGATCAGAATGGCCGTGGACAGGAACAGGCACGGCTTCATGATCTTCAGCTCGCCGATGAAGTCAATCATGTACCAGTTGGACATGTACACACTCTGCACGTCGCCGAACGAGTTCAGGAAATGACGGTCGTCCGCCGCGTTGACGCCGGACATGTAGGACCTCGTGTTGTGCTCCGTGATGCCGCCGCGGTGTCTGGTGATGAACACGCCCGCAATCGGGAGCGCCACGACCAGCGCGAACATGAACAGCATGACGATGATGTCCGAACCGCCGATGACCGCCGGAACATTCTTCCGGAACATCTGGCTCAGCACCGGCTGAATCAGGTACGTTGAGATCGATGGAAACAAAAAGCACATCGCAACGACAAGACTGGCCAGCGGAATGATCGACTGCCATTCTCCGCGATGCGTGGTGTCCCGGAGCGCCTGCGATTTATGAACGACCGCAAAGAGCTTGCCGAGCCACTTCCCCCAGTAGAAGGAGGTGCTGGCCGTACCGAACAGAAGGAACAGAACCAGCCACACGCTGTTGGAGTCGATGAAGGATTTCAGCGCCGCCCACTTCGCGATCAGCATGCCGAACGGGGCCAGATACATGCCGCAGATGCCGATGATCATGACAATGGCAAGGCGCGGGAGCTTGATGATGAGGCCGTGCATGTCCTCGATATTGCGGGATCCCGTCACGTTCTCCACCGCGCCGACGCACAGGAACATCAGCGACTTCGACACCGCGTGGAAGATAATCAGCATGACGCCGGCCCACACGGATTCCGGAAGGCCAACGCCGGCGCAGGCGACGATCAGACCGAGATTCGAAATGGTGGAGTGCGCGAGCACCCTCTTGCCGTCCGAGGTTGCAATCGCCATAAGCGAGGCCGCAAAGAAGGTAAAGCCTCCGATCAGAGTGACCAGAACTCCCGTCAGTGTTCCCTTCATCATCGGCGAAATCCGGATCAGAAGGTAGACGCCCGCCTTGACCATGGTCGCCGAGTGCAGAAGCGCAGAGGTCGGAGTCGGCGCCACCATGGCGCCGAGGAGCCATCCGCAGAATGGAAACTGCGCGCTCTTGGTCATCGCCGCGAACGCCAGCATCACGAGAACGATCATGACGCCGGGAACCGCCGCCTCGTCAATCGTAAGAAGCTGAGACAGGTTCGTGATATGAAGCTGCAGGGCCGAATACAGAATGGCAACCGCGAACGCGCAGCCGCCCAGAAGGTTCATCCAGAGGGCCCGGAACGAATTCTGAATGGACTCCTCCTGCTTGTTGTAGCCGATCAGGAGGAAGGAGCAGACCGATGTGATCTCCCAGAAAAAATACATCCACGCCATGCTGTCGCAGAAAAGGAGTCCGAACATCGCGCCCAGAAACACGAACAGCATCGCGAGAAACCAGTTCGACCGCTCCGGATAATCGCGGTGATGCTGGTGATAGTCCTTGATGTAACCCACTGCGTAAATGCAGATGAGACTCCCGACAATTCCAACCACCAGACACATGATGACCGTCAGATTGTCGATATGGAAATGCGCCTCTCCCTCCGGCATTCTTCCGGACAGATCCAGCCAGATCACAGGAAGCGTTCCGGCAATGGACAGGAGCATCGCGTAAATCTTCTTGTAACGAAGCGAATAGAAAATGACGATTCCCATCAGGACCAGTTCCCCGATCATGATCAGAACATTCGCCGCCTCCGCGTTCGCGAGAAACGCATAGTCATCCTTCCCGCCGAGCACACGGACCGCCAGGAAAATCACGGCCGCCATGATGGCAAGCCCGGCTCCCTTCACGACCGCCTTGCGCGCCGCGTACACGCGCTCGCTGCTGCCCATGAGGAACAGCACCAGCGCGACCGCAAACGGGAAAAAGATCAGAAACTCAATAATCTGCACGATAACCCCTCCTGCTCATTTTGCGCTATGACGCATACAGCGATTCGGAATCGCCGCCGACCGTTCCTCTCCCCTTTGAGGAACATGATCGGCAGAATCTGCGGTTCCGAATCGTTGCATCTGCATAAAAATATGGAGTTTTCCCCTTTTAGGATATATGATATGCCGAATAATTAATAAAGCAAGACTTGACATATGAAGAAAGAGGCCCGGAGGCCTCCTTCCTGTCAGTATATCATTATGATTACCCCGCATTCGGCAGCCGGTGCGTCATCCCTGCATCGTCTGCCACGCCATCAGATCCGAATCCTCATCGGAATTCTCCGTGCGGTTCTCCTCAAGGTCCTTCAGAACAAATGCCGGAACCTCTCCCTTCCGGAAATAGCAGCTGTAATATGTCATGTTGTCGGTCTGTTTCGGTGAAATCGAAAGATCATACTGATAATCCGCCACGTCGTCTTTCTTCCAGTTCGAGGAGACGATAACCACCGTGTGATCCATGATTTCCTGAATCTGCTCCGGATCCGTATATTCCGCCTCCGACGTGCTGTCCGTCTCATAGTCCGTCACGGTAATGCTCAGGACATCCTCCGCCGTCGCCTTCTCCGGATACAGATCGTGCTCCTTCAGGAAGGCAATGGTGTTCTCGTACGACGGATAGACGTCATACTCCTGATCCATGTAGAACGGGCGGTACGTCTGGAAGGAAACCCTTCCGATGCTGCTCTCCCGGTTCATCAGGCTGAAGGAGTACTGCTCCAGATCCTTCTTATAGGCCTCTTCGAATTCCGGATACAGCGTGCCGGAACCGGAAAGCGTCCGATAACCGTTGCTGAAAGTCACCATTCCGTTCTTCTCGGATGCCTCCTGCATGATCATGTTGGAATAGACGGGGAACAGGCCTTCCTTGTAGGCATCGCTCGCAATGACCTCGTCCAGAGTCCCCGCATCGGTGTCATACGGAATCAGGATGCTGCGGTAGACCTTCCGGCCGTTTTTCATCCGGTAGCAGACCTCGGCCGACCACCCGCCTGTGCTGTCATCCGCGTCCATGGTCCTCTGCGCTTCCATCGCCGGCTTCGTGATGGCAAGAAGCGCCGGGATATCCGTCAGCTTCATGTCCTCCATCACATGCTGCTCATCATTCACCGAATCGTTCGGATTGTCATCCATCGGGTAATAGTAGCTGTTGTCATTATAGACATACAAAGCGGCGCTCTCCACATCCTCCGCCTTCGGAACGTACCGGTCATAGCCCAGAAGGTCGTAGCGGAACAGGGCGAAAATCCCTGCCGCCAGAACGGCTGCCGCGGCGATCTCCCAGAACCTGCCGAAGAACTTCCAGATATCCAGATCATAGATCATCTCGACAACACCGGAGCACAGGACCGCCACGAACACGACGCCCACCAGCATGAAAACCGTTCCGGTTCTCGACGTTGAGGAACTGAAGAGATTGATGATGACAACTCCCGCAAAAAGTCCGGCCGCCACACTGACCAGAATCCGCACGATGGTCCGCACCGGGCGGTAGATCACCGTCATCCCCGCGTACTCTTCCCTGCGCTTCTTGTAGAGCAGGACGCCAGCAAGGAGGAGCACGGCGCCGACAAGGAGCATCATAAGGTCTGCCTTCCAGCAGTCCATCAGAAGACTTCGAAGGCACTCTCCCGTCGTCGGAGTGTACTGCCAGGTATAGTTCCTTGCCAGCCACCGGGACGGCTCCTGCGCATTGTACAGAGGCGAGAGCAGGAAGGAAGGATCTCCATTCCCGTAGTAGCAGTACGTCCTGTAGAACATCGTCTGGAAGCTCTGGAAGAGCTGCTGATAAATCCGGTCCGCGAACAGAAGGAACACCGTCACGACACCGGACACGATGAGATTCCCCGTCAGCATCACCGCGAGAATCCCGACGCTGTAGGAAGCAAAGAAAATCAGCGTCACCCGTCCCAGCTCAATCACCGCATCCAGGAAGGTCACCGCGGTCATGCCGTTCATTGCCGCGGCGAGCGCGGTCGAAAGAAGCAGGCACAGAACCGTCGGAATTTCAAAAATCAGAAAGCCGTTCGCATAGATGTTCCAGAACCGCTCCATCCGGGAGACCGGCTGGCTCTCATAGAAATCCTGCTTCTCCATGCTGAACAGATAAGAAAAGCCGTGAATCGCCAGAACCACCGCCATCAGCACGATTACCCAGACGAACGACTGCCGCATTCCGATCCAGGTTCCAACCTCCGCAAGCCTCTGGCTCAGAGCCTTCGCCTCCGTCATCTGCTGCACCCTCGCGACTTCATCGCTTCTTGCGATCAGCATCACGACTGCAACCGGATAATACATCACCATGTAAAGGACCACTGCGGCGATCAGCCACAGTCTCCTGCGGCACAGCTGCCGCTGCAGGATGAAAAATCTGTTTCCCGCTTTCTTCTTCATTTTACTCATCTTTTCCTCACTGAGGCAAAAACCGCGAAGCCGGTTTTGCCGAATGTGGCAGCCGGTGCGTCAGCACCGATGCTGCTGTTTGAAAGTGACATATCGATGTCACTTTCAAACTTAT